>JBKHFO010000243.1:0-5285 GCA_046540175.1 Candidatus Hydrogenedentota bacterium
CTGAAAGGGCGTTACAGGTGGCTGCGAGCCTATGTTACGCCCTTTCAGGGCTGCACATGAGATTACCCAGGGCGATTGCCCTGGGCTGTTGTGTTTCAAGCCCTTCGGGCTGGGATGCTCACGCTCTGGCTTGTGGCTCTTGCCGACGTGAACGGCATGGCAATCTCTGTCTGTTTAGGACAGCAATTAGGACAGCAATGTGGCGCTAACAATAGGGAGGGCAAGTTAGATTGGGCTGACTTACCCGGCGGCTTGGGAAGCGCCCCGTTGCGCGGATCGCGTCCGCGTTGGTACAATAAACGCCTGTGAGGGTAGCTATGAATTAACCGGATCATTGAAAATCATAACGATGGAGTAGAGTGTATGTCAGGTCACTCGAAGTGGAGCACCATAAAGCGGAAGAAGTGGGCGCAAGACGCCAAGCGGGGTCAGGTTTTCTCGAAGTTGGCGAAGGAGATTTCCGTCGCGGCCCGGCTCGGCGGCGGCGATCCGGAAATGAATCCCCGGTTGCGCACGGTCTTGCTTGAGGCCAGGTCACAGAACATGCCCAAGGACAATGTGGATCGGGCGATCAAGAAGGGGACGGGCGAACTTCCGGGCGCGAGTTACGAGGAGACCCATTACGAAGGCTATGCGCCGGGCGGCGTGGCCGTGTTGGTGGAGGTGTTGACGGACAACAAGAACCGCACCGTCGCGGAGATTCGGCATCTTCTCACCAAATACGGGGGCAGCATGGCCGAACACGGCGCCGTGCTTTGGAACTTTGAGCAGAAGGGCTACATGATCATTCCCCGTGGGGAGATGACGGAAGAAGAGGCCATGGAGAAGGCTATCGAGGCGGGGGCGGACGACGTGACCGTGGAAAGCGACTTTGTGGAGATCTTTACCGATCCCCAGGAGCTGCACACGGTGGGCGAGGCCTTGCAGAACATGGGCTTTACCTTGGATACGCAGAAGTTCATGCGGATCCCCAAGACGACGGTCCAGGTGGAAGGCGGGCAGGCGCAAAGCGTGATGAAGCTTATGGAAGCTCTCGAGGATCAGGAAGACGTTCAAAACGTATACGCCAACTTCGACATCGCGGACGAAGAGATGGCCGAAGCCATGGGCGGCTGACGGTGCTCGTCCTCGGGTTTGACCCCGGCGCCGCCACCACCGGCTACGGCGTGGTGGAAGGGCAAGGGACGCGCCTCTATCATCGCGGGCACGGCGCCATCCGCACGCCCGCCGGGCAGCCTTTTCATCACCGGCTGGCCACGATCTTCCGGGAAGCCAGCGCCCTTATAGCCCATTATCAACCCGAGGCCGTGGCGATTGAGAAGCTCTTCTTCTCGCAAAATGTCACCTCCGCGATCTCTGTAAGCCAAGCCCGCGGCGTTATCGCGGTCGCCGTGGCGCAAGCGGGCTGCCCCATTTCCGAGTTTTCCCCCCTGGAAGTGAAGAACGCCGTCGTGGGCTACGGCAAGGCCGAGAAGCGCCAAGTACAGGAGATGATTCGCATCCTTCTTAACCTGGGGGAATACCCGAAGCCCGACGACGCCGCCGATGCCCTCGCCTTGGCGATTTGCCAGATTCACGCCGGTAAACAGGCGCTTGCCTAGAGTTTTTCCAAAGTTGCTTCATAGAACCGTAAGGGGGTTGAACGCGGCATGAAGGGTGCGCGCCGCGTGTGATATAGTTGGGCTTTCGCATCACCGTTTTCCCCGTCCAATCGACGCCGCAGGATTCAACACGGACAGAGGATTGCACTTTCATGGCGCGTGGCAGTTACGATCATCAACATATTGAACAGAAGTGGCAACGCTATTGGCTGGAGAACAAGACCTTCAAGACGGAGGTGGATGCGTCCAAGCCGAAGTATTACATATTGGACATGTTCCCCTATCCCAGCGGCGACGGACTTCATGTGGGCCATCCCGAGGGCTACACGGCGACGGACATCGTCTCGCGCTATAAGCGGATGCAGGGGTACAATGTCTTGCATCCCATGGGGTGGGACGCTTTCGGCCTGCCCGCCGAGCGCCACGCCGTCCGCACGGGAGAACATCCCGCCGGGATAACCCAGCGCAATTGCGATACCTTCCGGCGCCAAATCCAATCCCTTGGCCTGTCCTACGACTGGGACCGCGAAATCAACACCACCGATCCCAAGTACTACAAGTGGACCCAATGGATCTTCCTGGTCCTGTTCGAGCGCGGTCTCGCGTATCAGGCCGAGGCCGCCGTCAATTGGTGCCCCGCCCTCGGCACCGTGCTCGCCAACGAAGAAGTGAAGGACGGCAAGTACGTCGAGACCGGCGACCCCGTGGAACAGCGCATGATGACGCAGTGGATGCTCAAGATCACGGAGTACGCCGAGCGTCTGCTTGAGGATCTCGAGGCGTTGGATTGGCCCGAGGGCATCAAGGCCATGCAACGGGAATGGATCGGCCGGAGCGAAGGGGCGGAAGCCGTGTTCAAGGTGGATGGGTGCGCCGAGGAGTTCACCGTGTTCACCACGCGGCCCGACACGCTGTATGGCGCGACGTATTGTGTCCTGGCCCCCGAGCACCCTTTGGTGGCCCGGGTGACGACGGAGGCGCACCGGAAGGAAGTCAAGAAGTACGTGGAACGGGTACTGTGCCGCAGCGCTCAGGAGCGCGTCCAGGCGGAGGCCGCCAAGACGGGCGTGTTCACCGGCGCCTGCGCCATCAATCCCGTCAACCGGGAGCGGATCCCCATCTGGGTGGCTGACTACGTTTTGTATGAGTACGGTTACGGCGCGATCATGGCCGTGCCCGCTCACGACGAGCGGGACTACGCGTTCGCCAAGGCGCATAACCTGCCCATCGTGGAGGTCGTGAAGGGCGGGGACATCGACACGGAAGCGTACGAGGGCGAGGGCATCCTCATCAACTCGCCCGTTATTAACGGCCTCACCGTGCCAGAGGCCAAGCGCCGGATCATCGAATGGCTGGAGGAGCGCGGACTGGGCAAGGGGACCGTCACGTATAAGCTGCGCGACTGGCTCTTCAGCCGTCAACGCTATTGGGGCGAGCCGTTCCCACTGCTCTATTTGGAAGACGGGACGGTGCGCGCCGTGCCCGAGAAGGACTTGCCCGTCGTGTTGCCTGAGCTGGACGATTACCGTCCCACGCCCGAGGGCCGCCCGCCGCTGGCCCGCGCGGAGGATTGGGTGAAGACCACCGATCCCGAGACCGGCCAGCCCGCCTGGCGCGAGACCAACACCATGCCCCAGTGGGCGGGCTCCTGCTGGTATTACCTGCGCTTTTGCGATCCCCAAAACGACAACGCCGCCTGGTCCAAGGAAGCCGAGCAGTACTGGATGCCCGTGGACCTCTACGTAGGCGGCGCCGAACACGCCGTCCTGCACTTGCTCTACGCCCGGTTCTGGCACAAGGTGCTCTACGACGCGGGCCACGTCTCCACGAAGGAGCCCTTCCAGAGGCTGTTCAACCAAGGGATGATCCTGGCGTACTCGTATCGGGATGACGAGGGAAAGTATTACTATCCCGAACAGGTCGAGCAAAAGGACGGAAAATGGTGTGTAAAGGAAACGGGCAAGCCTGTCCAAGCCCTCGTCGAGAAGATGAGCAAGTCCCGCTACAACGTGGTCAACCCGGACACGGTCGTGAAGGAACTCGGGGCGGACACGTTGCGGCTCTACGAGATGTTCATGGGGCCGCTCGACCGCGAGAAGCCCTGGAGCGACGAAGGGGCTCAGGGGGTGAACCGGTTCCTGCGCCGGGTGTGGTCGCTGTTCATCGGGAACGATGACGCCTTGCAGCCGCATATTGTTGATTCCGGCGGAGATGACGGGCTTCACCGCGTATTGCACAACACGATCAAACAAGTCACGGAAGACATCGAGGGACTGCACTTCAACACGGCCATCAGCCGGCTCATGGAGTTCGTCAACGCGGCGCACAAGGCGGACAAGATGGACAAGGCGTGGATGGAGCAGTTCGTGCTGCTGCTCGCGCCCTTCGCCCCGCACATGGCCGAGGAGCTTTGGGAACGGCTGGGGCATGCCGATACATTGGCCTACGAACCTTGGCCGGAATACGACGCCGCGCTGCTCGAAGAAGACACCGTCCAACTGCCGGTTCAGGTCAACGGCAAACTCCGCGCCGTCATCGAGGCCCCCAAGGACGCCGCCAAGGACGCGATCCTCGCCGCCGCCAAGGACGACCACCGCGTGGCGCAATACCTCGGCGGCAAGGAAGTCGTGAAAGAGATCTACGTCCCGGGCAAGATGGTCAACCTTGTGGTGAAATAAACCAGCTGTTCGCCCTGAGCCCCAACAGGCGCGCCGCGCAGCGGGAAGAGCGCACATGATACTGAAGTTGTTGGCGTGCGAGGTGATTACCCGGGAGGTGTGTCACGCCATTGTTCGGGCCCCACACGCCGTGACGCCCGTGTTCACGCCCAAGAACCGGCACAACCAGCCCTCGGAGCTGCGGCGCTATCTCCAGGAACAGATCGACGAAACCGAACACGAAGAGACGGCGTACAGCGCCATCCTGTTGGGCTACGGGCTGTGCGGCAACGCGGCGCTCGGCCTGAAAGCGCGCGCCCTCCCGCTCGTGGTTCCCCGGGCGCACGACTGCACCACGTTGTTCCTCGGGTCGAAGGAGCGGTTCAACGAGCACTTCTCGGACAACCCGAGTCAGAGTTGGGCGTCGGTCGGCTATTCCGAACGGGGAGACAGCCTTCTTTCCGATAGCGCCATGCGCATGTGGCTTTCGCAAGGCGTCACCTACGAAGACTTGGCGGCCACCTACGGCGAAGAGAACGCGCAGTATCTGTTGGACGCCATGCAACCCAAGGACGAAAGCGGGAAGATTGTGTTGCTCGACGTGCCCGAAACACGCGAACCCGGTATGGTTAAGCGAATCCGGGACGAGGCCGCCCGAAGCGGCTTGCGGGTCGAGGAGCTTACCGGCAGCGTCAGATTGATGGAGATGCTGGTGGGCGGCGACTGGCCAGAGGACGAGTTTCTCACTGTCCCGCCGGGTCACCAAATAGCGGCGGTCTACGATCACGACCAAGTCATCACCGCGGAACCGGCAGGAGATGAGGATAGCTCATGAAGAGCGCGGGTTACACCCCTTGATCCTGCTTCGGAAGGGGGAATGAGCCTCGTACCGCCGGCATCTTGCCGGCACATGGGCGGCGGCCCACAGGGAGGGGATGTTACACAAGACGGATTGACATATCCCTTGATCCCGCTTCGGAAGGGGGAATGAGCCCCGTACCGCCGGCATCTTGCCGGCACATGGCCG
>JBKHFO010000244.1:0-5244 GCA_046540175.1 Candidatus Hydrogenedentota bacterium
TGGTCAAGAACGAATTGTGTCCCCGGCCATGCCGGCAAGATGCCGGCGGTACGAATTATTCCCCCTTTGAAAGGGGTGGCCCTAAGGGCCGGGGGATGTAAACACCCCACACACGCCGCCTTATGTGGCGATCACGGTCCAACCGCCCGCATGCAAACTTGACAGGCCGAAGGTACGGGTTCGCTTACTCGTCCTCCACCGTCAAGGGAATATCCTCGGGCCGCACGCCCTGCTTGTACGCCTCATCCCCGAAGGCGGACGGTTCGGGATCGTACGCGATAAAGGGCTCGGCGTTCAGGCCCTGCTTGGGAATTTGGTCTTCCTGGCCCACGGCCCAGAAGATCCCCTGAAGCGAAAGCCTTCGCAGAAACGCGTTGTGAAAATCCTCGGCAGCCCCCATGGTCGTGAAGAAGGTCCTTCCGCCGCCGTAGGCTTCGGTGCGCGTGTGGGTCCACGCGACCGGATGTGGATCCGCGAAGTGCTCGCCGCCCGGCCCGGCGCCCCGCACCGCGCGGCCCGTCATCAGCGGCTGCACGTTTTCATGCACATGCTCTTCGGCGTTATAGAGCCAACTGCGCACGTGAAACGGTTCAATGCCATTGAGGATTGGATGGTCCCCTCGCTCTTCGATTGGAAACGCGTCCGTTGAACTATCCGCGCCATGGTGGCTGATCCACCGTAGGCCGAGCACTTCGTGCGGCCATTCGGTGTTCAGATGCGCATACTCGTGATCGCCGGGGTATTCGAAAGGCAACACCGTGGGACGGAACCCGGCGACCGCCCCGCCCTCCCGAATGAAATCCATGATGAACGCAAGCTGGTCAGACGGTAACTGGCGCCAACTGATATAGACGATCATCACATCCGCATCGGTCAGCGCTTCGAGGCCCTCGATGTGATCCGGACGATTGGGGTCGATGACGCCGTCATCGGTCACGGAGAAGCAAAGTGTAACCTCGAAGCCATAGCGGTTCTTGAGAATCCGGGCGAGCATCGGCATCGACTCTTCAGAGCGATACTCGCGATCTCCAATAACGAACACCGCGTGGGGGCCGCCGGTGTTCGTATCGCCGTCCATGGCGTGCGCCCTAGCAGTGCTCAACACCAAAACGGCGAGGACCACATACAACGTTGTGAAGCGCCATCTCGATACGTTAGACAGGGGTTTCTCTCCTCTTAAACATGCCATGGCCCACGGCCGGGCCTGCTCAGCAAGCGGTTGGCGTGTTCATCATTGACGAACCGCTCCGCGCGCGGATCAAACTCCAAAGGCCGGCCGAGCAAATACGCGAGGTTCCCCAGGTTGCACATGGTCGCCGCTCGATGCGCCGGCCCCACGGGCATGATGGGTTGTTCCCGGGTCTTGATGCATTCCAGCCAATTCTCGTGGTGATGCGGGCTGCGATAGAGTTGGACGCCATCGGCGGGCGGTTCGTAGTCCGCCACATTGCCGCTAACCCCGCACCCGGGCTCGTCGGCCGTGCCCCAGTGATAGGCGGTCCCCGATTCCCCGTGATATTCGTTCCCGTACCCTATCTCCAGATTGTCCTCCGGCGGATCGCCGGGCTGGCGCCACGTCACCGTGACATCGGGATCCGTGAACTCCCACGTGACGTCCATCTCGATGGGGTTGTCGTAATTCCCGCTCGCCGCTGGGGTTCCCGTGGCCGTCACTCTGACCGGCCCATCGTCATCACGGTCCAACGCCCACAGTACAAGACTTAGCTGGTGCGCGCCGCGATCGCGTATATTCCCGCCGCCGGAAAACATGAACCACCGGAAGGTGCTGTGGCAATAGGTGGGGTTGTACGGCCGCCACCGCGCCGGCCCCAGCCACATGTCCCAATCCAGATGGTCTGGCGGTTCTTGGTCGGGCGGGCTGGGTCCTTCGGGATTCGGGTAGTGCCAGCAATCCACCTGCTTGATGTTCCCGATTTCGCCGTTCCGTAGGAAGCTGTAGAATCGATAAAACAGCTCGTTGGAACGCCCCTGGTTGCCGACTTGCACAATCGCGCCGTGACGGTTGACCGCGTCAACAACGGCCCGGCCTTCCTCAATGGTGTTGCCGAGCGGTTTCTCCACGTAGACATCCTTGCCCGCCGCGACGGCATGCACTGTTTGCACGGCGTGCCAATGATCGGGCGTGGCGATAATCACCGCGTCGATGTCTTGGCGGTCCAGTAAGCGCCGGTAGTCTCCGTAGATGGCCGGCTCGTTGTCCAGCAACCCGGCCGCGGCCTCGGCGCGTTGCGTGTCCGCCTCGCACACCGCGGCGACGGGATGCCATCGGTTCATGCTGCGCATGTTTCGGCTACCCATGCCGCCCACGCCAATACAGCCAAGGACGATCTGATCGTTCGGTCCTGGGTGGCCTGCTCGGCCAAGCACGCGCGTGGGCAGAATCAGGGGCGCGGTTGCCGCCGCGCTTGCCGCCAGAAATTGGCGCCGGGAGATGGTGCTCATGGGATTTCCCTCCAAAAGCCTTGGATTTGGTCTGAGTCTCCAGATATTCAATGGAGACCACCCCACTCTATACCTCTTCCGGCGCGAACGCAACGCCTCAGCGTCATTCACCGGTTCACACTTCGGCGCCACCTACCAGGCTGTCCCTGATTGCCGGCGAGACGCCGGCGGTACGGCCTCACTCCGGCAATTCGGGCGTCATTCCCCGCTATCGGCTTCCACGATCTCCTGCGGCAGGAGAAGCTCGCGGCCCTCGCGGGCGAGGTAGGGCGGAACCGTCGAAAGTCCGCGGCCGCCGTTGCAATCCTCGAACTTCCAGAGCTGGCCGTCCTGGCCTTCCGGCACGGGGATGTCGAAGTACCCGGCCCCGTTCATGTCCGAGAAGTCGAAGACCACCGCATCGCCGCCATCCCGCACGGTCCCTTGCGCGCTCGTGGCGAATCCGCCCACCGTTTCGGTTCCCTCGGGCACGTAGAAGTACAGGCTCCAGGAGCCGGTGGGTTCCGCCGGGGCCTCTCGGGTGGACTTCAGCGTCATCGGCTGACCCGCGGGCCAATCAAGATGGGTCCGGTCCTCCCCGTCCCTCCATTCGAGGCGATGCAACCCCGTCCGCGGCGACTCCAGCGCCACCTCGCGGGGCTCGCCGTCCGGCGGAACGCTCTCGTCATGCGCCACCCGTTCCGGTTCTTCGCCGTCTTCGGCGTACAGGCTGATCCGCACGTTGCCCCGGTCGCGGTAATGGGCGATCAGTCCGCCGGTCACCTCCAATTGAATCCCGCCATCCGAAACCCAGGTAAGCATCTCGTGCTCCCCGCGAAAGCCCAACGGGATACGGCCCGGCTCGACTTCGCGAAGGTCAAGGCCCTCGGCCGCCGGGACGAGGTCCTGGCTGTAGGTAACCGGTTCAAAGCCGGCCTTGTCCACTTGGTTGTTCGCGATCCCCTCGTCCAGAATCGCCTCGATCTCCGCTTCGTCAAACGGTTCGCTGCTCTTCCACGGATTGTCTTCCTCGGGCACATCCCAAGCGGCTTCTTCGGGCACGGAGACCTCATCATCGCGGAACACGTTGCGCGCGCAGATGGCCTCGGTGGACACCATGAACCGGTCCCGCATGCGGTAGACGTGACGCCAGACGTCTTCGAAGCCCGCTTGGCGCGCCTCGTCCGATGCGGCGCGGTAAGCGTAATACAACTCCAGATAGCGCGTGTATAGAATGAGGTCATCCAATCGCTCCCGCACGGCCTCGCTCTCGCTTTGCGCGCGGGCTTCCGCGAGATGCTCATACATCCGGGCCACGACGTCTTCGTTCGAGCGCGGTTTGTGTTCTTGGTTCAGAAGCTCGTAGAAGGCGCGCATGGGCTCCTTCGCCTCGCCAAACGCTTTATCGAGAAAATCCTCGGCCAGCTCCTCCACGCGCTCCGCGTTGTCGAGATCCCACAGCATTCGCGGCGTCAGCCAGTAGCCCAGCCCGTTGGCGCCCCAGCTATCCGCGTTCTCCGAGTTCATGAACCGCGCGCCTTGTTCGTGGAAGTAGGGGATGGTCTCTTGCAAGTATTCGATGTCGCCGCCGCGCGCTTCGCGGGGCCGGTCATGGGTCCACGTGAAAACATCGTGATAGTCGCGGATGCCCAGCGTGGCGCCTTGTTCGCGCCAGCCCTCCACCAGATCCTCGACCGTATAGCCGCCGCGGATGAAGCTGGTGGCGATGCTGATGATTACGTTGGGATGGACTTCGATGTCTGGCGGCGGACTATGCCGATTGTAGGCGTACATGCCAACGTACTTCGGGCCGAGGTCCAAATCGTTAATCGCCTCGGCGGCTTCGTTCGCGAGGGTCAACGCGCGATCGCTCACACTGCCCATCTCCACGCACGGCTCGCACTCGCACCAATTGGTCCCGTCCGAGGGGTCCAGGCTGATGCTGTCCCGTTCGGGCTCGGCCTCCATCGTCTCGACGGCCCAATCGACAACAAGTTCCCGCAGCTCGGGATTGCTGATGCAAAACTTGATGTTCCCGCCGCCGTCCACGCGGCCCGCGTGCCGGCGTTCGCCATCCACCAGGGCGTAGAACGCCGGATTCGCCTCGAAGGCGTCCGCGTTCTCCCGGATGATCCGGCCGTACACATGGGCGGTATCCAAATCGAAGGAGGACTCGGCGCGGTTGCGCGTCAGCCAGCGATCCCACAGCGCGTTGTCGCTCCATGGCGCGCCGCGAGGGGCGTCCCGCGTGATGTAATCGGGTTCTTCCGCCACATCGAGGGCAACGCTCACTTCCGGCTTCTCGGGCACAACTTCCCACGTGTCCGTTAGAAAGAAGAGCCGGTACCCTTGCCTGTGCAGAAAATCCCAAACCGCCAGCTCGGCCGCTTGCTCCCCCGCTCCCAGCAAATAAAGCCCATCGCCGGTCGAGCGAATCCTGTAGTGGTCCCGCTCGAACGGCGCATCGCCAAACGCGGGGTCAAACGGCAGCGCCGTGAAATCGCCGGGGACGCCCACGGCGACGCCTTCCGACCCGTCACCCTCCGTGACATCGAACGCGGCGCCCGTGATGCGCTCCAGGTACGCCGCCAGATCCTCCGCCGCGGCGCGGGTTTGCTCCCCCGCCTCCGGCCCAATGACCACAGGCCACCGCGCTTCGCCATCGCGCGCCAACAAAACTTCCTCGCCGTCCGCGAAAGCCGGCCCCGCGCCAGCAACCGTCAATACCAATAGGGACGTCAACAGCGTTCGCATAGTCCGTTTCCTTTCGCGTTGTGATTCGTTGGAATGTATCCTGACTCC
>JBKHFO010000245.1:0-5236 GCA_046540175.1 Candidatus Hydrogenedentota bacterium
GAGTAATCGTCGTGGGTGACGATGCGCGTGGCCTGGTCCCACGGACCCGTGGGATCCGGGGCTTCCGCGTACCAGACCTCGCCAAGATAGGAGGGATCCCCGTGTTCCTCCGTGGCGATCAGCACCCATCGGTCAAGGTGCTCGTTGAATTGGACCGAACCGCGGTGGATGTTCACGGAATCGCCGGATTCCGCGTCGCGAACCTGGAAGCGGGTCTCGTCTTCGTCGATAAGTCCCGCCTCCAAGAGCGTCTGTTCCTCGTTCTGGCCGACGGGATCCGTGTCTTCGCGCCACGCCCACACGAGATCGCCGGCGTCATCCCGCATGACGGGCGATTCGGCGCCATTCATGCGGCCGCCGGGTTCCAGGCAGGTGAAGGCCTGATAGCGGCTAGGATCGGCTGCCGCGTCCAACGACGCCTCGACGCGGACAATCGGGAAGCGCAACGAGAACAGGTTGTATGTCACGCCGTCTTCCTCAAGCGTGGTGGTCTGTCCTTGAGGATGGCGCCAGGACTCATCGGGGCCGAACGGCGTGTGTTCGGTGAACACTTGCCGCTCATCGTCGTAGACCACGAGCGAATGGCCGATCGGATCGCCCAGGCCATGCAAGAGTTCCGCGCGTCCGGCCAGCCGTTCTTCACCGTCCTCATCGTGCGCCACCATGAGCCCGTCGAGCCAGATCAGAACGCTTGTGTCTTCCCCGATGGGGATCATGGGCTTGGGCGCGCCGTCCTCATCGGTGAAGTACTCAAGGTTGACGCCCGCGGCAGGATCCAAACCGCCTTGTCCAGGCAATTGCGACACGGCGCCGGTGGATTGAAACACGCCCAGCGGATACCCGGAGAGACTAGTGTCGCCCCAAACCCAGTGGAGCCGGTCCCGGTAGATGGCGGTCTGCGCCGAGTCCTGGCCCATGACGCCGCCGCCGCGCACGGGGTCCTCCAACGGGACATCTTCCCCTGTCAAACGGCTGTCCCGGTAAATGCCCTCGCCTGTGATCCGGTAGAGCCGTTCCGCAATGTTTTCGCGTTCCACTTCAAGGGTCACGCTGCCCCCGGGCTCGACCTCGACGGCGGTCCCGGAATACCCGAACCCATCTTCGGGATAAGTGTATCCATGACTCTCGACATGAAAAAAGACTTCCCGTCCCGCCAAACCGGGCTCGTGGAGGGCCGCGGCGCCGTTGCTGTCGGTGATGTAAGAAAGTTCGTTCACCGTGCGCAATTCGACCATAGGAACGCCCCGCCCCGTCTCGCTATCAATTACGCGGATCTGAAACGGGGCTTCCGCCGCCGCGAGAGAAGAAGTGAGGGCGAGGAAAAGAAGAATGCGTAACGCTTTCGTGCGGGTTGTCATGTTGTCTCCCAGATTCACAGGGCATTCCTTGATTAAAAAAGCGGCGCCACGACAAGCGTGGCGCCGGCGCAAGCTACTGCACAAGAGAGGCTAGTTGCTGCCGCGGAGATTCGGCGGAATTCGGGGACCCAGATGGTAGACTTCGACGTCGAGCAACCCAGCCGTTGGGGAAAGCTCCCGCATCGCGGCCTTGGAGAGGTCGATGACCCGGCCATCCACATAGGGGCCCCGATCGTTCAGCCGCACCACCACGGAATTCCCGTTTTCGGCTTGCACCAAATAGTAATGACCGAATTCTCCATCGACCATGGCGGCGGTGAAGGCGTCATCGCGCAGCCGCTCCCCGGAGGCCGTCACGGCGCCGCTGCTGTTCACGGTGTAGTATGATGCGACACCAATTTCCACGGGTTGAAGCGCATGTTGCGAGAACACCATCAACAAGGCGATCTCAAGCATCGTGCTCCTACTCCTTCCTTGTATAATGTGTTTGGGGTTATTGGGTACTGCCTCTTACTGACTCGCGTTTTCGTAAGCCGCTAAAGCCTTTAGGGCTCCGCGCCGAAAATAACGAAAAGCAGGACCATAACTTGATGGGCGAAACACAAAAGAACACCCAACTATTTCTCTCAATCCCTCAGATGCGCGAAAAGATGCACCCTTCCGCGTACTTCGTGGTATAGTATAGCGAAAAGACCATGTTTTGGTCAAATCCGCTATGTTGTGGCCGAGGCTTGAGGCGCCCCCAACAGCTGCTGCAAGAAGGTGGAGTTAGTGTGCTATCTAAGGATAACACCGCCGCGAGGGCGTACAGAAGTCTGACTCCGGCAAAACGGGGTGGTCCGATTTTGGGGCGGACCGGGTATTAGGCTTGATTCCTTAGATAAGCTGGGGGCCGCCATGGTATCATGGATTAGGATGGAGTGTGGGCGCCTTGTTTTCAAGGGGCCGGCGAGGACAATGCCCAAGGAGTCCCGGCGATTTTGCGCTTCCGTTTGGTTGGATTGAACGTTTCGACGTTACGGCATTGTTACATAAATGCGTAACGAATAGCTAGGGCCCCATGCCCGCGAGGGCGGCACGGGTAATGAAGGGGAAGGCCATGACCAAGACTCGGCAAGAGAGATTCCGGACGTTTTTTCGCAACGTGAAGCACCATCTGCGCCGTGTGCTTAAGCGTAAGGAGCGCCCGATGGAAGCCTTCGAGGGAGTGCGAAACGATGTCCGAAAACTGAACCGGGCGCTCCATGAGGAAGAAGGTGAACGCGAGGTGGCGGAGCGGGCTCATAAGCTGGTGAAAAAAGGCCGGCGGCGTTACAACGAGAAGAAATACCATGAAGCCGAAGGTTTCTTTCGCTCGGCCATCGAAACATACGACAAAAACGTGTGGGCCCACACCTTCCTCGGACATGCATTGTATCAACAAGGCCGCCACGATGAAGCGTTGGAAGCATGGAAAACCGCTGATCGGATCGATCCCGATTCGGAAGCGGCCAGCAAGGCCCGGAAAAAGATCCAGATGATTGAACGGCGGGTGTCGTCGGCCGTCAGCGAACTTGAGCAGCGGCTGCGCGGAGAGTAACTCGAAACCGCTAGCCAGAACACCACGCGGAAAAGGGGACTTTCATGGAGTTTGTGTACCGCATGCCAACGGAAATCCAGTTCGGCGCTGGTAAGATCCAAAATATCGGAGACTATATAGGGCGGTTTGGCCAACGGCCGTTCGTGGTCACGGGCCGGGGCTCCGCCCGGAAAAACGGAGCGCTCGATCATGTGTTGGCCGCCTTTCCCCAGGCCGTGCTCTTTGAGGGGGTAGACGAAGATCCCGAAACGGACCTGTGTGACGAAGCGGCGGCAAAGTGCGGGGCCAGTAAATGCGACGTTGTTGTGGCCATTGGCGGCGGCAGTCCCATGGACGCAGCCAAAGCTGTTGCAGGCTTGACCTGTAACGAAGGGCGGTGCGCGGATTACATCGGAAGGGATACCTTCACGAAAGGGGCTTTGCCGCTGATTGCCGCGCCCACGACGGCGGGCTCGGGAAGCGAGGTCACGCCTTATTCCGTGCTCATCCACAGCGAGCATCGGGAAAAGGCCACCATTGGGGGGGAGAATCTTTTTCCCAAAGTCGCCCTGCTTGATCCAGAGCTGACCCGTTTCATGCCGCGTCAGGTGACCGTAAACACGGGTCTGGACGCCTTGAGCCAGTGCATGGAAGGCATGGTGAGCAAGAACAGCACGCCCAAGGGGGATATCCTGGCGCTGGAGGGATGCCGCCGTATTCGGCGCTGGCTGCCCGAGGCGGCGAATGACGGAGATCACCTAGAGGCGCGCTCCCAAATGCATTTTGCCGCCATGTTATCGGGATGTGTCATCGCGCAAAGCCGCACCACGCTGGTGCATGGCATGGGCTATCCTCTTACGGTCCAGTTCCGCGTCCGGCATGGCTTGGCCAACGCCCTGCTGTTGACGCCCATGTTTCGCCACAACGCCCACTACGCGCCGGAGAAAGTGGCCGCCATCGCCGAAGCGTTGGGCTATCCCGCGGATCCCACGCCCGAAAGCGCGGCTGACCGGGTGGCGGAAGCGATCCATGCCATGCTGAGGGCCGTGGACGTGTCGCCCGCCGCCAAGGACGCCGGGGTGGAGGGTGATCGGCTCGACGAAATCGCCGCGGCTGTGGCCGCGAGTCCGCATCGCTTCAAGAATCAAATCGGAGAAATCACGCAGGCCAAGTTGCGCGCCATGTACGAGCAGGCCTATCAGGGCTCGATTCGCGAACCCGCCTGATTTACGAGCCGCCCGGAGGCGTCTCAATGCAGTCCGGAACAGGGTAGACCGCTTCATGCATGACAACGAACGCGCGGGTATTCTGCTTATCAACACGGGCACGCCAGACGCGCCCCGGCCGCCCGAAGTTCGCGTTTACCTGCGCGAGTTCCTCTCCGATCCCCGCATCCTCGATATCCCCGCACTAACGCGTTGGGCGCTCCTCAACTTCGTTATTCTGCCCAAGCGCAAATACCGCAGCGCCGAGGCGTACAGCCAGATTTGGAGCCCGGAGGGGGCCCCGCTTCTTGTCATCATGGGAGAATTGCGGGACAAAGTGGCGGAGCAGCTTCCGAACGCGGTGGTCGAGCTTGGCATGCGCTACGGTAACCCCTCGCTGGAGGACGGTGTTGAACGTCTCTTGGAGCAGGACGTGGATCGCATCATCGCCGCCCCGCTATTTCCGCAGTATAGTTCCGCGGCGAATGGCTCGGTGCTCGAGAAGCTGTATACGCTTCTGGCTGTCCGGTGGAACGTCCCGCCTATCTCCGTGCTTCCCCCTTTTTACGCCGATGCCGGATTCCTCGATGCGTGGGCGGCGGTGGCCCGGCCGCATGTAGAGGAGTTCAAGCCGGACCATGTCCTTCTGAGTTACCATGGACTTCCCGAACGCCACGTGATCAAGAGCGATCCCACGCGCGCTCATTGCCTGCAAAGCGAAGACTGTTGCGCGGCCGACGCGCCGGCGAATCGCCATTGTTACCGCAAGCAATGCCTCCGCACGAGCGAGTGGCTCGCCGGACGCCTTGGTTTGGCCGGGGAGAGATACGAGACGAGCTTTCAATCCAGATTGGGCAAGGCCGCCTGGATCCAGCCCGAGACCGATGCGGTGATACGATCGTTGCCCGCGCGGGGCGTAAAGCGGCTGGCGGTGCTTTGTCCTGCTTTCACCGTGGATTGTCTCGAGACCATCGAAGAGATTGGTTTGCGCGGAAGGGAAGACTTCCTGAACGCCGGCGGCTCGGAGTATCTCATGGTCCCTTCGCTTAACAGTCACCCCGCTTGGGTGGACGCGTTGGCGAACCTGCTGCGCTCGGTATGACGCCATAAGGGCG
>JBKHFO010000246.1:0-5199 GCA_046540175.1 Candidatus Hydrogenedentota bacterium
ATCTCCGCGAAGTGTGCCGGCGAGACGCCGGCGGTACGTGATCACATCCCCGCGCTCCCCCTTCCAAAGGGGGAATTGTATCGCCGCTTTCCGGGCGGCTCTATATGCCGGCGAGACGCCGGCGGTACGGTCGGCCGTTTGTGCTTATGCGTTCAGAACGCCGCGACGCGGGGCGGAACGGGCAGGGCGGTAGCGCCAGTCTCAACCTCGGTGAGGATGTAATGGCATAACACGGCGCAGCGGTCGGCGTCGATGATGTGGTCGCCGCCTTTCTCGTAGACGATGTGGCCGGTGGGGCCCACGTGGTAGGTGTGCCCGGCGTACTGGGTTTCGCGGTCCGGCAGACGCGGGAACCGGATGGTCCCTTCGGCCATGCGCGCTTCGATGAGTTCGGTCATGAACTGTTTCACGGGCCGGCGCTGGGGCGAGCCGTCGGGCAGGGGGTCGAGGTCGATGCTTGCCCCGAACTCGAAGGCCTTCACCTTGGCGCACCACTCCGGGCCGTTGGCCATGAGCCGGTGGGACAGGGCGCGGCCGTTGTTGCCGCAATCGATCCCGATGCCTTCGAAGCGGTAGACCTGGTGCAACGCCTCGATGACCGCCTGTTGCCGCATGTAGTTCACGCCCCGCAAGTGGATCCGCAGCACGTTGACGAGGTACGGGGGCTCCACGCGGTAGATCACGAACTCGGAGGGGTCCCGCGCGTAGCCGAGGTCGCAGCCCATGACGTAGCGGCCCGGCGGCGCGGACGGCAATTCGAGGGGATCCTCCTCTCCGAGTACCAAGTTGGTGAAATCGAGGCCTTCGTCCACGCAGGCCGCGTAGTCGTCGAGCCGGAACACGGCGTGGGCGGGCGCGCCGTGTTGGCCAAGGACGCGGTGGACGTAGGCGGGGCTTTCCCGGCCGCCGTAGAGCCGGGCGAGTTCGGCGTCCTTCTCCGCCGTGAACTCGGGATTGAGGGCCGACGGCCAATTGTACTGTTCCGCGTCTCCGAGCTGCGTCATGCGGTAGAAGGTGTTGCGCAGGCCATTCGGCACGCCGTACACCCACCGCGCCCCGCCGCCGTTGAGGGATTGAAACAGCTCGGTCCAGGCGGGTTCGGTCATTTCCTGGGCCTCATCGACGATTTGCCAGTCCACGTGGAGGCCCTGAAAGTTCATGCCGTGGGGTCCGGCAATGCGGCCCCAGAGCACGAAGCCGTTGGTGAAGCGCAGATACCACGAGGGCGAGCGTTTCACCTCGGCGAGGCTGGCCGCGAGTTCGGGCGTTCCTTGAAAGCGGCGCACGAGGCGTTGCATGAGCGGGAAGAGGTGGTTCTCGCATTGCGCGGCGACGAGCATCTCCGTGTGAGGCCGGGCGGCCATGGCCCACGCCGCGATGATCTCGATCTCGGCGGTCTTGCCGACGTCGCGGCCGTCGCAATGGACCTTGCGCATCGCGAGCGATTCCAGCGAGGCGCGCTGATAGTCCCGCACCCGCCAAGGCGCGCCGGTGCGGCCGGAGAGATGGCGCCAAGCAAACCGCGCGCGGAGATGGACATCCAGCCATTCCTGGATCTCGTCCTCCGTGAACCCGCGCTTGCGCAACTGGTTCCGCGCGCGCCGCACGTTCCATGGGGCTTCCACGGCGCTCATCCTTTCGCCTGGTGGTGCGCGGTTTGCGGCTGGGCCTGTTTGCGTTGTTCAAAGGCGTGGGCGTCCTCGAGCACGCCCCCGGCCCGTTCGATGAGCGGGAGCAAGCGCTCCGCCAAGCCTTGTTCCAGGGGCGCGCCGGCCCGTTCGCAGGCATCCTCGAGTTCTTTCACGGCTTTGCGTCTCCTTTCGATGGCCTTGTTAAGCTGTTCCAGGTAGTCATAAAAGGGTTTTCCGTAATGATCCTCCGGCGCCGTCTCGGATACGCGGCGCACGGCGAGAAAGGCCACGAGCGCGTCCTCCACCCGCATCGCCAGCAGGGGCGAGACGGCCACCTCGTTGCGCGCAAAGAGGGCGTCCAACTCGCGCAGCAAACGCTCCATCAACGGCAGCTCATCCCGCCGGATGGCGAATCCCGGCCTGTCCGGCGCCAGCCATTGCTCCAAAAGGCGCGCCGCGAATGTATCGGTCATGGCAATCCCCCCGCTGAAAAACATCTCCCATTAACACTGTCCCCGCTTGTTCCGCGTTCAGGCGCCAGTTTTTCGTCAGTGTGACGATGCTGTTCGGGCCGCCCGAAGCCGTCACAATGACAAGAATTTGTCACCCCGCTTCAAGTCCAGTATGGTATGGGGTTAAAGGTATGCCAAGGGTTAGCCGATACACCACTTAGAACTGGCCCGGATATTGCAGTCGTTTTCACCTTTGAATAACTGTTGTGCGATTTTGTTTCACTTTCGGTGGCCAAGTATGGTACAAAAAGGCGTTCTCGCCAGTGATGGGGAAACGGACTGGGCGGGGCATGAGATAAAGGGGTGGAAGGGGTTGCGTCTTTTGTTCCCGCTAGTCCGAATTAGGAGGGTTTTCAGTGTGAGGGTGTGTTGCGTTTTTTGGTGGTGTTGTCCAGGGTTCTAGAGCGAAGACGAACGCCCCTGGCGTGGTCTTCCTCCTACAGCGTTCAGCTCGGAGCATTGCTGCCGGCTGGACGCGTAACCGATAAGGGGAGGGGCGCTTGTGCTATTCTCCAAACCCAAGAATGCGGTTGGGATTGATATCGGGACGCATTCGGTGAAGGCCGTGCAGATTTCGCGGGCGGGCGGCGGTCTGCGCATTGATAATGTAGGGCACGCCCGTTTGGATCGGACCCAGATGAACATGGATCCGATCGCTGCTCAGGCGCAGGCGCTGCAAGAAGCCGTCCGCTTTATCCCCCTGCAGCACAGTTTGCTCGTGGGAGCATTGCCGGGCCAGTCGGTAGTGATTCGTTATCCCCGCCTTCCCAACATGGGCCGGGAAGAATTCGCCCAAGCGGTGGACAAGGAAGCCAGCCAGAATATTCCTTATGATCTCAGCGAGGTGAATCTCGACTGGACCCCCGTCACCACCGTTACCGAAGGGGAGCGCACTCTCACGAAGATCTTGTTGGTGGCCGCCAAGCACGAAACCATCGAGAGCCGCGTGGAAGTGGCGCAGGCGGCGGGGCTGCACTTCGCCATCCTCGACGTGGATTCTCTGGCCCTTGCCGACGCGGCCGAGGCCTTGGGGCTCACCAGCGAGGCCGACGAGAGCGTGGCCTTGGTGAATCTTGGGGCGAGCGCCACCAGCATCCATTTCCTGAAGGAGGGGGTTTCCAACTTCATCCGCGATGTCAACTGGGGCAGCCGGGAGTTGATCCAGGCGATTACCCGCTCCCGCCGTTGCGATCACGAGGAAGCCGAGCGGTTGCTGTTTGAAGCGGCGAAGCCCGCGCCCGCGCCGGTGGGAGGAGACGAGGAAGCAGCGATTTCTGTTGAAGAAGAGCCGGCCGAGCCCACCGAGGCCGCGCGTTCTTGGGCGGGCAGCTCGGTGCTGGATCCCCTTGATGACGAACTCGCCGACTTGGGCGACCTCGACGCTCCCCAGCATGCGGAACCCGCCGCGGCAGCCTCAACTTCCCCCGGGGCGGACAAGAGCGTTGACGAACTGTTGACGACCCCGCTTAACCGGCTGGTTTCGGAGATCCGCCGCTCGTTCGACTACTACGAGCAACAACTCTATGAGCAGCCGGTGAGCCGGATCGTCCTCAGCGGCGGCACGGCCCAGCTGCCCGTTCTTCGCCAGACCTTGGTGGAGGAGCTGGGCGTGGAGCAGGTGGACGTGGCCAACCCGATGTCGGGCGGACTCAAGCTGGGGGACAGCCTGTCGCTCAACATCCTTCAGGAGCACCCCGCCCAGTTCATGGTGGCCGTTGGGCTGGCGGTGCGTGGAGCAGCAGACCTATGATAAAAATCAATTTACTTCCTTCCCATTTGCGGCCCATTAAGCGGACGCCTGTGCCGCACGTGCTTAGCGTCGCCGTGCTGGCGGGCGCGGTAGTTTATATGGCTATCTCGTACATGACGCTTGCGGGGGACATCGCGGCGAAAGCCGATCGCTCAGCCGAGCTGGAAAGCGAACTCGCCGAACTGCGCCCCTACGTGGAAGAGGCCAATCAGCTGGCCAGTCAGAAGCAACTGTTGGCAGACCGTATCGAGGCGATCGACGAGATTGTAAGCGACCGCATCATCTGGTCCCGCCAACTTCACAATCTGGCGCGGCTGGCGCCCGAGAATTTTTGGTACAACGGCATCACCGTGGACACCCGGCAATTCCGGGAACGCCAGACCACCCGGGATCCCGAGAGTGGGGAGTACGAGATCGAAGAGGTGACGGTGCGGCGGCCCATTTTGGAGGTGTCGGGCTACGTCCTCCGGGAAGGGGGCAGCGCCGATGTGAGCCAGCTTATGCATGCGGCCGAGCAAGATCCAGAGTTCGCCCGCATGTTTGAATTGGAGGCCCCGACTTTCTCGGACACGACCTTCGAGGAATACGACGTGCGGCATTTTACCCTCGAATTCCTCATCCAACAGGGGGAACCCACCGATGATTGACGCATTGAAGGGAACCGTTACGCCAAGGGACTGGGTGTTCGTAGGCGCCGTGCTGTTTCTTACGCTCTTCCTTGGCGCGGTGTTCGTGCTTTTTGTGCGCGCCGGTCAGGAGGCGCGTTCGGACGCCCTCGCGGAGGAGATTGAAGAGCTGGAAGCCGCTGTCGAAAGTGCGCGGGAGACAAGAAACAACATTGAAGACCTCCGGGAGGAGACGGCGCAGATTCAAGCGTTGGTCGAGGAATTTGAACGGCGTCTGCCTGCGCGGCGGGAGATCCCGCAACTCATGGGGGAATTTGAAAACTTGGCCCAGGAAGTCGGCGTTGATGTGGAGTTGGCTCAGCTCTCCCGTGTTCGTGATATGCGCAAGGAAACCATTCCGTATAACGTCACGGCATACGGCGATTTCCATCAAATCGCAAACTTTATCAACCGGCTTGAACGCTTCGAGCGGTATTTGAAGATCTCTGAACTCAACATTAGCGAACAATTACAGGGCGTTTGCGAAGCGGAGTTTACGTTGAGCACGTACCGTTTCCTGGAATCCCCGCAGATGGGTGGTCAGTGATGAATAAGCAACGGATCATTATACTCGCGGTACTCATGGTTGCGTTGTGCGGCGTGATCTACTATCAGTTTTTCGTGGTGGATCCCATGGCCGA
>JBKHFO010000247.1:0-5154 GCA_046540175.1 Candidatus Hydrogenedentota bacterium
GCCCATCCTAAATCCCGCCCCCATCGTCATCCCGCGTACCCCATCGTCATCCCGCGTACCCCATCGTCATCCCCGCGAAAGCGGGGATCCAAATCCCGAGAGCAGCACGCGTCCTGTGGATCCCCGCTTTCGCGGGGATGACGGCGCGGGGCGGGATTACACACAAGTTTAAGGTGAGCCGAGTACTCGTGGGATGTAAACGCGTCCCCCGGGAGGGTCTTCGCAGATTCGTCGCTTTTTCGATGCGATGATTCGTGGTATCGTAGCATGAGACGCGGTGGAACTGCATCCCGGGGCTCGCGATTGCTTCTCCCGAAGCGCCGGTTGCGAATGACTGCCTCTAACCTTGCCCCGATATTTGGAGCTGAAGAATGGCATTTCAATGGACGGATCTCACGATTCCGATGCACAACGGGATGACCGTGTGGCCTGGGGATACGCCTTTCTCCATGGACCCCGAAGCCCGGATTGCGGACGGCGGCGAGGTCAACGTAAGTAAACTCACGCTAACGACCCATACAGGCACCCACGTGGACGCTCCGTGGCATTTCGAGGACGACGGCAAGAAACTCGATGAACTCCCTACGGACGTCTTCTTTGGCGAGGCCGGCATTGTGGAAGCCATGAATGTCGACGTGGTTTCCGCGGCGGATTTGGGGCCTTCGCCTTTGCCTTCCCGTCTGTTGGTGAAGACACGCAATAGCGCGATCCCCGTTAATGCGCCTTTCCAAGAGGATTTCGTGGCGCTCGATTCGTCGGCGGCGCAGCGTTGCGTGGACGAGGGCGTGCGGCTGGTGGGCGTGGATTATCTCTCGGTGGAGCCCTTCAACCAGCCAACCGAATCCACCCATCACATCCTACTACAAGACAATGTACTCATTGTGGAGGGGTTACTCCTTCACAAACTCACTCCGGGCCGCTGCCAATTCGTGGTGTTGCCGCTCAACCTCACAGCATCGGACGGAGCGCCGTGCCGGGCGTTTGCGGGAATGGAACTGGCGTGACCCCCCCAAGGATTGGGAATGGGCCGCGAAATGTTGATTAAAGCTAGGCAACTCAAACGCCGTTCAGGGGATTACGTAGATGGTGTATAGTGTTTTTGAAACCAGCCCAACCGCTTCGGTCTAGATCAGGGGCCGGGGTTTGCGCGGCCTTGAAGTGGGGCAATTTGCCATGTATCCTTGCCCACGTTGTGGGTGTTGGGTTGCGAGGCGGTCGAAAAACCGGAAACAGGGAGGAAGAACCGATGATCTCAGCCATGGCGCCAGTACTCGTGCTGGCCACGTTGGGCACAGCCGATGTGGCCGAACACGCCAACGCCATCCTTGAACAACAACTCGCTTGCGGGGCCATCACCGAAGAGCTGGCCGATGGAACGTTGCGCATCGACCCCTATTCGGGGAACTTGGCGGCGTTGGGGCTCATTGAGGCCTATCGCATAACGGACCGCGAACAATACTTGGAAGGAGCCATCGCTTGGACGGACTGGTATCTGGAGCATGGCGTCAATGGCGCGCCTTCGGTATACGAGGGAACCGCAACCGAGTACGAGGGCGTGGGCGAGCCCGCCTATGCCGACGCGACAGCAGCCACGTTCACCATGGCCGCCAATCACCGCCGGCTCATGACGCGGGATCGCGCGTTCGCCATGCGCGAGAAGCCGGGCGTTTGGGGCAGCTTCAGCTTCATCCTGGATTTGCAAGACTACGACGGCTTGACCCTGCCCGCGGAGGGCGCGGAGAGCAAGGAGCTTTGGGCCAATGCGTGGGTCTACAAAGGCTTGCGCCACAGCCGCCACATGGCCGACGCCGTGAATGATATGAACTGGCTGGATCGCGCCCGGTATGCCCGGGAGCAGATCGAGGAGACCTTTGGCGAACTCCGCAGTGAGGAGGGCCTTTATCCCGCCGGGCGCGAAACGCGCTCCATCGCTATTCCCGAACCCAACGGGCGGGAAGCGCTGATCGCGAGTCTGGCGGCCGCGGCGGTTGGACCGCTGTCGCATGGCGAAGCACGCGCCACGTATCAGGCTGTGCGGGATGAACTGCCGCCAATGGTGGAACTCGACGGCGATGAGAGCTTCTGGCTCGCCATGGCCGGAGCGCGGGCCGGCGGAACGCCGTTGGGCCGGGAGGCGCTGGGGTCGCTCAAAGCTATCGCCCAAGAGAGCAACAGCCCCAAGCGGCACGGACAGTTTCTAATGGCTCATTCGATACTGAACCACAAAGCCGAAGAGCCGCGCCTGCCGGGTTTGAACTGGCGCAGCCGGTACATCGTAGGACCGCCTCCCTCCACCTGGTGGTGACGCGGCCCAAGCAACCGATACGTCTGTTTTTCCGAAATCTAACTCAACAGGGGGCGGGTGGCCCAACCCGCCCCCAAAGCGAGTAAAGCATTGCGCAAAGTTGTCTTGATTGCCGCCGCTGTTGTGGCCGGCGTTTTACTGATAGTTGCAGCTGCCCTCTACATAGTGTTCCTACGGGAAGAGCCGCGCGTCCCTTATGAGGACATGGTGACGGAAGAAACCGGCATTCGCGCCGTCTTCTATCCGGAGCGCCTCCCGGAAGCGTTTCTCGAACGCGTAACCGAGGGAAACGATCCGTGGCTGGTCAACTGGGTCATGCCCTACGAAGTGGCTTTTCTGGGCGTGGCCGACCCCGGGCAAAGCAACATGGACGTGCGCGTGGCCGTCGACAACCGGCGGCTGGGCCGGATCCTCCCTTATTTGGTGAACAACCAACTGGATCTTTCCCAAGGAAGACACATCGAGTGGTCCGAAGAGGGCCTCAGACGCGTTCAACGCGGCCGGTTGCTTCTGGATGGCGACATGAGGCTGGACCCGGAGACCATGGTGCAGGTCGATTCCCGTTGGGCGGGGGTGCAGCCAAGGATGCCGTTGCCCATGGACGGCGAGCATCTCTTCGAGTTCATGCTCGACAATCGGATGGGGATGGCGTACGCCCTGGCGGGCACGTACATGACGCCCCCCGATGGACAGCAGGATCCCCTAATGCAGGCGGGGCTCGAGTCGTTGCGAGACTTGATTTACATCCACGGCCACGCCAACTTCATCAACGACACCGACATCCGCATCGACCTGCGGTTTGAATGCGATCCCGACGGTTCCGAAAGCACGCCTCACGCCGTTCAGTTGCTCTTGGGCATGATGATGGCGGAGCTGCGCGATGACCTGGCGGCCTCCTACGGCATGGAATTGGACGGAACGTCGGAACTCGACGGGTTCACCGTGCTGGGCGAATACACCCTGACCGACGTCCATCGCGCGTACATGAACTGATGCGCACCGGCCTTACGCGCCTCATTGCGAGGCGAACGCCTCCACTGCTTCGCGGGGCAACCCGGGGCGGGCTTTGAAGCGGCCCCGGTCCAGGGCGTGAAGGTAGTGCTGGAACCACAGGCGGCCGGTCTCTCGGCCAAGGGCGCTGTAAACCGCCTCCGCGATAACGTTGGGCTCCTCCGGCGCCAACGGAAAGACCGTCTCGTCCGTTTCCCATTCCGCGCCAGCGATCCGGTGAATCAGCTTAGCTGGCGTGGCGTTCTTGAGCAACCGCCGGCATCCAGTTATCTTGATGCGCGGCTCGGTTTTCGGGGGCGGCGTTACCACTAAATCCCCACTAGAAATCTGCGGAATCTCCATGGCGGTCTCGCTTTCCGCATCGTAACTGCGCAAGACGGCAAGCGCCACCTCCGCCTTGATGGCTTCCGTCTGCGCTTTCGAGTAGGCTTTCGTGCGCTGGCCGATGGCGGCGAGCCGGCCCTTGGCGTCAAGACGAATCTCGTGGAAACCGCCCAGCCACTGCGTCAAATAGGCATACACTTCCCGTCGCGGCTGGTCCTTGCGGCGGCCAGGGGGCAGCCAAATGCGGCCGCCCGCAAAAGGCTTGACCACGTGGTCTGGCGCGCGCGTGTGAAGAAGCCGCAGGTTGTGGTGCTCCGTGGCCAAGACCTTGCTGTAGTTCTCGTGATGCTTGGCCGCGACGAAAGCGAACTGCGCCTGTTTACGGCGGGCATTGCCCGCTTCCAGCCGGAACACAAAGCGGTAGTTGTTCTCGCGCGCCAACTCGAATTCAAGGCTGGTCACTTCCGCTGATCCCAAGATCCCTTGCACGGCGCGCACAATAAAATTGCGCTTTTCCCGGAGCAGCCGGTCCGTCGCCGACGCCAACGTGTCCAGATTGTAATAGCGTCTTATCGGCGCGCCGGAAGCGTCGCGAAACAGGCCAAAACCCGTCCACTTCGCGCGGATCCCCTCCTGGTCCCGGGAGCGGCGCTTCTTACGGGCTTTTGACACAGAACGGCTAGCGGTTTTCGGCGCGGGTTTTCTTGAGGGCATGGCGAAGGGTATCCAAGTTGCGGCAAGACCCCAGTATACGCGACGGATGGGGGCGGATAAAAGAGCGGCTTTGAACACCAGCCTTCGGTGCGGTTGGGCAAGCCAACGGCGGTGGTATTCTCCGGCAATGATGTGCTATAAACAGCTTATAGGTAACGGGGTTAGGCGCTTGGCGCCGTTATGCGCAACGCCGGTGGCGTTCGAGGGAATGGAAGCATGTTCACATCGTATCAGCAACGGCAGACATGGCGCCGGTTCCTGGCGCTTCTGGTCGCGGCGCTTGTCTGTCTCGCTGGAGACGCGCCCACCACAGCGGACAAGGAAACCTGGAGCGAGCCGTATCCGGGAGTGCGGTATTTGGAGGCCGAGCGGAAGGAAGGGCCCAACCGGCTCCATGCGCTGTTCGTTGACCTGGATCATCCAGCCCCCTCGTTTACCGTGAACCGGCCGGAAGACCGCGGCATGGAGGCCAGCGAATTCGCCGAGGCGTATGACCTGGACATCGCCGTAAATGGCGGCTTCTACGACGTGGCGAACCACGACCCCATTGGACTTACGATGGGAGAGGGAGCCCTGTGGGAAGACAGCCGCGACTACGAAAGGTACGGGTACGTGGCCTTCGGCGAAGGCAACCGGGTCGAGATTTCAACGCCTTCGGAGGTGCTGGAGGAGCCTAAACCCTGGATGGAGCATATTGTGAGCGGGACCCCGCTGCTTGTCGAGGATGGCGAGATCGCCGTCGAGGACAACGGTAACAACCTTGCCCGGAAGCATCCACGGACGGCGCCCGGCTTGGACGA
>JBKHFO010000248.1:0-4829 GCA_046540175.1 Candidatus Hydrogenedentota bacterium
CCGTCCGCTCGCCAAAACCGATCTGAACAGCCATCTTGTCCGGACATTGAAAACCCGAGGGGAGCGTCTTCGCGATCTCTCCCAGCAACGCGTCAATGCTCGCTTGAGCGGACCGGTCAATGATGTCCCGGACGGCGCGAATCGCGCTCAGTTCTCTTTTTTCCCGCCTGAGCCGCTGTAGTTCAAGGAGCGTTTCCAGGCTCCTAGGGAGACGGTGGATGTCGGGAGGGTGTTTGGCGATATGGTCCGAGGCCCCGCTCTTAAGCGCTTCAATAATGGAGCTTTCCGGGCCGTTGTCCGCTACAATGATGACGGGCGCGCCGGGCAGGCGTTCCTTAATCAGGTCCAGCACCTCCTCCACGTCGACCCAGGGCGCGTTGATGTCGGCGATCACGGCGTCGTAGGTTGCGCCCGCTAGCCGCCGGGTTAGTTCTGCCGGCGTGAAAGCAGGTGAAATCTCAACGGGAAAAGGAGCGCGCTCCAGCGCCTGTTGAATTGGAATCAGAGCCGAGGCGCAACTGTCAACACAAAGGATCCCCACCGGCGTAGCCATAAAACCTTCCTTTCCCCCAAAAATTGGTGTTTATTCGCGCGCAGCGCCTACCCGTCCCCCTTGGAGCGTTTCCCCGTTCACAGCCATTCACCGTGAAGCCCGCAAGACCTCTCCTATTCCTTGGTCCGTTCAGTATATGAACAGTATGTTCGAGCAAGTTTGGCGCCAGCGGCGTAAAAGGGGGATGCTACGTTCACAAGTCGTTGTATGCAAAGGACTTATGGCGTCATAGCACAGTCGGCAAAGCTATAGCTTTTTAAACACTTCCAAAATCGAAATGATACTATATTTGTCACAATTGAACAAGGATTGATCACTCTCATATCAGCAGACGCGTCCGGAAATGGATCAACGAATGGCCGGGGAGTTTCGTACACGACTGCGCACAACGCGTTTATCTAGTATTTCAAACATGCGTGGCGCAGCGCGGAATCCCCGGCGAAGGCGGGAGCGCCTTATGGTGAACGGAGCCCTTACCGCCGCAATTCAATGCTGAATTCCCGGTCTTCGCTTCGGCCATGTTTCTGATCGGGAGAATGAGGGCCAGGGAGAGCAGCGAAGGGGTCTTCAGGCACTTGATAGGCGGCGCCAGGGGGCCAGCCCTGTTGGCGCGCCGCCTCGTGAGGGTTGGGAAACGCCAACGGCGAGGCGGCGTCTTGCTTGACTGTTTTCCGCCGGTGTTGTTCCGCATCGATCGTTGCGCGTTGAAACGACTCCGCGGAAAGCAGCGTGGGGTCTTCCAGGTGGCTGACCATGGCGCCATCGATGCGGAACCCGCCGCTGAGAGGATAGTGGTGGATCTCGATGAGGCGGCCTTCCTGGGGATAGTCGATGAGGGAGGCCGTCTCGATTTCCAAGTACTGGCCTCTCACTTTTTCGACGCGGTTGCGATGGGAATGGCCGCAGAGGTGAGCCAACACGTGAGGCTGTGAGGCGAGGAAGGCGCGGAATTCGAGGGTTCCCACCGCCGGGCCAAAATGCGGGAATCGGAAGTCACGGCTCGGGTGGTGGGACAGGATCAGCACGTATTCCCCGGCTTCCCGGGCGGCCTCCAGTTCCGGCTTGAGAAAGGTATTGAACTGCTCCCTGCGCATGACGCCGTAGTAGAACGGCCAGCCAAGCAATGGGGCGGTGGAGGTGGTGTCAAGCACGATGAGCCGTAGGGGCACATCCTCACGGGGCCGCGCGCTGTAGTAGGCGCGCCCCTGTTCCCGGTTCGCTTCGGTGAAACCATGCCCATGGGGCGCGGTCTCGGTGCGAAAATGTTCCTCGACAAAACCTTGGCGCCCCAGAAATCGTCGATCTTCATCCGGCGCAATCGGACCGGCCTCGAGTTTACCGAGCTGAAGCTGGAGGGTCCGCGGCTCCAGCGGGGGTTCCTCCCCGCCTCTGATGACGGCGGGGCTTCGGTCGTCCAAGGGCCAAAGATAATTGGGGCGATCCGGGAACGCATGCAGGCCAATAATGCGAGCGGCGGGCCGTAACAGCGGGGCGGTCCATTGCCGTGGGGAAGGCGCATATGTTTCAATATGAAAATTGCCCACAGCCAACCCGTCGTGGTTGCCGTGGACCGCATACCACGGAATGTCCCGGTCAAGTCCCTCGGCTTGAAAGCCGAGCTTGGGATTCAGTTCCGGGGGAAGAGGCCGCTCCCCGCCATCGGGTTCGCCCGAGTCGGGGACGACCCACTTCCCGTCGAAAACGTCGAGAAACCACCGCAACTCATTGTACTGCCCCAATTCGGTGGCGTCTCCCGTGTACGCGAGAAAATCCAGCGGGCGCTCCGCATGCCGGGCGTTCACTGCCGAGAGGGTCGCATCCAGGACTTGCGCGGTGTAGGCTTCCTGCGGCCGCCACGCTTCCTCGATCAACGGTTCAAAGCGGACGGCGCGAGCCGGGCTTTCTTCATCGCAGACGTGAGCGTCTGTAATATGGGCAAAGCGCAGCCAGCGTTCCGGCTCCTCCTCGGGAGGATGGGGACAACCGGTTATCGGCACCGCCAAGCCCCCTAACGCAGCCGCACTCGCCATGAACTGCCGCCGGGTCATCCCCGGACCCGTGGCGCGGCCACACCGCGGCGATCCACAACCGCGTTGATATCCGTGGGGGGCCATGTGGAATGTCTCCTTCTGAGTGACGGTCGTCCCTAACTCGTGATGCGCCAATGGCCCTCGTCTCCATAAACAGGCACAGTGTAACAAACGAAGCATGAAGTCCGAAGCGGCTCAATAAAGCCCCAATCGCCGGACAAGGGGCGCTGCTCCCGAGACAACATCCCCCTTGATCCCCCTTCGAAGGGGGAATAAAACGAATAATCCTCTTTCGCTCGCAGGTATGGCGCACAATTCCCTCTTTGAAGGCGATGGCTCGGTAGGGCCGGGGGATGTAAACACCCGGCACTCTGCTTTATCCTGATGATTGAGGAGTTCCGCACATACTTGAATTGAACGAACCATGTATGGCATCAAATCCCGTTCCCAAACCTAAGAAAGGAGGACGTCCATGGCATTAACCGCCGGCGATCTGCGAAAGACGCTTCAACGAATCGACGGCAAAGGCTACAAAGCCTACAAGGACATCGCCGGGAGCTACGATTTCGGCGATGGCCTCTCGCTGTTCATTGACTACGTCCAAGGCGATCCTTTCGCCGCGCCGTCCAAGGTCCGTGTGCGGATGGAGCAAAGCGTGGCGGGATTTCCGCCGCCCCTGTTCGACACGGAGACGCGCCGGCTGGCCTTGTCGGATTTCATCGCGCGGGAAACGCGGCGCGCCATCCGGGGTGAATCGACGGGACGGCGCGGCTCCGGCAAGAGCGGGCTTGTGGCCATTGACGCGGGACAACAGGAAGTCCTCCCGCGAACGGCCGTCTTCTTGACCGAAAGCTTCGTGGAGGCCCGGCTCGAAGTCGGCCTGCCCGCCGCTGGGCGCAAGGTGCTCGGCCGCCAGGCGGAGGAATTGCTCTGCGAGGATCTCGTGGATATCGCCGAGGAGGCGTTGCTCTGGAAAAACACGCCGGCGGACAAGGCGCAGGCCTTCGTGGAATGCGTCGAGAATCAGGAGACAATTCGGGCGGCGCTGAAAGAGCGGGAGCTGGTGGCGTTCGTGGCGGATGGTTCCCTCCTTCCCCGCGAGTCGGGCGCTTCGGACCGGCCCCTGAAACGCGAGGAGGCGGTCTTCTTTGACGCGCCCGAGGCCCTGGCGCAGACGATTGGGCTGCCCAACGAGGCCCAGCTCGCCGACGGAACCCGTACGCGCGAAATGCGCGGCATGGGGATCCCGGAAGGCGTGACGCTCATCGCGGGCGGCGGCTACCATGGCAAATCCACGCTGCTTGAGGCTTTGCAGCGGTGTGTGTATCCACACATCCCCGGCGATGGCCGCGAGTATGTGGTGACCCGGAACGACGCCGTCAAGATCCGGGCCGAGGACGGGCGGCGGGTCGAGCGGGTGGACATCGCGGCCTTCATCAGCGATTTGCCCGGCAACCGGGCGACCGGGGCCTTTTGCTCCGATGACGCGTCGGGTTCGACCTCCCAAGCGGCCAACATCGTCGAGGCCCTCGAAACGGGCTGCTCTACCTTGCTGCTCGATGAGGACACCTCCGCGACCAACTTCATGGTGCGCGACGCACGCATGCAGAGCTTAGTGCATAAGGAGTTCGAGCCCATCACGCCGTTCCTGGACCGCGTTCGCGAACTCCACGAGCGCCTGGGCGTATCCACGGTGCTGGTGATGGGCGGTTCCGGGGACTACTTCGATGTGGCGGACACGGTGCTTTTGATGCGCGAATACCGCCCCAGCGACGCGACCGGAGAAGCCCGGCGCATCGCCCAGGAAATGCCTTCGTCCCGGGCGCTGGAAACGCCCGCCCCGTTGCGACAGCCCGCGCCGCGCATCCCGTTGGCGCAGTCCTTTTCCGCCGCCAAAGGGAAGAAGGACGTCAAGATCAAGGGACGCGATGTGGAAGAGGTCGTGTTTGGCGAGGACGCCATTGATCTGCGTTCGGTCGAGCAGCTCGTGGACCCGTCCCAGACGCGGGCAATCGGCTACGCCATTCACCTCGCCACCAAATTCATGGACGGGCGGGCCAGTTTGGCCGAAGTGTTGAACCAGGTCGAGGCCCGTCTCCGCGAAAAAGGCCTTGAACGCCTGGATCCCTTTCACCGCGCCGGCGCGCATCCCGGCAACTTCGCCATGCCCCGCCGGGAAGAACTCGCGGCCGCCATCAACCGGCTTCGAACCTGCCGCATGAAACAGGCGGAAGAGTAGGCGCGGG
>JBKHFO010000249.1:0-4796 GCA_046540175.1 Candidatus Hydrogenedentota bacterium
TTGCCGGCAAATGAACCGGCTGGAATGCCAACCTAACTTCTCCCTTCGGAAGGGGAATCAAGGGGGATGTCCGCTCGCCTTGGGTAACATCCCCCCGCCCTGCGGGCCACCCCCTTCAAAGGGGGAATTCTTCACATCTATCCCCTTTATGCAGGGGAATCCGCTCGTAACGCCGCCATCTTGCCGGCAAATGAACCGGCTGGAATGCCAACCTAACTTCTCCCTTCGGAAGGGGGATTTAGGGGGATGTCAACCTCCATTCCCCCTTTCCAACAGTGTTGGCCAGGGACGGCGCGCGCCCCTGGCCAACAGCGTTGACTGTGATGGTCTGCTAGCCTTCGTGGTCCACGCGGAGATCCCGGATGGACAAAGCCTTAGCCGCGGCGTCGGCGATAGTGTCATCATCGCTTTCGGCAAGGTCTTCGAGCCGCTCGCGGGCCGCCGGCTCTTCTTCCTGGGCGATGGCGTGGATGAGGGAGACGGCGACATCGCCTTCCGCCTCTTCCACCGCGTCAAGCAGGGCTTCCAAGCCCGCCTCGCCGGGAATGCGGATGAGCGCGGCCGCCGCATGATCCACTGTATCGGGATCGTTCAGCCATTCCGCGATGGCGGGCGCCTGCTCCTCGCTTCCGCACAGGCCGACCAGATAGAACGCCTCACGCACTACCCGCTCGGGCTGGTCCTCGTCAAGCAACTCCGCAAGGGCTTCCGCCATGGCGGCCTGCTCTTCTTCGTCAGCCTCGGGCCGGGCGCTATGGTGGACCATGTTGCGCAGGCTCCACTTGGCCGCGATGTAAACGTTGCGGTCTTCATGGTCGAACAAGGCCGTTACGGGGCCCACCGCTTCGGGGCCGAACTCGGCGGCGTTGTTTCGCGCCTCCAACCGTTCGTCGCCATCCTCCGACGCCAGCATCTCCACGAGTTCGTCCACGCTTTCGGGCGCCTCCGCCACGGCGATCTGAGCGGCGAAGACCGCCAGCCCACAGCCGATGGCCATCATCACTACACGCATTGGGTTTGTCATTGTTCTATTCTCCTCCGCTGTTAGATGCGCCATTGCCCACGGCCAGACTCACGCAATAGGAACCGGTTGGCTTCCTCGTCGCCCACCACTTGCTCGTTTTCGGGATCCCACTCGATGGGCCGGCCCAGCCGGTAGGATGCATTGGCTAGGTGGGACATCGCCGCAATTCGGTGGCTTGCCTCGATGGGCATGATGGGCTCTTCCCGGCTCTTCACACAGTCCAAGAAGTTCCGCCGGTTGCCGGGCGCGCCATGCAGCTCCGTCCGTTGGGCTTGGAATCCGTCCGATGGCGCTTCGTACTCCTCGGCCTCGCGCAGGGGCCACGCCCGGCCGCCGATGTCTCCGCCGTCTACGGCCAAGCTCCCCCGCGTCCCGTGATAGATACCGCCGTACGGCCGTTCCTGCTCGGGGCTTTCGGGATCAAAGCCGGGTTGACGCCAGTTCACGACGAGGTCGCGATGCGCGAACTCCCACGTCACGTACATTGTCGTCGGGCAGTCGTAATTGCCGTGGTCTGGCGCATGGCCCACAGCCGTGACCTTGGTGGGGCCGGTGTCGTCCAAGTCCAGGAACCAACTCATCACATTAATCTGGTGCGTGCCGCGGTCATAGATCATGCCGCCGCCGAAATCAAGGAAATGCCGCCACGATGCATGATAATAGTCGGGGTTATGGGGCCGCCAACGCGCTGGCCCGAGCCACATATCCCAATCGAAGTGATCGGGCGCGGGCTGATCCTGGCTGTCTCCGCCCACGGCGTTCTCGTAGTGCCAGAGGTCCACTTCCTGGATCTTGCCGAGTTCCCCGTTGCGGATGAACTCGCAAATCGAGGGGAAGTAATTGAGGTTACGGCCTTGGCTGCCCACCTGGACGATGCGATTGTTTTCGCGGGTCGCGTTGATCATGGCCTGGCCTTCGGGGATGGTTCCGCTCGCGGCCTTTTCCACGTAGACGTCCTTGCCCGCCTGACAGGCGTGCACGGTCAGCACCGCGTGCCAATGACAGGGCGTCCCAATCATCACCACATCAATGTCGTCACGGTCCAGGATGTAGCGATAGTCGGTGTAGCTGTCGACCTCGCCGGACTCGTAATGGCTCTCCGCCGCTTCAATGCGTTCCTCGTCCACGTCGCACAAGGCGATCACACGGCAATCCTCCGCCACATCGGTAAACCACCCGCGATGGCTATTGCCCATGCCGCCCAAGCCGATGCAGCCCATGGTGATCTGATCGTTCGGCCCTGGGGCGCCCCCTTGGCCAAGCACCTTTGAGGGCACAATCAGTGGCGCGGCCGCCGCCGCGCCCGCCGCCAGAAAATGGCGCCGAGATATCTTGCTCATACGAATTCCCTCCAATGTACGGTACGTTTCTCTGTCCCTGGAAACCTTTCCAGGGCGTGGAGACTAGCTTATACCTTACGCTCCGCCCTAAGCAAACTTAAACGCCCCGGCTTCCGCGCGGCTCTCCTTCCACGAGGGTATCCAACAACGCGGAAACCGAATGATTGTGTACAAGCTTATGGCTTACGTTCCCATCATCCAAAGCCGCCTACATAACTAAGCGTACGGTGGATCTGCGTACCGGCGACTTGGCCGTACTCCCCTTCATCAAGGTATTCGACGGGGAAGTCGGCATTGTAGCGTATAAACTCCACATGCCCGTCCATGAACTGGACGTTCGCGCCGCCGGGCACATGATTGAAATTAAGCAGCTGACCGGTGCTCATCGAGGGGGCTCCTTCGTGTTGGGGGCCCCATGAATCCATCATGACGGGGATGCTGCTCTGCGCTTCAGCGCCCGCCGCTGGATTGTTAATGTCCGTGATGAAGAACCGCTCGATCCCTTCCCGTAGACGCGGGATGGTGTCTGGCAGAGACGAGCCGTCGTCGTCATACCGGTAGTCGGCGGGTAGGTCGAAGTCGTAGTAACCCTGCCATGTGATGTCTTCATCCCCGTTCCTGGGATCGTGGGCGCGGGTGCCAGGCCACTCATCCTGGATGCATTCACTTGGCCCATAGGTGTAGAGATTTCCGTACTGCCACTCGCCCGTGTGACAACGCGCGAAATAGTCCGCGATTTGGGAAGTCGTCCGGACGGCGTGCGAGAAGTAAAAATACGACACCGGCCAAGACAGGAACGCGTCGCGTTCGGCCATGAAGTGCCTAGAGTTCGGATCGGGGGTGGAGGGGTCTTGGTGGCACTGGTTCATTTCCTGGAACTGCTCTCCAAGGTCGTCGGCGAAGCCGAGCGTTACGCCGCCCTCCTGGCGCCCGTCCGACGGGCACACCTTTATGTTGATATCGGTCCAGTAATCAGGATAGAGCGCGGCTCCGCGGAAACCGTTGGTGTTTCCTGCCCCATACCAGTCCCACGGATGGTGCTGCTGACGAGGCGGAAACATCTCGCCCCGGCTTTCATTCGCGTACATTGCAAAGATCTGCCCGAACTGACGCAGGTTGTTGGCGCAGCTGGCGCGCCGCGCCGCCTCCCGCGCACGGGCCAAGGCGGGCAGCAGAATCGCCGCCAAGATGCCAATGATGGCGATCACCACCAGCAATTCGATCAAAGTGAAGCCTTTCCTTTGTCCCCTCATCGTTTTTCTCCTTTGAAACATTGACCTTGCCTTCGGTTTCCTCGCGCTGCTTCCTTCCCCATTCCCTCTGAGTGCGGGGCGCGAGCCCTCTGATCGCCAGCCGTCTCCTTCATCGTAATGACGCATATCGTAGAAACTATCTCACGCTATCATAGCTCATTTTCTTTGTCAATCATTACTATTAAATAGTTATTGTATTCTATGATCCTATCTGAACCATTGGAACTCACAGGAGCAAGTCACGAAAGAATCGTCCTTGCCCAGAACTCTGGCCGGAAGAGTGAGGGTTCGCCGTTATCCCATGTACAGTTGAGGCCGTGCACAAGCGCTTGGCTCATGGGGATAGGCGCCTGCCGGAGAGTGCATGGCGAACAGGCTGGGGCGCCGCGTTCGCGCCAAGTCCCTCTACTTCCGTGCTTGGCTTGGGAATACGGGAGAGGGAGCCAAGGGTTTCCTTTCGCAAACTGGCACGGAACGTCTCATCACGAGTACCCACAAAGGAGCAAAGGCATATGCCGCGTCTAAAGGTAATTGAACCGGAACAAGCCGAGGGAAAAGCCAAGGAACTCTTCGATGGCCCTTTCAAGGACATGCGCATCAACATCTTCAAGGGCATGGCGAACTCGCCGGCCGTGCTGGAAGCGTATCTCGGCATGGCGGGGGCGCTTTCAAATGGCCTCCTTAGCGCCAGGGAACGTGAAGTACTCATGCTCGCAGTGGGCGAGGCAAACGGCTGTGGCTACTGTGTCTCGGCGCACACCATACTGGGAAAACAGGCTGGGTTGAGCGAAGAGGAAACCGTCGCGGCGCGCCAAGGGGAACTCACGGATCCCAGGCTGGCCGCCTTGGCCACGTTCGCGCTGGCCTTGCATGAGAAAAACGGATGGGTATCCGACGCTGACCTGGCCGCGTTTCGGGACGCGGGCTACACCGATGGCCACATCGCGGAAGTGGTGGCGAATTATGCCCTGAGCACCTTCACCAACTTCTTTAACCACGTCAACGAGACGGACGTCGACGTACCCGCCGCCCCCGTGCTGACGCCCTGAACCATCCCGTAACCAACACAGAAAAACAGCGCGGTTATCCGGTCACGCCGGGTAATCCGCGCTGTTTCTTTCTTCTGGTCAAGAACGAATTGTGTCCCCGGCCATGCCGGCAAGATGCCGGCGGTACGAA
>JBKHFO010000250.1:0-4694 GCA_046540175.1 Candidatus Hydrogenedentota bacterium
TCTCTTGCTCTTCGACGGTGGCCGCCGTCTCGGGCAATACCTGCTCCAGCACCTCGCGCTCGTAGGTGTGGATGTTACCGGCCTGAGCCACGTGGCCCTTTATGATACGTGTTCTATCGCTCACAACTCGCCTTCACGGCGGGGCGGCTGGAGGCCTCCGCCGGCATGTTTCGGCGTCCGGTCGTTGCATGCGCCGCACATAAACACGGGACGCGAACCGCACAAAGTTTCAGTTAAACCCCAATCGCCGGGGAAGAACATCCCCCGCTCCTTTCGGGCTACCTTCAAAGCGGGAGTTTTCTTATTTCTTCTCTCTTGGAGCGGGTGGGGAGCATGTAGACAATCCGCACACCACATCATCCGGCGATTGGCGTTACACGATGACCTCATCATCGCCTCCGCCTCCCCGGCCTTCGACGATGATCTCGCCCGACTCTTCAAGACGCCGGATGACGCCCACGATCTTCTGTTGGGCCTCTTCGACATTGCGCAGGCGCACCGGCCCCATGAATTCGATTTCTTCTTGAATCATTTCCCGCGCGCGGGCCGACAGATTGTGGTAGATCTTCTCCGCCACATTATCGTTAGCGGACTTGAGAGCGAGCGCGAGTTCGCGCTGTTCGACCTCGCGAAGGGCCTTCTGGATGCCGCTATCCTCAACATAGACGATGTCCTCGAAAGTGAACATGAGCCGCGCGATTTCATCGGCCAACTCGGGATCGCGCTCCTCCAGGTCGGCCATGATGGATTTTTCGGTGCCGCGCTCAATACGGTTTAGTATCTCGGCCACCTCTCGGACGCCGCCCGCGAACGTGAAGCCTTCGGTAAACACCGAGGACATCTTGCGTTCGAGAACTCGCTCCACTTCCCGGACGATTTCGGGCGGCGTGCGATCAATGGTCGCCACGCGGATCACCACCTCGGCGCGAACGTCTTGAGGCAACGCGCTCAAGATAATGGCGGAGACTTGGGGATCGAGATGGGCGAGGATCAGGGCAATGGTCTGCGGGTGTTCGTCTTGGATGAAGGTGCAAATTTGGCCGGGGTCGGCTTTCTTTAGAAACTCGAACGGTATTTCTTGGAGGCTGCTCTGAAGGCGGCTCAAGATTTCCATGGCTTTCTCGGGGCCAAGCGCTCTCTCAAGCAACCCACGGGCATACTCGAGGCCGCCTTGTGTCACGTAGCGATTCGCCAGCATCATCTGGTGGAATTCCTCCATCACCGTCTCGCGAAGATCTGGGGCGATGGAGCCAAGGCTAGATAGATCCACGGTAAGTTGATCTATCTCTTCTTCTTTCATCTGAGACAGCACATTGCTCGCCGCCTCAGGCCCAAGGCAGGCGAGTAAAACGGCGGCCTTTTTCCGGCCGTCCAGCGAGCTAAATTCATTGGTTTCGGACACGGTCCGGTTATTCCTCCGATTCGCTTATCCAAGTCCGGAGCAGAGCGGCCACGGCTTCGGGGTTTTGCTGGGACGCCTGCTCCACGTCGGCCGCCATCTGCCGCCGCCGTTGCTCCTCGGTGCTAAGGGTTGGCCCTTCGGCGGCGGCTTGTTCTGATTCCTCTTCGCGGGAAACGCTGGCTCGGCGAAGTAACCGCCGCACCACAAAGAATCCGATGACGATTATAACCAGCGTCAGGACATTCATACCATACGTAAGAAGCATCTCGCGAAGGTTGGCGGTTTCGATCTCTTCCATGGCCGCCCGGGCGTCCCCGAGTTCGTCTATTCTAAAGGGGTGATCATAGACGGAAATATTGCCGGCATCAACCCCTACCGAAGCGGCGATAAAATCCTGATACCGTTCTATCTCATCGTCCTCGAGTGGGACATATTCCATGTCGCCCGTGGGTTCGCCGTTTTCGTCTAGCTCGGGCTCGCGGTTGCCTTCAATAAAGGCGCTTACCTGGTAACTTTCTATTGAGCCGGGAGGCCGCTGAATCTGTTGGACGCGTTTGCCAGGCTCGAAGTTCTCCACAATCTCCTCGGTGGTTTCCTCCGTCTCTGTCCCTCCCTCCGCCATGTCTTCGTCAGGAAGGTTAGCCACGGCGCCCGGCGGCCCCTCGGGCAGATTCTGTGTCGAGGTCATGGTGGTTTCGTTCACCATGCTACTCAAAAGCGCGCCCTCTTCAACCTCCGTGATCTGTTCCGTCCCGCTGCTGAAGTCGACGTCGGCGCTCACCCGTATAATGGATCGGACGCCCATGGATTCCAGGGCTTTCCGGGCCTTCTCTTCGCGTTGACGTTCGAGGGCGTCGATGAACTCGAGTTGAGAATTGGCCGTGGCGGCGAACTCTTCCTCGTGGGGACGATGCAACAACTCGCCGGTCGTGGTGGAAAGCGCGATATTCTGCCGGGTGAGGCGCGCGCCGCCATAACTCGCAATCGTGCGCACAACAGCTTGCACTTCGCGAGCGGTCAAAGGACGGGTGGTGTCGATAGTGACCGCGGCCTGGGAAGGTTGTTGCTCGGTGACAAACAGCTCATCCTCGGTTTCCGAAATGAATACAAACGAGCGCCTTACGAAGTCGAATTGGTTCAAATGGCGTTGCAACTCCCCCTGAATCGCCCGCATGTAGTTGACGTCTTGAAGATAACGGCTGGCCAGGAGTTCCTGTTGGTCGAAGATTTCAAAGCCGGGGGCCTCGCCGTAGGCTTGGGGCAGGTCTTCTTCCATAAGCGTCACCCGCAGCCGGCTGCGCTCGCGTGCCGGCGCCATGATCGTCGAACCGCCGTTGCGCAGCCGGTAGGAGACGCCCTCATCGCTTAGAGCGCTTTGAATGGCGGCGGAATCCTCGGCCGTCAAGCCAGAATACAGTTCGACATATTGGGCCCGCCCCGTAAGGAATACGACGGCCGCAACCACGGCCATGGTGGCTACACTAGCCAGGACAAGGTTAATGCGCGCACTTAGGGATAAGCGCTGCCAAGCCTGAACGATCCCTTCGGCGAGTTGACGCAAGAATTCCATTGTACCGTCCCCCACTGGCGGGAGCCAGCGCGCCCCGTCTTTCGGAAACTGGGGCGTCTTTCCGGCCCTTTCGCATCCTTTAGGCTCCGCTTAAGACAATAGAGCAATGGGGAGGTGGACCACGTTTGCGGCCGCGAGTGATGCTATGGAAGGCCGATCCGCATCTACCATTGGCGGCCGGTTTACGAGCGTGCGCCGGCGCTTGATTATGTGCAAGAATTCAATTGTCGGCTCCGCCACACCAGAAACGCCGTTACTGCGGCTTTTCCACTGAACGCATGCGGTACACCATCACAACCCCATCGCAGACGCACCATACCAGGTATGGCGCCTTTAGTCAAGTGTTTATTTACATATAGCCTATATGTGGACAACACCCGGGTTGGCGCGCTGTTCCCGCTGGGGCTTAGATCTGCATCCGCATGACTTCTTCGTAGGCTTGGACCATCTTGTTTCGAACCACCATCATCGTCTGAAAAGCAACGTCGGCCCGCTCCACGGCAACCATCGCGTCGCTGACATCCTTGATCTCACCGGCCACCAACTGCCGTATTGTGTTGTCGGCTTCATCTTGAAGGCGTTGCACTTCGCCAATGGATTCTTGGAGCACCTCGTTAAAGGGTTTGGCCGGGGTTGAATCAAGAGAACCGGTTTGCTGGAGTTGGCGGGGATCCATCCCTGTCCGGCCGGTTTGAAGTCCCGAGATGTTCAGCGGATCATTCATGCTTTTCAAATTCCCTAGTCTTGGTTGACCCGTCAACCGCGGATGATTTCCATGGCGGCATTGCGCATCTCACCGCTGGACGCGATTACGGCGATATTGGCCTCATAGGCCCGCTGGGCCGACACAAGGTTCACCATTTCCACGGCGACATCAACGTTAGGATACTCTACGTACCCTTCCTCGTTCGCGTCTGGATGGCCGGGCTCGTAGACTCTGCGCAACGCCGACTGGTCCGCTTGAATACGCGGCACGTTCACGCCAAATTTCCTCAAATCCGCGCTGGGCAACGGCTGGGACGCCCGGAACACCGCCTCCTGCCGCCGGTAGGGAGCGCCGGTTTCGGTGCGTGTGGTGAACGCGTTCGCGATGTTGTTCGAGATCACGTTCATTCGTGTTCGCTGAGCGTGAAGACCGCTAACCGCGATGTCGCGCGGCGAAGGTCCCACGGCTGCGATTTCCATAACAGCTGGCTCCTTTCCAGTCCCGCTTGATTACGCGCCGGGAACGGTTGCCTAGCGGCTGGCGGCGCTAACGCAAGCCCTCCAACGTGCTCTTCACCATCTGGAACCGCTTGTTCAACAAGGCGCTCCATGTCGTGTAGTTCGTGGTGTTTTGCGACAGCTCCGTCATTTCCACGTCCAGGTCGACCTTATTGTAGTCGTTGCGTGAACCGGGTGTAAAGCGCTCGAAGTTGGGACGATGACGCTCCGCCGCAATATGGCGGGCCTGTGTCGTGCGGAGGTCGGCACGGCCTCTGCCTTCAAGGGCGGCGCGCAGCGTTGCCTGAAAATCCAACCGAGCGGGGTTGTAGTTGGGTGTCTCGGCATTCGCGATGTTGTTGGCAATGAAGCGCTGGTTGAGTTCCGCCGTGCGCATTCCTTCCTGCAACAGCCGTCCCGCATCCACACCCGCATACGGTATCACTGTGTTCCTCCTTTCCGGGGTTCGTGTGTTGGCTTCAATAGGAAGGAGCAACCTTCATGCCATTTTAAGCCTTT
>JBKHFO010000251.1:0-4660 GCA_046540175.1 Candidatus Hydrogenedentota bacterium
CAGGGTAGCGGATGAAGCGCACGTGGCCGTCCATGTAAAGGACATTGCTCCCGCCGGGGGTGTGGTTGAAGATGGAGGCTCCCGCCATATTGTCACCAAATTCGTCCGTGCCGAAGGTGTCCCACATCACGGGAATGGCGCTTTCGGACTGGGCGTCCGCCGCGGGATTGTTGATGTCCGTTATAAGAAACCGCTCGACGCCTTCCCGAAGCCGCAGCACCATCGCTCCGCCAGCCGCGCCCACGGCCTCCTCGTGGGGCGGCGGCACCCACGGGGGCCAATTGCCAGCGTTGATGTTTAGGTCCTCGGTGTAGGCTTTCCAATGGACCTGCCCGACCCCGAGAATATCCACGGAACCGAGTATGGGATTCACCGAGGTCGCGCCCCATACGCCAAAGAACTCCGCAGGATTCGCGGCGAGATAGCCCAAATAGCGGTATGAGCGGCCCAGCTCCCCGCTTAGATAGTAGTCGTGCGAGACAAAATCTTCCGCCTCGAGGGCGGCCGCCGTCCAGTCCCCAAAATCTCCACCGTCATCTGGAACCCGGTCCAAAACGCTGACCCATCCTGGGTCGCCGCCGGAATCGGATGGGCATTGGGCGACGTCCAAGTCCGTCAAGTAATCGGGGTAAATCGAACTCGCCCACGGCGAACTCCACAGCGGACTCGACCGGTCATCAGCCCGAACGCTGCTGTAGGGCGGCATGGGCGGGTAGGCCTGGCCTTCGCTCTCGTTCGCGTACATCTGAAACACCAGTCCGAACTGTTTGAGGTTGCTCTGGCAACTGGCGCGCCGCGCCGCCTCCCGCGCCCGGGCCAAGGCGGGCAACAGAATCGCCGCAAGCACCCCGATGATGGCGATTACCACCAGCAACTCAATCAGTGTAAAGCCTCGATGTTTCATCGCGAAAGACCTGTCATCACTGTAATGATTGTGTAAGCCGGGACGCTTGCGAGCGGCGTTGGGTTCGCGTATTTGAACTGAGACGCGCCGTCCGGCACTATGAGGGCCGCGTTCAAACGTGAATATCAAACGGGCTGGGCCTTTCCAAGCGTGTATCTATTCGAACTAGCGAGAAGGAGACAATGACATGGTGCGGCTAATAGCCTGCTGCAGCATTGGAACAGCGGCGCTGCTAACGGGTATTCCCGTTTTGGAGACCGAGGCGCTCGAGCCCGCGCGGTTGCGCGTGGAGTACTTGGATAATCCCTTGGGCATCGATGAAACCCAACCGCGTCTCGATTGGGTGGTGGAGTCGGATGAGCGGGGAGAATATCAAACGGCGCACCGGGTGCTCGCGGCCACGTCGCGGGACAAGCTTGAGCCCGGCGAAGCCGATCTGTGGGACAGCCAAAAGGTGGGGACGGACCAGACCCGGCACGTCGTGTATACGGGCAAACCGCTGGAGTCCCGCCAACAGGTTCACTGGACCGTGCGCGTGTGGGACGCCGATGGCGAACCCTCGGACTGGGCCGAACCCGCCCATTGGTCCATGGGCTTACTGGACGAGCGCGATTGGGAGGCCGAATGGATCAGTTTTCGGGACGAGCGCGAGATCGAGGCGAGCCCCGATCACCGCGTGTTGCCGCCCGCCCGCTATTATCGCGAGGAGTTCCAGACGGCCAACGCCGTCGAACGCGCCACTGTCTACGCCACGGCCTTGGGCAATTACGATTTGCACATCAATGGCCAGCGCGTGACCGAGAACCGCTTCATGCCGGGCTGGACGGATTATCACAAGCGGGTCTATTACAACACTTTTGATGTCACGGAACTCGTGCGGGAAGGCGACAACGCGATCGGGGCGGTCCTCGCCGATGGCTGGTACGCGGGGTATCTCGGCTTTGGCCCGCTGGTCAACTATGGACCCAACCGGAGCGGGCGCTATTTCTACGGCAAGACGCCGTCCCTGAAGATTCACCTCGAAATCGAATACGCCGACGGCTCCACGGACATCGTGGCCACGGAGCCTGGCTGGTGGGTGGGAACGGGCGCCTACACGGCCGCCGATCACCTTATGGGCGAACGCTACGATGCCCGGCTAGCGCCCGAGGGCTGGGCCGAGCCCGGCTTCGACGCCAGCGGTTGGGAAGAGGCGGTTCACGCCAGCGAGAACGGCGAATTGCTGGCGCCCTATTCGGACGCCGGCGGAGAGCGGGAAGTGGATCTCGGCTTCAAGGAACCGCCCCATCTCGAGGCTTATCCCCAGCACCCCGTGCGTCCCACCGAAGTCCTGGAGCCCGTCGAGATAACCGAGCGCGAAGATGGGAGCTACATCGTTAACTTCGGTCAAAACACCGCGGGAATCACCCGGTTGCACGCCGAAGGCCCCGAAGGCCATGAGATCACCATCCGCCACGGGGAGATGCTGCGCGAGGACGGAAGCCTATTGGTCGAGAACCTTCGGACCGCCGAAGCTACCAACGTCTTCACGCTCCGCGGCGATGAGGGTGGCGAAACCTTCGAACCCCGCTTTACCTTTCACGGCTTCCAGTACGCGGAGGTGACCAATTACCCCGGCGAGTTAACCGAAGACGACATCGAGAGCGTCGTGTTGCATTCGGATACTCCTCTTGTCAGCGAGTTCGAGTGTTCCGATCCCATGTTGAATCAGTTCTTCCAGAACGTGGTGTGGACCCAGCGGTCGAATTTCCTCGAAATCCCCACGGACTGTCCGCAACGCGACGAACGCCTCGGCTGGACGGGCGACGCCCAAGTCTATGGCCGGGCCGCGACGTATAACGCGGATGTGGGGGCGTTCTTCACGAAGTGGTTCCAAGATTTGCGGGACGCCCAGACGGAAGAAGGGGCGTATCCCGATTACGCGCCCTACCCCATGCAGCATGGGGGCAGCGGAAACCCCTATGCCACCGCGTGGACCGATGCGGGGCTGATCGCGCCGTGGGCGCAGTACGAGGCCTACGGCGACACACGGGCCTTGCGGGAGCACTACCACTCGATGCAGCGCTTCATCAACTTCCGCGTGAACCAAAGTCCGGACTACATGGGCCGGCAACTGGGCAACGCGTGGGGCGATTGGCTCAACATGGACGATCCCACCCCCATCGAGTACGTGGACCACTGCTACTATGCCGCAAGCGCCGCGCTCATGGCCGATATCGCGGAGGTGCTGAACAAACAGGCCGATGCCGCGAAGTACCGGACGCTGGCCGAAAACGTGAAGGCCACGTTCAACGAAACCTACGTCAATGAAGACGGAACCCTCGAAGAGGATTCACAGACGGCCTACGTGCTCGCCTTGGCGTTTGATCTCTTGCCCGAAGACAAACGGCAAGGGACGGCCGATCACCTCGCCGACCTGATCATCGACAATGACACGCGCATGACCACCGGCTTTCTTGGCACGCGCTCCATATTGTCCGTGCTAACCGGGCACGGTCACTTTGAGCTGGCGGCCAAGCTGATGCAAAGCCGTAGGTTCCCTTCGTGGGGTTACCCCGTGGAGCAAGGCGCGACAACGGTGTGGGAACGCTGGGACAGCTACACCATCGAAGACGGCTTCGACCGCCACGGGCATTCCATGAATTCGTTCAACCATTACGCCTTTGGCGCCGTGGTGGAGTGGATGTTCGACACCCTGGCGGGGATCAAGCCCGGGGAGGCCGGTTTCGAGACGGTGGTGATAAAACCCCGCGTGCCCATGGAAGCCCCTCTTGACGACGCGCCCCGGCTCGATCATGTCCGCGCGGCGCATGAATCCATCCATGGCCGCATCGAAAGCGAATGGCGGCGGGACGGCGATCAGTTCACGCTGAACGCGACCATCCCCGCCAACACCACCGCGGAGGTTCACATGCCCGCCCCCGAGGACGCCGAGATTTACGTGGATGGCGCGCCCGCCGCGGAGTCCGAATACGTCGAGGTCATCTCGCGCGATGAAGGCTACGTGACGCTCTCCGCGCCCTCCGGCGCCTACAGCTTCGAGAGCACACTGGCCGCCTCATAGCGAGGCGGAGCCGGTGCAATCAAGCCAGCATGGTTGAGCCGTCCAAACCCGCTCAACTGTGCTGGGCTTCGTTTTTTCCGTCTTGGTGCAAACGGGCAATGAGCGCGGTGGCCCGTTCCTGCATTTCGGTGGCGAATTCCTCGACCTGGCGGTTAAACCAGCTATATGCCGCCAAGGAGGGGATGGCGACGGACAGGCCCGCGACGGTGGTCACCAGCGCTTGGCTGATCCCACTCGACAGCACCTGCGGGTCACCGATGCCTTCGGCGGCGATGGCGTTGAACACCGAGACCATCCCAAGCACGGTGCCGAGCAATCCCATCAGCGGGCTGATGCCGGCGATGATCTCGAGCCCGGTGAGACCGCGTTGCAAGGCGCCGACTTGCGTGCGTCCGATGGCGTGCATGGTTTCAATGATTTGCGGCCGGTCCAGATGGCGCGCCTTGAGCGTCTCTTCGATGATGCGGGCATAGGGCGACCGCGATTTCCGGCACATCTCAAGAGGCTCGACCGGTTCGTCCCGCCCGTTGTACGCCTCGACCGCCCGCACAACGGCGGGGTCAATGATGGCGCGCCGGCGCAGCGCGATAAAGCGTTCAATGATAATGGCGGCGGCCAGCAACGAACATAGCCCAATGGGAATCATGAGCCAGCCGCCCTGAAGGAGAAGAGTCAGTGTGTCTTCCATGGAT
>JBKHFO010000252.1:0-4628 GCA_046540175.1 Candidatus Hydrogenedentota bacterium
ATATCCCCCCTAAACCGCTTTAGTAGCGGTAGTACTCGGGCTTGTAGGGGCCTTCCTTGGGCACGCCGAGGTACTTGGCTTGCTCGTCGCTGAGCCTGGTCAGCTTGACGCCAAGCTTGCCAAGGTGAAGCTCCGCCACTTCCTCGTCCAGCTTTTTCGGCAGGGTGTAGACTTTACCGGGTTCGTACTTGTCCGTCTCGGTCCAGAGCGAGAGCTGGGCCAGCGTCTGGTTCGAGAACGAGTTCGACATGACGAAGCTGGGGTGGCCGGTGGCGCAGCCTAGGTTCACGAGCCGGCCGCGGGCCAACACGATAATCGCGCGGCCGTTGGGCAGCTTGAACAGGTCGACCTGAGGCTTCACTTCGACAATCTCGACGTTGGGATCGTCTTCAAGCGGGGCCAGCTCGATCTCGCTATCGAAGTGGCCAATGTTGCACACGATGGCCTCATCCTTCATCTGCATGAGATGATCTTTGCTTATTGCGTTTAAGCAACCGGTGGCCGTGACGAAGATATCGCCTTTGGAGGCGGCCTCGTCCATGGTGGTTACCTCGAAGCCTTCCATGGCGGCCTGAAGCGCGCAAATCGGGTCGATTTCGGTGATTAGCACGCGGGAGCCAAGGCCGCGCATGGCCTGGGCCGAGCCCTTGCCCACGTCGCCATAGCCACACACCACGGTGACCTTGCCGGACACCATCACGTCGGTGGCGCGCTTGATGCCGTCCGCCAACGATTCCCGGCAGCCGTACAGGTTGTCGAACTTGGACTTGGTCACGGAGTTGTTGACGTTAATGGCCCGCGTGTGAAGCTTGCCTTCCTTCATCATGTGGTACAGACGGTTCACGCCCGTGGTCGTCTCCTCGGACAACCCCACCAGCTCGTCCACGACCTTATGCCAGCGATCCGGCGTATCTTTGTGGATCTGGTGAAGCAGCGTGTCGACGATCTCGACTTCCTTGTGCTCCTTGCTGATCGCGGGCAGTTTGCCGTTCTTGTTGTACTCTTCCTCGGCCTCGTAGCCGCGATGAATCAGCAACGTGGCGTCGCCGCCATCGTCCACGACCAGGTTTGGCCCCTTGCCGCCCGGGAAGTGGAGCGCCTGGTCGATGCACCACCAGTACTCCTCGAGCGTCTCGCCTTTCCACGCGAACACGGGGATGCCCGCCTTGGCGATGGCCGCGGCCGCGTGGTCCTGGGTCGAGTAGATGTTGCAGCTCGCCCAGCGCACGTCCGCGCCGAGCGCCACGAGCGTCTCGATCAGCACGGCGGTCTGAATGGTCATGTGTAGCGAGCCCGATATGCGGGCGCCCTTCAACGGCTTATCCTTGGCGTAACGCTCACGCGTGGCGATAAGCCCAGGCATTTCCTTCTCGGCGATGTTAATCTCCAGCCGGCCCCAATCGGCCAAGCTGAGATCCGCCACTTTGTAATCCAGGGGTTGCTCAGTGGTAAGGGTCATTGTTCGTTTTAACTCCTTTAGTGGGGTGTCTCATGCAATAGCGGGGCGCGCCTTTGTTCCCGGGCTGCGCCTCCACCGCGGATTTCTCTCAACGAGGCTCAAGCGCTCGCTAAGAACACCGTTTGAAAACGTTAATGCGACAACTGCGACTTGCAGAAGTCCCTTGGCCGAGGGTGCGCCTTGCTCAGAATCGTTGTATCGCGCTCGAAATACGCGATATTGTAACCGGTTGCAGTGGCAAGGCGGATCTCTCCTTCCCTTCTGCAAGTCGCTCACAAGACTTGACGAAGGGTTCACATGAAGCGCACCCTGTCCGCCAACGGCTCATTTATCGCCCCAGGGTATGAGCGTTATAGTAGTCGCGCGCATTCTCAAGAGATTCACAGGCGGGGCACGATATGTTCCTCCCAACATGACAAACATTATAACAAACATATTCCCGCTCGTCAAGTTGTGGTCAAATATGTTCGTCTTTGGTCAAAACGCGCGTATTGTGGCTGCCTTGCGTCATCCCCGCATCCCGCCAAACACTCAAACATGCAATTCCGGCCGGCAAGCGGCCTTCACTCGCTGGTTTCTCCCAAGACTTCGAGCGTCAAGGGGTGGTACCGCATGACCCGGCCGATGTTGTAGCTCTCGCGGTTGCTGGGGATTCGCTCCCTCAGCCACTCATACGTCCATTCGCTTTTCGGTTTTCCATTGGCGTCCGCGGTCTGGCGCGGCGCGCGGCGGCGGGCGTCTTCAATAAGCGATTCGCCGATCCGTTCGGGCGAAAAGCCGTGGGCCAGCATGTAGGCCACGAGATAGCTGTCGTCGACCGAGTCCACGCCGTGATAGCGCACGCTGTCAAGGATCGCCTCAAGGTACTCTTCTTCGCCGGTGTTTTGGTGGAAGTCGATCAGCACGAGCATCCCGTTGCCAACCCGCCGGAAGTTGTCGAAGTACATGACCGAAAGCCCGTCCAACTCTTCCGGCGCGTCTTCGCGGCGGCCCCAGTTTTCCGCGCATGCGTCGAGTAGACGCCTCGCCACCGCCAAGTCGTCCGCGTCGAGGGTCTCGGCGTAGCGATGAATCCACGGCTCGGCCCGGAACGCGGAGGAGGGTTGTTGGCTGGTCTGTTCGGTATAGGCGCGCACCTCCCCGAGCACCTGGTCCAGCCGCTGGTTGCCGGTCATCCACGAGGCGAGATACAGGCCGCGGCTGGTGGTGTACTGGGGTTCAACGCCGCCGCTCCAGTGGTCCTTGTTCCGGCGGTGCATGCCGCCCTCTTGGCCTTCGGGTTCGGCGAAGAACGAGCCGTGTTTCACATCCACGTCGGCTACGTGCCTGGCGTAATCCAGCGCCGCCAGGATAACGTCCCTATCTTCCAGAAGCAGACCGAAATAGAGCATCCGCCCATGCACATCGGAGGAGCCATTGCGCCAGCCGTAGCGGCCGTGCAGCCCCCAGCGATCCTCGAAGAGCCCGCGATCGGGATCGGCCTGATTTTCCATGAAGTTGGTTCGCGCATCCCCGTAATTCAGTGCGCCGTACCACCGCCAGTAGTCGCGGGAGAGCAACAGAAAGTACACCGACTCCTGCGTTCCCCGCAGCCGCGCCGCCCGCTCGTCCCCGGCGCCCACGGTTTCGGGGTGGACGCGGTCCTGGAGCGCGCCCGTCTCGTACAGCTCCCGTGCGTTCGGGAACCAAAGATAGTCACGGCCGGCCTCGATAGCCGTCAAGGCTTCGGTTGCGGCCTCGTCCTCGCTCAGGACCAGGGCGCCATCAAGCGAGAACGCCGCGCCACGGCCGTCGGCGGTGAGGTCGCCGTACCCGATGCCGAACTCGTCCGGCTCGGCCGACGATCGCAGATCCATCCCGAGCCCGGAGCGCTCGCTCCACGAGGCCACTTCCAGGGTCTGCTCGTCCGCGGATACGTGGCTGGGTCCGAGCCGCGACAGGCCGCACACGGCTAGACCGAGCGTATGGCCGTTGGATTGCATCAGCACTCCGTGCCAGCGTTCGCTCGGTTGATCCACGTGCATGGCGTCGGCCGCGCCGCCCTCGATGACGCCTTCGCCGTTGGGTTCGAACCGGAGAAGGGCATCGTCCCCGAGGCTGAGCGCGCCGTTGTCCGCATCGGGAATTGTTGGGGATGCAATGCCTTCTTCCGGTTGCAGGCGCCACGCCGCCCGCGTCAATGCGTGGTCCCCGGGATCCCAGTGCATCGCCCAGGTCATCCGCCACCGCACCACCGGCGCGGCGCGATAGATCCGGAGCTGAAGCTGCCATTCCAACTCGTCGCCCGGCTCCGAATCCCCCGCGTCGCCTTGGATGGCGTAGTCCGTAAAGACGCGATTCTCCGTCTCCACGGCAAACTCCCGGATGCGCGGCTCCAACGGATGGGATTCCGCGTCCTCGTCGAGGTCCTCCCATTCATGGGCCCAGCCGTATTGGGCAACCTCGTCGTTCAGTTCCGGTTCGTTAGGATAGATGATCTTCTCTTCAGTTATGGGCGCCCATGCCGCTTCCAGCGAAAGCGCCGCCATGGTCTGCTCCTCCCCATCCCGAAACACCAGACGATCCCCCTCCGCTTCCACGCTATGGATGGGGTTGCGGCGGGACGGTTCCGGGGCCTCGTCAACGAAGGACGCCTCAAGCGAATCCTCCGCCAAAAGTTCAGGGGGGATGACGCCTTCAACGCGGATCATGCGCACGCTCCCATCGGGCCAGTAGGTGAGTATCTCCGTCTCCGCGTTGATGGGTTCGCCATTCACCGCGAGGGGTCCCACATCCTCGGGGGATAGTTCCCCTTGCCGGAACGGGACCGCTTGCGTAAACGGGGCATGAACTCCAGTCTGCCCCACTGTTGCCTCCAACGCGCTGGGGGGATGTAACACGAAAACCTGTTGCTCCGACAGCGCGCCCTGTGCGGCCGCGGCCATAAAGAGCAGCACTCCCAAGATCCGGATGCTCATCGTGTGCCTCCTTCAAGTCTATGCAGGTACTTCTCAAGACGTTCGAACAGCGCGGGTGCGCCGCCGCCCTTATGCTCGGCCCATCGCAAAAACTGTAGGTAATCCCACCCCACCGTCATCCCCGCGCGTCCTTACCGTCATCCCCGCGTGTCCCCACCGTCATCCCCGCGAAAGCGGGGATCCAAATCCCGAGAGCAGCACGCGTCCTGTGG
>JBKHFO010000253.1:0-4621 GCA_046540175.1 Candidatus Hydrogenedentota bacterium
GGCCTTAACGCGAACATCCTTGTGCAAGAGTACATTAAGGAAGCCAAGGGCAGCGACATCCGCGCCTTCGTCATCGGGGGGAAGGTCGTCGCTTCCATGAAACGGGTCGGAGCCGCCGGGGAATTCCGGGCCAACCTCCACCGCGGCGGCCGCGCCGAGAAGATAAAGCTGACCCCCGAGGAACGCAGCACGGCGGTGCGCGCGGCCAAGGCCATGGGGTTGAACATCGCGGGCGTGGACATATTGCGGTCGAATCATGGGCCGGTCGTCATCGAGGTGAATTCGTCTCCGGGGCTTGAAGGCATCGAGAAGGCGACGGACGTGGATGTGGCTGGAGCCGTCATCAAGTTCCTAGAAAAACACGCCACACCCGGCAAGACACGCGATCGTATCAAGTCGTGACATGACGGAACCCATCACCATTGGCGGCGTTACGGTCAAACCCGGTCAAAGCACCCATATCGAGATTCCCGTGGCCCGGTTGCCGACCCAGACGCAACTCCACCTGCCGGTGACGGTGTTCCACGGCAATACGCCCGGTCCCTGCCTGTGGCTGAGCGCGGCCCTGCACGGCGATGAACTCAATGGTGTTGAGATCATTCGTCAAATGATCGAACAGGTGGAGGCCAAGCGGCTCCATGGCACGTTGATCGCGGCTCCCATCGTCAACGTTTTTGGATTTATCCAGCAATCGCGCTATCTACCGGACCGGCGCGACCTCAACCGCTCCTTTCCGGGGTCGAAACGGGGGCCGCTCGCGTCTGTCTTGGCGAATCTGTTTCTGGAAGAGATCGTGCGCCACTGCACCCACGGCATTGATCTCCACACGGGCTCGCTGCACCGCAGCAACCTGCCCCAAGTGCGCGGCAATCTGGAAAACACCGAGACCTTGGAGTGCGCCGAGGCCTTCGGCGCGCCCGTGATCATGCATGCCGCCACGCGGGATGGCTCCTTGCGGGAAGCGGCTCAAAAGCGGGGTATCCCTGTGCTGTTGTACGAGGCGGGCGAACCCATGCGCTTCAACGACGAAGCCATAGCCACGGGCGTTCGCGGCATCCTTCGGGTAATGGCCCGCCTTGGCATGCGCCGCGGCCAGGCCAGGCGTCCAAAACACACCCCCACCGTAGTCCGGAAGAGCCAGTGGGTCCGGGTGCGGCGCGGCGGCTTGGCGCGCATGGCCGTGACCCTCGGTCAACGCGTGCGCAAGGGCCAACGGCTGGCCATCGTCGGCGACGCCTTCGGCCATTCCTCGGCCGATATCCCCGCCCCCGTCGCCGGGCTAATCATCGGCCACACCCTAAACCCTCTGGTCAACCGGGGCGACGCCATCGTGCACATCGGCGAAATTCACCAGGAGTGAGGGAAGGCCCTAGAAAAGGAGCGGGTCCTCCCCGACTCGTTCGAGCCAGCGAATAAACCGTTCTGATTTTGAAGTGCGCCCTCTAATCGGTAGCTTTAGCGCCGACCAATCGTTCCATGCGCCAATCAAGAAACGCGAAGCCGCTACCTTCCTTCCGAGCTTGGGGATCGGCGGTGAAAGAGAGGATATTCTCTTCCGCGAGCAAGCGGCGGTCGGGTTTGGTGGCGTCGGTTACGGTGAACTGGGAATCCGTCAGCCGGAAGCTTTCCCATTCACTCCACTCGTCCTTGGCTCTCGCGGCATGGCACATGAAGCCGTCATTCGTCGCGAAATAAATGAGAATAGTGTCATCCGGCGCCGCCACGATCATGGGCCGCCGCCGGGGCAAGGGCAGCGGCAAGGGTTCGCTGCGATGCCATTCGCCGTCGTTGTCCCGCCAGTAGTGGTAGTAGTTTAGGCGATCCTGCACGCCGGCCGGCGGGTTATGCTGGAGATCCTGGGGCTCGTAAGGCTCTTCCATGTGATAGGTCGCGATGTGGGGATTGTTGTTCGAGTCCAGCGTCATGGCGCACTGGTTCATCAGCCACGAAAACACCGGGATCTCCCACACCACGATGCCGGGACTATCGATGGTGACCTGTCCGCCTTCGCGTGTGTCCGCGATCACTTGGCCCTCGTTGTTTTTCCAGGTGCGGCCTTGGTCGTCGCTGTACGCGTAGTGCAAGTCGTGATTGCTGGCCCACGAAGCCCCTACTTCCCGGTAAATCCACGTGATGTGTAAGTGGCCCTCGTTATCGAACAGCAGGTCATGCATGTAGGCGTTGCGGGATTCGCTGTCGTTCCAAGGCGGATACACGCCTTGCCGTCCGAACAGTTGGTCGCTGATGATGGCCCAATCCCCGGTCTCGCCGTCGTATTCGAAAATGGCGATATCCCCCGCGCCGCTGCCGCCGCTACGGTAGAAGAAGTAGAGGTTGTCCTTGTGATCGTTGAACAAACGGGGATAAGTGACCCTTTGTGGCGCGCCCTCCGTCAAGGGCTGCCGCGGCTCAAAATCCTCCGTGCTCATCTCGTCGGGGGGATTGGTCAGGAAGCCCGGCCGGCTGCGCGTGTAATTGAGGTCGTTGTTGTGATGATCCCAACTGAGATGCAGGCGCCCGTCGCCCGGACTCATGCCCACGACGGTGTTGCGGTGGGCGTTCCGCTGTTGGGATTCCGATATTCCTTCCGCTAGCACATATTCATCAAACCGGAGGATATCCACGCTTCCGTTATCGAGATCGCGCCGGGCCACGGTGAGGAGGCGGTCCGCGTCCCAATAGACGCCGTACTGATATCCGTTCAGGCTCACCACCTTGTCTTGGTCGAACGAGACCCAGTTGAAGTGCGGCCACGCGTTGTCGTCCGCGGTGACCGCCTCATCCGGCTCCAGAACGGGAAGCCCTTCCGGATCAAGCGCGTAAGCCGCGCCTCCGATAATCAACAGGCCGGCCAATGCCGCCAACACCCAAGGTCCGTTGTTCCGTGCGCTCCTCATCATTTCGCTCCTTTCCCTATCCTTCATGTCATCTATCCACGCTACGGTGCAGGCGCGCGCCGGGTAACAGCGATGAAGCTTTCGCCCGTTTCCGGGTCTGCATGATACCGAATTTGGGCCATGCGATTCGCCAAGGCGGACAAAGCGTCCAAAAAGGGCGAGAGGAATGCGCCTTCGCCCGGTTCCCGCATCTGGGTCAACAACTCATGGGCGGTGTCCGCGTCGAAATGGAACGAGGGCCGCTGATCGCGTTCAAGGAAATCCCGGTCGATGGTCATCGCCGAGGCGTAGTCCGTCGAGAAATGGACCACCGTGGGACTCGCCACTATGTAGAAGGTGTGGCCGCTCTCCCGGACTGCGATCGCTCCATCCACGCCCTCGCCAAACCCGTTTTCGGCGGCGGACGCAGGGGGCAACAGCCAGCGCAGCCCATCCAGCACGGCCTCGCCATCCTCCACCTGGGCGGTGACGGTTAACGCGGGGCCCTCGGCGGTTTCATGAACCCGTAACTGTAGGGGACCGCTAAGCGCTTGAGCGATGCGATCCACGTGGTGCTCCGTGAGCGGATCATTATGCCGTTCGGTCCCGGCCACCAACGTTTCGCGCAACAAACCAGGAGTGTGAGCGCCCATATTCAAGAGCACGGGCGATGGCTGCTTCATCGTACCGCCGGCATCGTGCCGGCTTTCAGTAGACGGTTCATTTGCCCCCTGAGTGCTCGCGGAGGATTCGCCAGCCTCCCCAACCTGACGCTGTTCAAAGGTCAACGCTTGTCCCTCGTCCAGACCAAACTGGAGATAGGCCCAGGGACGGTCCGCTTCGGGGGATGGCCGCAGGGGCGGGCTGGCCTGGCGGGATGCGTTCCCGCCGGGGCCGGGGATGGCTTGGGCCAGCATGAGCGTAAGCCATGACGGCAGGGGACTCGCCGCCAACTGACTAGCCTGAACGCGCACGGCCCATGCGCCGGGCTCAGGCTCGGTCTCGGAATCGGCGGCCTCCCGCCTCGCCCAGGTCAACCCGCGTTCCACCGTATCCAGCCAGCCGCCATTCCGCCCCAACACGACCCAAGGGGACGCGTCCAACGCCACCCAATCCGCGGGAAGATGCGCCCGGCCGTTGGCGCCGGCATCAAGCTCCAGGCCGTCTTCCGCTCCCAAGGAATCCGCGAAGGCCCGGACGAAGGCGCCGAAATCCTCGCACGCCAGCACAAGCGCCGCGGAGAATCCTTCCGGTCCCGCGTCCACGAACACGGCAGCCGGGGAGTCCCCCACAATGCCGTAGCGGGCAAGGGCGTCCTCCAAGCCGGCGCCGTCTCCAAACAGCAAGGGAACCCACTGCGCCATGACATCTGCCTCATGCCCCGTCCAGCGGAGCGGTTCGGTGAAGGCCTGCCGGACCGTGGGCGCCACGGCGGCTAGCGCGCTTTCCGCCGGAGCGGCCTCCATGAGGGCGGTCATGTCTCCCGGGTCGCGCTCCCGCGCTTCGATATGGGCTTCCGCCAAGCGCGCCATCCACGCCGTCCGCTCGGGAATTCGGCGAAGCGCGTCCCAGCGCCCCTCGCGCAGCCCAGGCGCTTCCTGTTCCGGCGCCGCCGCGGGCTCTTCCGGCCTGCGCCAATCGATGACCGCCAAGGCTAACGCCGCCAAGAGCGCGGCGGCGCCCGCGATTCCTAACACGAATCGCCAATTCTTGCGGCAGTATTGATATAGGGTGCGGAAATACAT
>JBKHFO010000254.1:0-4615 GCA_046540175.1 Candidatus Hydrogenedentota bacterium
CCTGAAAGGGCGTTACAGGTGGCTGCGAGCCTATGTTACGCCCTTTCAGGGCTGCTGCAAATGAGCTTCCTCGAATGCCCAGGGCGATTGCCCTGGGCTATAGTGTTTCAAGCCCTTCGGGCTGGGATCTTGAAGCTCAGGCTTGTGGTCCTTGCCGGCGTGAACGGCATAGCTGTCTTTTTTTAGAATAGCAATGGTCAGAGGAGTACTATGGGGGAAGCGAGTCCGGATTGCGACGCCCAATGGCTATCCGGATAGCGCTCAGGTAAAGCCGGCGTCGTCCACGCCGTGGGCGACCCTTTCAGGCGGCGTGCCGCACGGTCCACCGGGAGTTGCTGAATTGGTGCAGCACCCTTACGCCGCGGACTCGGCGGTGGGGGCCTCGTCGAAGCGCACGGACACCAACTCGGAGACGCCTCGCTCCTGCATGGTGACGCCGTAGAGTGCGCCGGCGGCGGCCATCGTCTGTTTGTTGTGGGTGATGACCACGAACTGGCTCTGGCCGGTGAACTCGTTGAGGAGGCTCAGGAATCGGCCGATGTTGGCGTCGTCGAGGGGCGCGTCCACTTCGTCAAGCACACAGAAGGGGCTGGGCTTGGCCTTGAAGATGCTGAAGAGCAGGGCGATGGCCGTGAGCGCCTTTTCTCCGCCGGAGAGGACGCTGATGGACTGCGGCTTCTTGCCGGGGGGGCGGGCCTCGATCTCTATGCCGCTGTCGAGGGGATCGTCCTCGTTCATGAGGTAGATGCGAGCCTGGCCGCCGCTGAAGAGCTGGCGGAAGTAGACGCGGAAGTTCTCGGCCACGCTCCGGAAGGTCTCCAGGAACATCTCCCGGATCATCTTGTCGCTCCGGGCCACCACCGACATCAGCGTTTCCCGCGCTTTCTCGAGGTCCTGAGCTTGGGAGACAAGGAAATCATAGCGTTTTTCGAGTGTGTCGTATTCCTCGATGGCGGTGAGGTTTACATCGCCCATGCGGTGGAGTTTATTGCGGAGATCGGCGACCTGCTCTTCCCGCGTTGCGTCATCGTACTCGTCCGTGCCCACATCCTCCGCCGAGAGCGTTTGCAGCTCAAGTTCGTACTCGTCGCGAATGCGTTGCTCGAAATACGTGACGCGGTCTTCATCCTTGGCCAACGTCATCTCGAGACTGTGCGCGCGGGCTTGGGCCTCCCGGCTCACCTCGCGCAAGGCCCGCAGGCGTTTTTCAAGGGCGTCCGTCTCGTCCAATAGCTGCCGCCGGGCTCCCTCGGCTTCTTGGGCCCGTTGGCGCGCCGCCTCGCGCGTGGCCTGGAGTTCTTGAAGCCGCTGCTGATTCGCTTCAATCGCTTCCTGCAACTCGCCCTGGCGCTCTTGCAAATCGCCCGCGGTGTTCTGGCGCTTCTCCGCCTCGGCCACGGCATTGTCACGCTCTTGCCGGAGGCGCTGGGCTTCGCGCCGGGCTTCCTCGCACCGCTGCGTCAACTCGGCGTGCCGCACGCGCAGGTCGGAGAGGGCTTTACCGCAGGCGGCCAAGGTCTGCCGGGCCTGGTTGGCCGCTTCCTGGGCCTCGGCGATGCGAGTCTGAAGGGCCTCGTCGGTGCTGTCGAGGTTGCTCACCTCGGCAAGGGCGGTCTCAAGCTTTTGGGCGAGTTCGGCGCGGCGCTCCAGGAGGGTGTGCCGTTGCTGTTCCAGGGTGTTCGCCGACTGTTTCAGGTTGTCGAGTTCCGTCGACAATTGGGCGATCTTGACCCCGGTGTCGTTCAAGGCCTTGCGCGTGGCGCTTTCTTCCTGTTGCAGCGTGGCGATGCGGTCGCGCTGTTGCTGGATGGTTTCAGCCAATTGCGCGCGCCGCTTTTGGAAGGCGTTGAGTTCGTTTTCGGCCCCGGCGACATAGTCCTCGAGTTCGGCGATCTCGGCGCTTCGGCCTAGGAGCCCCCGGCTTTCATGGCGCGTCCGCCCGCCGGTGACCGCGCCCGCCGAGGTGACGACTTCGCCTTCGAGCGTCACGAGCCGGGGATAGCGCCGCATCTCGCGGGCGATGCGAATGGTGTCGTCGAGGGTCTCGACGATGACGGTGCTTTGCAAGAGGTACTCGACGGCGTTGCGGATGCGGGAATCGTATTCGACGACGTTGATCGCGAGGCCGATGACGCCTTTCTGCCCTTCAAGCGCGCGGCTCTCGTCGCGGATTCCGCCGCGGATGATGTCGAGGGGGAGGAAGGTAACGCGGCCCGCGCGGTTGTTCTTGAGGTAATTCACGGCGGCCTTGGCGGAGTCGGCGTTGTCGACCACGACGTTGTTGATGCTTCCGCCGAGGGCTGCTTCGACCGCCTGCTCGAATTTCTTCTGTGTGGAGAGGAGGTCGCCCACGGGGCCGATGACGCCGTCCAAACCGCCTTTCCCTTTTCCGTGGGCCTGCATGACCGCGCGCACGCCCGCCGCGAAACCTTCATAACTGTCGCGCAATTCGCGTAAGGAATTGAGGCGCGCTTCCTGGCTGCTCTTCTTTTCGCGGAGGTTCTGCCAGTTCTCGTCCACTTTGCGGAGTTCGGCCGCCGCCGCTTCTTGTTCCGCGGTGAGCTGTTCGCGATCGGCCTCCAAGCGGGCGAGGGCCTCCTGCTGCTCGTGCTGACGGTTTTCCGCCTGCTGCATCTGGCGCACGAGATCCTCACGGCGGGCGTCTTCGTTGCGCCGCTGCTCGTCGATGGCGGCGACCTGCTTATCGACGTGATCCAGATTCGTCCGCAAGGTTTCGGCTTCCGTCTGGACGCGGTTACGGTCGTTCATGCTGGCCACGGCGTCGGCCCGCATGGCCTCATATTGCTGCTCGGCTTCCTGGACTTGCTCCTCGATGCGGGCGTACTCGGCCTGCTTGGCCTCCACCTCGGCCGCGGCCTGCTCCACTTCTTGCGCCGCGTTTTCCGCCCGGGCTTCGGCGGCTTCCGCCTCGGCGAGGGCGTTGGAGGACCGGGTGAGCAGGTTTTCCCGTTCGGTATGGGCTTGGTCAATCTGTTCACCGGAGAAATCCAGCTGCTGACGTTGCAGGGCGATCTCGCGCTCAAGCTTCTCGATTTCCGAATCGACGCCCTGTACTTCGTCGCGCCGGGCCGAGACCGCCCGGTCGGATTCAAGGCGCTTCAGGCCGAGGGCTTCGTGTTCGTGCTCCAGCCGCTCAATCTCCCCCCCGATGCGTTCATAAACGTCGCTGGCCACGGTGTAATCGGCCTGCATCTGGCGAATCCCCGCCGTGAGCTGCTTAAACCGGAGCCACGCCGCCCGGATTTCAAGGTCGCGAAGCTGCGCGCTCAGTTCCTTATACCGGATGGCCGCGTTGACTTGCCGCTTGAGGCTGCGCATTTGCCGTTGGACTTCGGCGATGATGTCGTGCAGCCGCAGAAGGTTTTGCTCGGCGGAGTCCAACTTGCGCATCGCCACGCGCTTACGGTTCTTGTATTTGATGACCCCGGCCGCTTCTTCGAACAAGGCCCGCCGGTCTTCCGGTTTGGAGCTGATGATCATGTCCATCTTGCCCTGGCCCACCATCGAGTAGGCCTGGGTGCTGATGCCCGTGTCCATCAGCATTTCCTGGATGTCCTTAAGGCGGCAAGGGGCCTTGTTGATCAGGTATTCGCTCTCGCCCGAGCGGTATACGCGGCGGGTGATCTCTACTTCGGCGAAATCCACGGGGAGCTGGCCGTTGGCGTTGTCAAAAACGGCGGAAACCTCCGACATGCCCATGGGGCTGCGGGTCTCGCTGCCGTTGAAGATGACGTCGTGCATGTTGCCGCCGCGCAGTTCCTTGGCGCTTTGTTCCCCCAAAGCCCAGCGAAGCGCGTCCAGGATGTTGCTCTTGCCACAGCCGTTGGGACCGACGATGGCGGTAATGCCGGGCTCCAGCTCGACCAGGGTGCGTTCGGCGAAAGACTTAAAACCGGTCAACTCAAGCCGCTTGAAATACATAACTAACCGGAAGCTCCGTTGGTTGTCCTTGGGTCATCTCTGCGTATGCGCGGGCCTGCTCCCCCGGCGAGCTAATCAGCGCCGCACATCACCCGTTCGATGCTCGTGGCCATGCCGCTCTCGTGGTCCGCCTCAATGACCACGCCGCATAGCACGGGCCGTTCATTCGCCACGCGGAACTCGACGGGCATCCCCGTCAAGAAGCGGTGAAGCACCCGTTCGCGCTCCATGCCGATGACGCTATCCATGGGCCCTGTCATCCCCACGTCCGTGATATAGGCGGTTCCGCCGGGAAGGACGCGGTCATCGGCCGTGGGGATATGGGTGTGCGTGCCCACCACGGCGGTGCATTGCCCGTCGAGATGCCAGCCCATGGCTACTTTCTCGGCGGTGGCCTCGGCGTGGAAATCCACCAGCACGAGCGGTGTCCGTTCCCGAACACGCTCCACTTCCGCGCGGCCCCGGACAAAAGGGCAGTCCACGGGGTCCATGTACACCCGTCCGATGAGGTTAACCACCGCGAGGGAGTAACCGGCCGCGGTGCGAATGAGCACGCTGCCCTTCCCTGGAACGTCCGCGGGATAATTCGCTGGCCGGACCACCGTGGAATAGCTGTCTATAGCCCCAACCAATTCCTTTTTGCGCCACGTATGGTTGCCCAAGGTTACGGCGT
>JBKHFO010000255.1:0-4606 GCA_046540175.1 Candidatus Hydrogenedentota bacterium
ACGTGACGTGTTGGCCGAGGGGGCTGGATTCCCGCGTTCGCGGGAAGGACGGTGGGGGGAGGTGCGGGAAATGCGGGGAGGGTGTGGCCAAAGACGGTGAAGGTATGCGGGGTGGAAAGGGGAGCGTGCAGAAGGAGGATAGGAGAGTGCGGGATGGATGAGTTTCACTTAATTCTTGGGGGAATTGATAGGGAATAGGGCGAATAATTCCCCCTTTTAAGGGGGTGGCCCAAAGGACGGGGGATGTCCCCAGCCGAACCCGGAGAGTGGGCTTCGGGACGGCTGGGCGTACATCATTCCCATCCCCTCACCCACTCTGGGATGCATTGTTCGGCCCGGCTAGCTGGTCAAGGTTGGGGGGACAGAACTCACTGCTCCACCATGGAATCAAACACCTGCACCGACTCCCAGTTGTCTTCGTTCCGTTCGATAAACGTCAGATGGTCCTCGTCGTCTTGATAACGGTCATGGCTGGCGGGGCTGTCAAACACGATATGCAGGCTCACGTCAAAATCGGTCACGTTGACCGGACGATCGTACTCCTCGGCCAGTGTCCCGGCCGCAAAGAACACGACCCCCGGCTGGTCCTTGAGATAATCAATACAATCCTGGACAAGCGCTTCCTGCTCGGCCTCGGCGTTATCCTGAAGTGTGAAATACACATTGTGCGCCAGCATCCCCTCGGCGTCCATACTGCCCGTCTGGCCTGACAAATGGCCGCATCCCGCAAGTCCTGCACCCATTGCAATCAGCAGGCCCGCCAAAATCCCATATCGCATCTTCATTCTCCTTAAAAAGTCGAATCCTGTTGGTTATAGTGTTAGCGATTATACCCCGGCTCAACGCAAGATGCAATCTCAAAAGCCAAGTCCCTCGTTAACGGCCAGCACGTGGGGGCGCGCCCCGAACAAGAATTATGGACTTGACAAGTAGCGGCAGGCATCCCATCGGATTGACAGGCGTTGGGGAGGCCCCGGGCCAATACGAATTGGCGCCAGACGCATTCGATGATCCTGCCGGGGACGACGGTTCACGCTATTCGCTTGCGGATGCCCCCTCCGAAAACCGCTGAACCAATCAAGAGACACAGGAGCCAGCAATTTGCCACATGCTTACTCCTCAGGCGGCTGATAGAGATCCGCGCCCTTTTTCCGGAACTCCTTAGCCTTCGCGTCCATGCCCTCTTGACGGACGGAGTCGGGATCGACTCCACGTTCATTGGCATACTCGCGGACTTGCTGGCTGATTTCCATCGAGCAGAATTTCGGGCCACACATCGAGCAGAAATGGGCGAGCTTGGCGCCCTCGGCGGGCAGGGTCTCGTCGTGATAGGAGCGGGCCCGTTCGGGATCAAGCCCCAGGTTGAACTGGTCTTCCCAGCGGAACTCAAAGCGGGCCTTGCTCACGGCGTTGTCCCGGACTTGCGCGCCGGGATGGCCCTTCGCCAGGTCGGCGGCGTGCGCGGCGATCTTGTACGCGATGACTCCTTCCCGGACGTCGCCGCGGTTGGGCAAGCCCAGGTGCTCCTTGGGCGTCACGTAGCAGAGCATGGCCGTGCCGAACCAGCCGATCATGGCGGCGCCAATGGATGAGGTGATGTGGTCGTACCCTGCCCCCACATCGGTGGTCAGCGGTCCCAGGGTGTAGAAGGGGGCCTCGCCGCACCATTCGAGCTGCTTGTCCATGTTCTCCTTGATCATGTGCATGGGGACATGGCCGGGGCCCTCGTTCATGACCTGCACATCGAAGTCCCACGCCCGGCGCGTGAGTTCGCCCTGGGTCTTGAGTTCGGCGAACTGGGCTTCGTCGTTGGCGTCGGCGATGGAGCCGGGCCGCAAGCCGTCGCCAATCGAGAACGCGATGTCATAGGCGGCCATGATCTCGCAAATATCGTCCCAATGGGTATAAAGGAAATTCTCCTGATGATGGGCCAAACACCACTTCGCCATGATCGAGCCGCCCCGGCTGACGATGCCGGTCATGCGGTTGGCGGTAAGCGGGACGTAGCGCAACAGCACGCCCGCGTGAATGGTGAAGTAGTCCACGCCCTGCTCGGCTTGCTCGATGAGCGTGTCGCGGAACACCTCCCACGTCAAGGCCTCGGGCCTGCCATCCACCTTCTCCAGCGCCTGGTAGATGGGCACCGTGCCGATGGGGACCGGCGAATTGCGGATGATCCACTCCCGGGTCTCGTGAATATTGGCGCCCGTGGACAGGTCCATGACGGTGTCCGCGCCCCAGCGAATGGACCACACCATTTTTTCCACTTCTTCTTCGATGGAACTGGTGACGGCGCTGTTGCCGATGTTGGCGTTGATCTTCACCAGGAAACTGCGCCCGATGATCATGGGCTCGAGTTCGGGGTGGTTGATGTTGGCGGGGATAATCGCGCGGCCGCGGGCCACTTCATCGCGGACGAACTCAGGCGTGATCGCCTCGGGCAGCGACGCGCCCCAATCCACGCCGGGATGCTGTTTCTTGAGGTCCTCCCTCACCTCCTCCAGCCGCATGTTCTCGCGGATGGCGATGTATTCCATCTCGGGCGTGACCACGCCGCGCCGGGCGTAATGCATCTGAGTGACGCGCGCCGCCGCTTTCGCCCTCAAGGGATTGGGCGGCTCGGGAAAGCGGATGGCCTGCAGGTTGGGATCCTCCATCCGGCTGCGGCCATACCTGGACGACACGCCCTCCAATTCCTCGACATCGCCCCGCTGGACGATCCACTCGCGCCGCTGAGGCGGAAGCCCGCGCCGCAGATCAATGCCGATATCGGGATCCGTATACGGGCCGCTGGTGTCGTAGACGGTGAGGGGCGGGTTAGCTTCCGCCGCGGCGTCTCCATCGGTCCGCCGGGCCCGCGTTGGAGCTTGCTCGATCTCGCGCATGGGCACCTGGATCGAGGGGTGGCTGCCTTGTACGTAGATTTTGCGCGCGTTGGGAAACGGCTCACGCGTGACGCCGCCGTTTGCCTCATTATGAAAAACTATGTTGTCCTTGGAAAAGATCGTCATGAATTCGTTGTCCCTGTTGCCGGCTTAAGGGGAAGCGGCGCGTGTTCGGGAAGTTATCCGGCGGTTTGGATCAGATTATTCGGAGGCGAGATCAAAGTGCGCCCGTTACCGCACTTAAGACGAGATCACCTTACGAAACAATTGTCTCACGAACTACCGCGCGCTTTCAATTGGCTACGCCCTTTCCTTATCGACGCCGTGCAACGCTTCGAGGCGTTCGATAGCGTTTCGCGCCGATACTACACAATCGTTCATGCCCACCCCCCGGTAGGCGTTGCCCGCGAGAAACAGGCCGGGGAAAGCCGCTTCCGCGCGTTCAGCCGCCTCCAAGAGCTTGCCATGCTCCACGGTGTACTGGGGAATAGCCCATGGCCACCGGTAGATGCGATAAAGCGCGGGGTCGCCTTCAATCGCCAGGAGCGAATGCAGGTCTTCGCGAATGATGTCCAACAGCTCCTGATCGCTACACTGCGCCGCCCCGGGATCACCGTATCCGCCGATCATCGTGCGCAGGAGAACCCAGTCCCCCGGGGCTTGTTCTGGAAACAGGGTGGAGGTCCAGATACAGCCCAGAATCCGTTCGCCCTGGTTTCGGGGCGCCAGGAAACCGAAGCCGTCCAAGGGGTGCGCCACGTCTTCCCGCCGGTACGCCGTGCAGACCACGGTGAGCGCGGCATACGGCGTCTGGCCAAGGGCCGAGGCGGTCGCGCCGTCCAGCCCCTGGAGGAAATCCGCCGCGGCATGGGCCGGCGCCGCCACCACGAGATACCGGGACTCCACCGCGTCTCCTTCGGCGGTATAAATCCTAAAGCCGCCGGCGGGCGCGGACTCCACAAGGGTCACCTCGCAGCCTGTGCGCACGCTGTCGCCGAGGCGCTCCGCCGCCCGCTCGGGCAAGGTCCCTATCCCGCCTTTCAACGTCGTCAACACGCCCCCCGGCCCCATGGGCGATCCCTTCTTCTTGGAGGCGTTCCGCCGGCGGGCGAGCATGGCCTTCGTCAAGCTGCCGTGCTCGCGTTCCATGGCCCGCATGCGCGGAAAGCAGTGCTGGAGGGAAAGGATGCGGGCATCGCCCCCGAACACCCCGCTCACCATCGGGCCGACAAGCATCTCCGCCGCCTCGGGACCTATGCGGCGTGCGGCGAACTCGTGGATGGTCTCGGGCGTTCCTTCCTCCGGAGGGGGCGGCGCAAAGGGCTCTTTGAGCAGGCGCAACCGCCCGCGCACGCTCAACAAGGGCGAGCAAAGGAACGCCGGCGGCGGTTTCACTTCCATCAGCCGCTCGTTTTTAAGGATGAAGCGGCGTGCGGCGGCGGTGTTGGCGCGAACCAACTCGTCCGAAAGACCCAAGGCCTCGATCCATTCCAACATCCGGGGCTCGCGGTCCAAAAAACCGTTGGGGCCGCAATCGAAGACGAACCCGTCGCTTCGCTCCGTGGTCACCGTGCCGCCGGGTCTGTCCGAGGCTTCCAGGACCAGGACCTCGTCCCGGCCAAAACGTTCCGCTGCGTAGAACCCCGCGCAGAGCCCCGTTATTCCGCCGCCCACGATTGCCACGGTTGTCTGTTGGGTCATGATAAAAGGACTCCGCTTTG
>JBKHFO010000256.1:0-4603 GCA_046540175.1 Candidatus Hydrogenedentota bacterium
TACTCCATAGGATTTAGATTGAAAGAAGCGGCATGTGACGGGTTGCCGGGAGAGAAGTGGGGGGACGCAAAGAACGCCCGGTTTCCCAATAGCACGGGATAACCGGGCGATGCTTCATTCTACTTCGCACAGGCCACGAGGCCTCTTGCGTTGGGGCCGTTCAAGCCGGCGGTCAGCGGATTCTATTGACGCTTGCGCCGGGTGCGGGCCCAGCCCGCCAACGCAATCGCGCCGCCCGCGGCCGTCAAGCCTAGCAAGCCGGCTGCTGGGGCCTGCACTTCTTCCACGCGAAGCTCGATATCGAACTCCTGGGGGGCATCAAGGTCGGGATGGTCCACCATCACGGTGTAGGTCCCAGCTTGCTCCACAGTGGCCTCGTCGATGGATAAGCCATCGCCCGTCTCGTCTTCGAGTTCCTCGCCCTCGAACAACCATTGGAATGTGGCGTCTTCCTCGAACTCCTCGCGAAGCAGCACAGGTCCAAGCTGAGTAGATCCCTCCGGTTCCACGAATACCCGCGTATCAGGCGCGACTTCGATGGGACTTAAGCCCGTGCCGGGCAAGTCTCGCGCGCCCAGGTTCCCATCGTCGTCCGCGGCGCCGATGGCGGGGGATCCTGCACCCAAACGAAGGTCTCCGGCTTCGGCATCGACGAAGAGGGGATCCTCGTCAATGTCCGTTTCGTGGATCGAATTCGTTATGTCGTCCGACTCCTCCACGTCGTTGGGGTCGTTACCAAAGATGATGCTCTCCGCGACCTCGAATCCCCCTCTAATCACGTATCCGTTTTCGCCGTCAACCACGTTGCCCGTGAACGTGGAGTAATCAACCGTGATACCGGAGGTGTCCGTAAAGATCGCGCTGCCGCCACCTCCGCCGTCTCCGGAGGTGTTGTTCATGAATATGCTGTTGGTGATGCTTCCGGATGTCTCGAACCGGTAGAGGATGGCGCCGCCCAAGTTGCCTGTTGAGTTGTCCTCGAAAATGCAATCCTCGACGTGCAAGGTCGCGGTATTGTCGGCCGTTATCGCGGCTCCCATGTCCGCTTCGTTATTTACAAAATGACACTGAGCGACGGTGGCCTCCACATTTTCGACGGAGTCTTCGGCGGCGACCAAGACGGCGCCCCGGTTGCTACCCGCGTTTTCGATCCTGAAGCCGTCGAGACGATTCCCTGTGCTGTCTTCGCCGCTGAAGAAAATCACGGCGCCTTCCGCATGCTCGGAGAGGTCCCCCGGGTCCCCTATGTCCGCCCCCTCAAGCACCGTGGGGTTAGCCCAGGGGTCGCGAGCGTCAAAGTCGCCGCCGACTGGAAAACCACCGTAGCCTTCCACGTCTCCCGGCCAGGACACCGGCTCGGATAGTTCATACGTACCTTCCGCAACCCACACTTCGCCGCCATCGTCCGCCGCGGCGTCAACGGCATCTTGAAGGCTGGCGAACGCGTTGTCCCAGTCCGAGCCATCTTCGTCGCCGGCCCCGCCGGGAACGACATGAACCTGCGCCCCTACCGACAAACCGAGGACCATGCACAGCCCCGCAACCACCGCCTGCATTACTTTCGCTCTCTTGTTCATTGCTTCTACTCCTTCTTCGTTCCGTACGTTCCAACCACCTCATTGAGATCACCCGTTCCCGCCGCGAACCGTTTCCTGCATGACGGGGATCGTGTACTTAACAACATGAATGCAAAGTAACATGGACTGCATTGGTTATGTCAAGCCCAAAATACTGCAGTGTTCACTGTATGCGCAGAAAAAGCGAAAAATTGCTCAGGATGGGATAGAAGATTCGGGTGGCGCCAAAGAGATCAACACAACGCCCGGCTTCCCAAAACTACGGGAAACCGGGCGTTCTCTATTAGATGTTCCCGGTTCTCCCGGGAGACTTGTGTTGCCTTGTTACCTACGCATACGCCGGATGCCGCCCAGCAGGGCCAATGCGCCCGCCAGCGCGCCGAGCCCCAAAGCGCCAGCCGCAGGGGATTGGGCTTCTTGTACGCGAAGTGACATATCGTATTCCGCGATGGGGTATGCGAAATCGGGGTGGCTCACCACCACGCTGTAGTTACCCGCTTGATCCACAGTCGCCTCGTCGATAAACACGCCGTTGCCTGTCTCATCCTCGAGTTCCTCGCCTTCGAAGTACCATTGGTATGTGGCCTCTTCCTCGAAATCTTCGTGAATCAGCACAGGTCCGAGATCCGCGGAGTCTCCGGGGGCCACCAGCGGGTTCAATGCCGGGGAGGAATCTACAAACGCGGACTCGCCTTGCCACTCCGGATTATCGACGAAGGAGCCCGTAACATCCCCAATGATATCCTCGATGCTATCCCCTGAGCCTTCGTTCATGGGCCAGTAGTGGATTAACCCATCCTCATCGCCCGAGAGCAACCTATCCATATTCTCTTGGATTTCGGTTTGCGAGCGGGCGGTGTCCCATACGCGGACCTCGTTGATGCCGCCATTCCACGGGTACTGACCGTCTTCGCGGGCCCCAATGCTCACAAAGCGGTGCGGATTCACCTCAAAATCGTCCTCAGCCTGCAGGTCGCCATTCACATACAAGCTGCGTCCGTCGGTGGTCACCACGAGCGCGAGATGATGCCACTCGTCGGTGGGCACGGCGGATCCTTCGAGAATCTCGCGGTCGTCGTCCGGCCCCGTTTGGAACAGGTAGAAATAGCCGTCACCATGGCGATAGAAATGCAGCTCGGCATGATCCGGATGGCCGCCCACGGGGCTGATGATGTCGTTCGACATCGGGTGCACCCAGAGTTCAATGGTCGTTGGCAAGCTAATCTCGCCCGTATCAATCGTGATGTGACTACCGCCGCTGAATTGCAGCCAATACCCTGGCGGCTCGGCTTGCGCCATCCCCGCCGCGCATATCACGGCGAGCGCCACCAACCCCTTCGCACACAGACTCATTCTTTGCTCGAACATCGTTACACACTCCTTCCCTTACCACAGGTTACGGTGCGCTCCACCCACTTCCGTTGCCCAATAGCTAACGATCCGTAGGGAATGCCGCCAATTGGCGGCATGGCATGGCGCGCGCCTCCAACGTCCTCTATTGTGTCTTTGCTCTATTGAGACGCCGCGAGCCCTTTGGCCCGCCACACGTACAACAACCAACTTCACCGAGCGTACGCCGGCGGGTTGAGAGGGAGGATAAAACCCGGCCCTCCCAACCCGTGGCGCTCCGTCTTATATTAGCCCCATCCGCCGACAAAGGGCAGGATGGTGTGGGCTTGCGTGCCAGCCGCTCGTTCGGGGTATCCGTCTTCTGGCCTGAGCCACTGAATGGGATAGTCATCGTTGTAGCGGATGAACTCCACATGGCCGTCCATGAACAGGGCGTTGCTTCCGCCGGGCACGTGGTTGAACTGTTGCGTCGTGCCCATGCCGCCGCCGGCCTTGTCCCAGTCCTCGCCCCAGGGCGGCAACTCCTCGGTGGCGAAGAAGTCGAACATCACAGCGATGCTGCTCTGGGCTTCCGCGCCTGCCGCGGGGTTATTGATGTCGGTGATGAAGAAGCGTTCGATGCCCTCGCGCAACCGGGCATAGGTGTCGGGCAGCGCCGCGCCGTCGTCGTCCAAGTTGTATTGCGTGCCATCGTAGTTATACCCCAATTCGCGATTGGCCGCCGCGTTGATGTCGTCGTGGCCTTTTTCGCGCTTGACTTCCACGACGGGCCACTCCTCCGGGGCCCCGCGCTCCCAATGGGTTCCCCCGAAGGTGTCACTTACATACTCATGACCGTATAGGGGGTGCTCGACATTCATGTAGTCGCAGATCTGGGAGATGGTGCGGGTGGCGTGAGCGAGGTAGACGTAGGAATTGGGATGCGACAAAAACGCGTCCTGCACATCGCGGGAGCCCCCATCATTCCACTGGTCGACCTGATTCATCCGCTCGAATTGGGCGTTGAGGTCCTCCTCAAGGCCGATATCGCCGGGACGCGCGTCCGAAGGACAAATCTTCAAATTGATGTCGGTCCAGTAGTCCGGGTATATCGATATGCCCCGGAACCCTTTCATGCCGGAATAATTGGTGTGATACGCATTCTGGCCGGGCGGATACTGCTCGCCCTGGCTTTCGTTGGCGTACATCTTGAAGATTTGGCCGAACTGGCGCAAGTTGTTGGCGCAACTTGCGCGCCGGGCCGCTTCGCGCGCGCGGGCCAGGGCAGGCAGCAGGATCGCCGCCAGGATGCCGATGATGGCGATCACCACCAGCAACTCAATAAGGGTGAAACCGTTCTTTTTGTACTTCATGATTCCTCTTCCTTTGAAACACTAGTTCGCTTTCGGGTTAGCCGCTTTGGTTGCTCGGGTACCGTTTACGGGTAGGAAACCCTCGGCGGGGGTGGTACATTCCCTTGGGCGATGCTCCGAACAACCGGATAGGTGATTTAAGATAGCACCGAATGCGGCTTGTGTCAAGTTAAAAAACGGTTAAGGCCGTCACGTGTTTTTTTTTTGCCTGCTGAAAAAAAGCGTTATTACTGAAGTTCCCCCTCTGGAGAAATCGAAAAGCCGGCTTCCCCCTCTCGGAGAAACCGGCTTCTCAATTTCAAGGCTCCCGGCTATACCGGCGAT
>JBKHFO010000257.1:0-4570 GCA_046540175.1 Candidatus Hydrogenedentota bacterium
TGATTAACCAGGTCCTCGGGATTCAATAGCCCGCCCGGCCTTGGCCACCCCCAATGGCGCCCAAGCCCCGTTGACCCGGGCTTGGGCGCCATGCGCATTCTTAGGGGGGCTACTCCCGCGGTTGCAGGGTCCGTTCGTTCTTGTGCCGCCGTTGTACGTTTTTGTGCGCCATACCCGCCAATCCGGCGGCGCGATGCGTCAGGACGCTTGCTTTTGAGGTATGACTACACTTATTATTATGATCTATATTTCTGGTAAGCGTTGTTGTGCGGGTAGGATTAAGTCACTGCGCACCATGTGCGCAACGCATCGGCGCGCGGCAGGGTGTCCCATTGCCCTTCCTTGCATAATGACGGCCCGGACATGGGAAAGCGCGCGGGTGGACACGGAGGGAGGCGGTTGCCGGGAGCGAGCAGTCCATCCCGCGCTCCCGGCAACCCGCGTGGCCATACCGAACCACCACGCCATTCAATATGGAAGAGGGGTGCGCATGTTCTTCCATGACGGTTCCATCATGTGGGACAGGGAGCCAAACAAGAATGTACGCTCCCGCGGGTTAGGATTGATCCTTTCCGTCATATTGAACCAGCCGTTGACATTGCCGGGGTCCAAGGTTAACGTCATAGTGTCGTTTTAGATGCCAGCACACTAGATTACTGTCCCACGTCCGCCGGTCATACCCAAACGCGGCTGGCTCGCGCTGCAGGTCCGCTTCCAAACGCGCCAGGGTCTCGCGGCCTAGCTTGGGCGGACGTCCCGGCCGATCATCCTCCAGCAGGCCCGGCAGGCCACGCTCGTTGTATTGCCGCACCCAGTATTGCACAGTGCGCCGTCCGCATCCCAATAATCGCGCGACTTCGCCACAACCGAGCCCCGACGCGACCAGAAGCACCCCGTGCAAGCGGTGACAATACCGTCCTTCCCTGGATGCGCGTATGGCCTGCTGGATTTCCCGCTTCGCGGTCTCGCAATCCTTCACTTGGAGTCTGTGCACACAAAGTCTCCTTCCCTTATCTAGCTACAGACGAGAACCAAAGACAATGAGGTTAACATATTGGTACCGTATTCTCAACTATCGCATAATCGTTGCGCACACGTGCGCAAGATCTTATGTCGTTCCGTTAAGGATTAAGCATAATTCATGTTTTATGAGGGAGGCGAAATGTAAGTATACGCGATTGGCCAGACCGATGGAAATGCTGGAACACCCCCGTAATTAGAATGGCATGCTCCTTGCTTTTTCCGGCCCACGAGAAGGCGGCGCGGCGGCGCCACCGTGACCCAGCGCGCCATGCGCCTTTCTCCAGAGGAAGGCAACACAGAGGAGATAACCTAATGCCAGAACTTAGCAAGGCGGAAAGCGAAGTGGCCAATCTGGCCGGGAAGTATTTAACTTTCATGCTCGGGCCGGAAACGTATGGGCTCGACATCTTGAAGGTCCAGGAGATTATTGGGCTGTTGCCCATCACTCGTGTCCCCAAGGCGCCGGATTCCATCCGGGGCGTGATCAATCTGCGCGGAAAGGTGATTCCCGTGATGAATCTGGCCTCCCGCTTCGGATTGCCCTCCCGGGAGGATACGGCGCGCACCTGCATCATTGTGGTTGAGATGGAACGGGGCGATTCGTCCGTCACCATGGGCTTGATCGTGGACGAAGTGTCCGAGGTCGTGAGTATCGGGGCGGAAAACATCGAGCCCGCTCCGGACCTCGGCGCGTCGGTGGACGCCGCGTATCTGCTCGGCATGGGCAAGATCGGCGAGAAGGTGGTGCTGCTGCTTGACTTGGGATGCATCATCGACGTGGATACGCTGGCGCGGCACGCCTTCGCCGATCCCGATCAGTAGGTCCTATCTCATTTCAACTCGAAACCGCAATGGATAAAGGAGACACGAGAATGTTTACACACATGGCATTGAGCACAAAACTGGTTCTGGGGTTTCTGCTTGTGGCGGCAATCGCCGTGGTGATCGGCGTGGTCGGCGTACAGGGCTTGAACGAGATGGATGGACACATCAAGGAGATGGACCAAGTTCGCGTGCCACAGCTTATCGAGCTGACCGCGACCACCGAAGCGATTAAAGAGTTGGCCCTCGTGATGACCGCGCTTGAGAACCCGCGTCTTACGGCGGATGAACGCGCCGAGTTGCGCGAGGAGTTTGCCAGCGCCCGCGACGGGTACCGCAAGGCGTGGGACCGGTTCACGGCTCTTTCCGCCACGGACGAGGAGACCCGGCTCAGCAACGAGTTCGAGAGCGTACTCGCCGACTGGGCTGAGGCAGACAACACATTCTTCGACTTGATGGACCGCGTGGACGATACAGGCATCCTCAACCCGGATGGCTTTCTTAGCCAGATGGAGCAGTTCCGGGGCAACCACTACGCGCTTGTCGAGCAAGTGCACCAAATGGTGCGCACGGGCGAGACGTTCGAGGGTGGCGACGACCACACCGCCTGCTCATTTGGACAGTGGATGGCCGAGACCGAGGTCGACAACGCCGAATTCAACGCCGTGCTGAGTCAAATACACGAGCCCCACAGGGAGTTCCACAACGCGGTCGCCACGATTCGCGACCATGTAGAAGCCGACGATCGGGAGGCGGCGGAAGAAGTTCTCGCGGAGACGTTGATCCCTGCCGCGCGGGCCACCCACGACGAAGGGCTTGACGAGTTCGTGGCGCAGGCGGAAAACGCGCGGGATCGCTACGATGAGGCGGACGACTTCGCCACAAAGGAAATCGCGCCCCTTCAAGAAACGGGGATGGGCGTACTGGAACAACTTGCCGAGGTTAACGCTACCAATTCGGAAGACGCCGTGGCGGACGCTCATACCGCCGTGGGGCGGGCCAACATGATAATGATTGGCGCCATCGTGATCGGGGTAGTTGTGGCGATTGGACTCGGCGTCTTCCTTAGCCGGTCGATCGCGAACGCGCTCAAACGCGTCATCGAGAGCCTGAGCGCGGGCGCGGACCAAGTGTCCTCGGCGGCGGATCAGGTCGCGCAGTCCGGGCAGAGCCTGGCGGAAGGCGCCAGCGAACAGGCGTCGTCGCTAGAGGAAAGCTCGGCCTCGCTGGAGGAGATGGCGAGCATGACGCGGCAAAACTCCGAGAACGCCAACGAGGCCGACAAGGCGGCGCGGGAAGCGCACGAAGGCGCTCAGCGCGGCGGCAAGGCGCTGGAGGAAATGCTGAACACGATGGAGAAGATTAAGGCCTCGTCGGACGAGACCGCCAAGATCATCCAGACCATCGACGAGATCGCTTTCCAAACCAACCTGCTGGCGTTGAACGCGGCGGTCGAGGCGGCCCGTGCGGGCGACGCCGGCAAGGGCTTTGCCGTGGTGGCCGAGGAAGTGCGCAACCTGGCGCAGCGCAGCGCGGAGGCCGCGCGGAACACGTCGGCGCTCATCGAGGGATCGCAGCAGAACGCCCAGGAAGGCGTGACGGCGTCGCAGGACGTGAGCAAGGTGCTCAACGAAGTGTCGGGCGCCATTGATCGCGTGGCGCAGCTCATCGCCGAGGTCTCCGCCGCGAGCAACGAGCAGACGCAAGGCATCGAGCAGATCAATACGGCGGTTGCCCAGATGGACCAAGTCACGCAAACCAACGCGGGTAACGCCGAGGAGGCGGCGGCGGCGGGCGAGGAGTTGACCTCGCAGGCGCATGAGTTGCTTCAGATGGTGAATACGTTGACCGAGGTCGTGAAAGGCGCTGGCTCCGCTGCCTCGCACAATGGTGCTCGCGGCGCGCAGCGGCCTCAGCGCGCGGCGACGCGGAGCCAAGCCCCGGCCAATGAGAACGGTCAGTACGCCGCCGCCCAAGCCCCGCAACAACACAAACCCAACGGCGGAACCAACGGCAATGGCCATGGCGGAGGACGCGTGAACGGCGGCGGCCAGTACGCCAAGCGCCAGACGGCCAATGCTGGGGCCTCTTCGGAATCCGCATTCCCGCTGGACGATAGCGATTTCGGAGACTTCTGATGGAACGTGAGGCGTCTGGAACGGGGGTGGACGCCCCCGTTCCCAGCCGCCCCCCTAAATTCTCACAATTCCATAACAAATCCGGACTTGGAAAAGCGGTGTCCGCACGAAGTTGGACGGCGCGCTGGAAAACCGTGTCCAAAATTGTGCGGATGACCAAACAGTATAGGGAGGAGAACCAATGTAAGTCATTAGTATACAACATGTTATGGGTTGTGCATCATTTGGCGTGAGTCTTGCTTGGGTTTCCAGGGGCGCAACGGGGAACACCAAGCAGACGACGCCGATATGAGGTCAGCGTTTTCGCTTCATGGTTCTGTGGCCGGCGCGCCGTCATCCTTCTTCAGCATTGAAGTGGATGGCGGAGGGCGAACGCCGCCGGATTCTCCGGCGCCCGGCGCGGGCAACCCCGGCCGTGGGTTGCGCGCCATTCCGCACCACAACCAGCGAAGAAAAAAAGGAGAAAGCGCATATGGCCGAAGCTGCACAGACTCGGACAGACACCGCCCACTTGGCGGGGAAGTACTTGACGTTCATGCTCGGGCCGGAAACGTATGGGCTCGACATCTTGAAGGTCCAGGAGATTA
>JBKHFO010000258.1:0-4531 GCA_046540175.1 Candidatus Hydrogenedentota bacterium
ATTCGGGGTTCAATGCCGAAAAAGCGGGTGCAATCAGGACTCCCGTGGCGCGAAGCTTCGCTCGATGCCCACGCGCCCATCCAGCCGATCTTTCCCCTTAGAAGCGCCCCGCTTTGGGGTGAATTCCCCTCTCCTGAAGCCGCGGCGCCGCCCAACCCGGAGGAAAAGCAATCCTGCTTTACGCCTTTTTATATTAATACGCTATAAGTTATGCGTGTTCAAACATAACTGCGAATCACCGCTATTTGGTATTGACACCATAAGCCGGTTATGTTAACTTAAAGTTATTGTTCGATATTCCAGCACAACGGCATGGAGGAGATGGTCGGCGCTCAAAGGGTTGGCCGCCCGCACTTGGAGGGGGAGAAAGAAGAGCAAGTAAGCCGAAGGCAAGTTCACTACTTCAAAGGAAAAGGAATCATGAAGGATAAAAAGAAAGGCTTTACTCTGATTGAATTGCTGGTGGTGATCGCCATCATCGGCATCCTGGCGGCGATTTTGCTTCCAGCGCTGGCGCGAGCCCGGGAAGCGGCCCGGCGCGCGAGTTGCGCCAACAACCTGCGCCAGTTCGGGCAGATCTTCGCGATGTACGCCAACGAAAGCCAGGGCGAGATGTATCCCCCTCAACAAAGCCACCACATATCCACCGCGGGTAGCGGGTACGCCGGTTTTGACGGCCTTTCTTTGTACCCCGACTACTGGACGGACGTCAGCCTGAAGGTGTGTCCCTCGGATTCCCGCACCGCCCACTCGGATATTTACGGGCTAGAGGATGATGTGGCGGCGCAGTTTCAGGAGATGGTTGAATTCCAGCAGCGGCAAGGGGTCCAGGACCACCCCCATGCTCAGTGGGTCAACAATGGCTTCTTGTCGCAGCCAATCTCTTACGTGTACGCTGGATATGCGACGCGGACAACCTCCCAGATGATGGATTTGCTTCACCATTTACAATGGGTGTTCGTTTATAGTGACCAGGTGCCCACACCGCGGGATTTTGTGACTGATCACGAGAATTACGGCGCGCCCTCGGAGTGGACCCGGGTGGTAATTCAGTGGCACAAGGGGCATGTGGACATACCAAGGCACTCGTATCATCAAACCCAATTTAGCGGCGGTCTCGATCTGGGGTATTATAATCTCGATGACGACGGTTCCGAGATGCCGGACATGTACGCGCGGTTGCGGGACGGAATCGAACGGTTCTTCATCACGGACATCAACAATCCGGCTGCGGGAGCGGAAGCGCAAAGCAGCATTCCCACGATGTATGACGCCTGGAGCCCGGGCGAACAGGCAGCGGAACATGACGTGATGTCTTCGGACCGCGCGAGTATCGCCAACTTCAACCACGTGCCCGGAGGCGCTAACGTACTCTTCATGGACGGCCATGTGGAGTTCATTCGCTACGGCGAACGGTCGCCCATCCAATCGTTGCGGCCGGAGGACGGCTATCCGGAACGGGCGGTCGGTAACTTAGCCCCCTATATCATGCCCTTTGTTGTCGGCGGCTAAGAGCGTCAAAGGTGACTGGCCGAAAGGTCCCCTTTGACGCTTCATCCTAGAAGGATGTTGAGGGGGTAGAGAAGAGTACACACGCAAGGGGGCGGCCCTTGAATGGGGCCAAGGGCCGCCCGCTAGAGCAAGGTAAAGAGAGGGAGTTTTTATGTCCGTGAACAGGCGCCAGTTTTTGCAGGGGATGGCCGCCGTAGGCGTGGCCGGGCTGACCGCGAGTTCGAGCGTACGGCAAGCCCATGGGCAAAGCCCCGGCAATCCAGACAAGCCTAACATCGTGATGATTCTGCCCGACGACATCGGGTGGAACGACGTGGGGTATCACGGCTCGGAAATCCAAACGCCGAACGTCGACGCCCTAGCCGAGGGGGGCGCCACATTCGAGCAACATTACGTTACGCCGACATGCTCCCCCACACGCGTGGGCGTTCTGACGGGACGCCAGCCCGCGCACTTCAATGTGTTCGGGCCACTGGGAAGCACCACCGACGTTCAGCCCGAAGACATGCGTTTGCCGTTCGGACTGCAAGACCTCGGCTACAAGACGCACATCGTGGGCAAATGGCACATCGGCGACGAACCGGAGTATCGGCCGCTGAACTATGGCTTCGAGACCTCGTATGGATATCTGCGCGGCCAAATTGATCCCTACACCCACCGCTACAAGTTCGGCGATTACCTGACGTGGCACCGCAACGACGAGTTCATTGAGGAGCGAGGCCACGTCACGGACTTGATCACGGAGGAAGCCGTGCGGCTCATCGAAGACGCGGGCGATGAACCGTTCTTTCTCGTTCTCTGTCACCACGCGCCGCACTTCCCGTGCAACGAGCCGCCGTCATGGATTGAACCCTACGAGGACGTGTTCGACGATGTCTGGCGGCAACACTTCGCCGCGGCCGTAACCCACATGGACGACGGCATTGGCAAGGTCATCGACGCACTCGACCGGACAGGCAAGCGGGAGAACACTTTGGTCATCTTCTCCTCGGACAATGGCGGCCAAGAAAGCTGGGGTGCGCCGGAAACCGAATACAACGGCCGCTACGCCGCCCACACCACCCTGGGCGACAACACGCCGCTGCGGGGCTGGAAGGGCCAAGTGTACGAGGGCGGCATTCGCGTTCCCGCGTTCGTGAATTGGCCGGGCAAGATCCCAGGGGGCAGCGTGATCGAACCCCCCACCCAGATGACGGACTGGGCGCCCACGCTGATCCGGTTAGGGGGCGGGGAGCCCGATCCGGACTGGCAATTGGAAGGCGTGGACCTCTGGCCGCTCATAACGGGCGAGGAGACGTCGGTGGAGACGCGGCAGCTCTTTTGGAATCATGGCAACAGGCTGTGGGCGTTGCGGGAAGGCGATTGGAAACTCATCGACCACGGTAGTGACCAATTCGAGCTGTTTAACATCGCCGAAGACCCGTATGAAGAGCGCGATCTCGCCGGCGAGCGGCCGGATGAAGAGGATCGCCTCAAGGCGGCGTTGGATGAATGGCGCGATCGGACCCAAGGGTAAGAGCACTGACCCATTGCTTTGTGCTTAACGATTGAACAAAGGTTTTTCAAAGGCCTCGTAAGTCAGGAGAAGACGTGAACCACAAGCGCTGAAGCGTTATTCGCCCGAGGGCGGGTACTCACACTGCTATCCAAAGGACAATCACGTAGTGGGGCAGGATAAACGGTGAGAGAAAACCACAGGTTACAGTCTTTTGGAAACTCGCGGCGCATCGGACTAGGGCGTCTCGCGTTGTTGGCTGCAGGAAGGACCGTGTCGTTCCGCGGCCGTTAGTGTTGAGAGTGAGGCGGCGGCAAATAGCCGCCATGACTGCAACAGATGAAAGGAGCACCATAATGAAGGGGAAGAGAAGTGGCGTAACGAGGGGTAGTGTGGTCATGGTTTTGGCCGTGGCGGGGCTCATGGCGGGCGCGGCCGACGCGCAACAGAATGTGCTGGATTTCGATGGGGCAAGTTGGGTGGAAACGGGAGTGTTTGCGTCGGACTTTGGCATTGACGGCGATGCGCCCAAGACAGTCGAGGGATGGGCCTATACACGGGTGTTCGATGGGAATGCAACCCTATGGTCCATGGGCAACCGGGCAGACGGACAAGAATGGTTTGCCGCAACAAGAGGCGATGTCGACGGCTGGAACTTTGCTTATTACGGCATGCCGGGTCAGTTTGACCATCCGTCCGAGGAGCGGTGGGTCCATTTCGCGCAGGTTTACACGGGAACCGAAGCAATTACCTACGCCGACGGAGAAGAGATGGTGCGTAACTCGTACGATCTTGATACGGGCGATGATGAACCGTTTCGGATTGGCGGAGGATGGGCCGCTCGTGAGCCAGACGAGAGCTTCAATGGCATGATGGCTGATGTGCGTGTTTGGGATCACGCCCGTTCGCAGTCCGAAATCGAGGCGAATATGACTCAGCGCCTGACGGGCGACGAGTCCGGTCTTGTGGGCTACTGGCCGATGAACGACGGCGAGGGCGGCACAGTGCAAGATCTGTCCCCGACCGGGAATGACGGTTCGTTTGACGGGCCGGGAACAGCCGAGTGGGTTGAGACGGATGACTTGCCCGTGACGGGACACGCCGCCATCGAAGTGGCACCTGATCCGCGCGTGTTCGTCGCGCCGGAGGGTTCTACCGAGTTCGGACCTGTGCAGCTTCACGAGGACTACGAGGAAGAGGCCACATTCCAATGGTACTTCGAAGACGAGGAACTCGAGGGTGAAACGGGCGATGGCTTCTTCATCGACGAGACCACTGTGGAGCAAGCCGGGACCTACACCGTGGTGGTGAACCATCCCGATTTTGAGATTCCCCAAGAGTTCGATATCGAGCTTCGCGTGGAAGAAGTGCAGGCTCCCGCGGCTGGCGTTCTTGGGCTGGGCATGCTGACGTTGGCCCTGGCCGGAAGCGCCGCCTACGGCATCCGGGGCAAGCATAGGTAACAGGAAATCGCCGGTATAGCCGGGAGCCTTGAAATTGAGAAGCCGGTTTCTCCGAGAGGGG
>JBKHFO010000259.1:0-4528 GCA_046540175.1 Candidatus Hydrogenedentota bacterium
TGGCGTTGCGGTTGTACGCGAGCGAGCATGACGGCCGCCTGCCCTGGCGCGAGGGCGGGCTGGAGGTCGAGGACTACCAATACTTTGTAACGCATTATCTGACCGAACGCGAGTTGCTGGTGTGTCCGTCCAGTGCGTACGGGGGCTTTCAGGAACAAGACCCGGATGATCCCGATCGAATCCCGCCGAACATCGATTTGGCCCAGGTGCAAAGTTACCGGAATTCCTATGACTACTTCGGGATGTATACCGAGCGGCCCATCGAGATTCCCCCGGCGGCCCGGCCCGTTCCCCGTTGGCCGGTGATGTGGGACCTCGCCGGCGGCGCCACGGACGAGCGGCTGGCGGCGCTTGATCTGGAGGCGTATGACCTTTCGGAGTTCGAGGCACGAGAGATACCTTCCCAAGCCCGGGGTACTCAGCCGCACATCCCCGGCGGAGGCAACGTGTTGTACTTGGATGGCTCCGTTCAGTTTGTTCGCGCGACGGAATGGGACCACATACACCTGCCAAAAAGCGTGCCTGAACTGGATTTACGAAAACACCCCGACGAAGGCCTCATTGAAGGCCTTGTCTCCGAAGTGACGGAGGCCGGCGGCCCGGGCGGGTTCTAGGACTAACGGGGACGTCCGCCTGCCCGGAACTGGCGCCGTCTTCGCCGCACGGCCTCGGCGATGAAAGCCTGTCCGATAGCGCACGGCTCCCGGGTTGGGCGTCTCGAGCATCATCAGGGGTCCGCCGTGAAGTCCTCAATCCGCCCCATCTGCAACGGGCGCCCAAGGCGTGGACGCGGCGCCGCCAACGCGCCCAAGCGCTTCTTTCCCCCCAAGCGTTGAACAGACCGGCGGTTTGGATAATGCGCCGGAAATGCGATAGTGTGGTGTGACGTTGACGCATCAATGAGGGGGCCTCCTTACCGGTCATAGGGAGGACGGCTGGCTGAGAACCGTTTGTTACGTAGACCTAAGGTCTTATCGGGCGATAAATCGCGGCGAAACCTTACTTCGGAGAGGGAGTGAGAAAATGAAGGAAAACAAAAAGACAGCCATGCAAAGCGGGGAGATGTCGCGGCGGCGGTTTCTGGGGAGGGCGGCCATGGGCGCCGGCCTGGTTGGGTTGGCTGGGACAAGCTTTGCCGCGGCGGACCCGGCAGAGGAGCCGCAACGAAGCGCCCGGGGAAGCCGACCGAACATTGTTCTTATCTTCACGGACGATCAAGGCTTTTCCGATCTTGGCGTTTTTGGGGCGACCCAGTTCGAGACGCCCGAGATTGATCGCATGGCGGCCCAGGGCATGAAGTTCACCGACTTCTACTCCTGCGCCTCCGTCTGCAGCCCATCGCGGGCGGCGCTGCTGACCGGTTCGTATCCGCCGCGGGTTAGCCTGCCGGGTGTGCTGTTTCCAAGGGACGACCACGGCCTGCATCCGGACGAGGTCACCATCGCCGACCTGCTGAAGGAAGAGGGGTACGCCACGGCCATAATCGGCAAGTGGCACCTCGGGCATCACCCCGAGCTTCTGCCGACGCGGCAGGGCTTCGACTACTATTGGGGCACGCCATATAGCAACGACATGTGGATTGACCCCCGCGCCCCGCTTGCGGAGGACGTCATCCTGCGCGACGGAGCAACCGAGGAGTGGATACGCGACGGGGAGCCGGATGAGCAGCGCCGCAAGAATGATGTGCCCCTCATGATCAACGAGGAGGTCGTTGAATATCCCGTTGATCAGCGGGAGTTGACGAAACGGACAACGGAGGAAGCGATTTCCTTCATGGAGGAGCACCAAAACGAGCCGTTTTTCGTCTATATTCCGCACGCGATGCCCCACATTCCGTTGTTTACCACCGAGGAGTTTGAAGGCCGGAGCGACTATAGCCCGTACGGCGACGTCATCGAGGAACTCGACTGGAGCACAGGCCGGATTCTTGACAAGCTGGAGGAACTCGGCCTCGAAGAGGATACCCTGGTAATCTATACCACGGATAACGGACCCTGGGATCTGGACGGCAACCGGGGCGGCTTCGCTGACCCGTTGCGAGCGGCGAAGTTCTCGACCTACGAGGGTGGGTTCCGTGTCCCCACCGTCATGCGCTGGCCAGGCCGGATTCCGGCGGGTGAGATTCAGAGCGAGGTAGGCGCGACGATCGATTTGCTGCCCACGTTCGCCTACCTCGCTGGGGCCGAGTTACCGGAGGATCGCGTCATCGACGGGAAGAACATCTGGCCGCTGATGTCCGGCGATCCGGATGCAAGGTCGCCGCACGACGCGTTCTACTACTATCGCGGTAACGAGTTGCAGGCGGTGCGCGAGGGGCACTGGAAATACCGGCAAGCGGGAGACGGCCCGGAGGAGCTGTACAACCTCGCCATCGACCTCGGCGAATCGAACAACCTTGCGGCGACGTATCCGGATGTCGCGCAACGGCTGCGAGAGCGGATGGAGCAATTTGACCAGGAACTGAAGGCGTCCCGCCGTCCGCATTATAGTGTAAGCTGAGCAGGGGAATAGGATCGGGCAACCTTTCCCGATGCATGGAGCCGGATCAAGCGGGAGCACTCGAGGGCGCATCGCTCCGATTTGCGGGGCGATGCGCCCTATGGGCGGGGTCGTGTAGTGAACGCGGGATGACCGGGCGCGCGAAAAACGGGTTCCCTACTTCACCAATGACGGCTTGCCCGGTATTAGACGCGCATACCCACTTACGGCCTGCTTCGGCCCGTGTCCTTGTATTGTTGCAAAAGGGCGCGCAGCTCCTCCACCACTTCGGGATGATCGTCGTGGACATTGCGCTCTTCGGCAGGGTCCTCCTCCAGATTGTAGAGTTGCCCGCCGGGATCGCCCTCGCCGGGGGCCTCTTGTCGCGGGCTAGTGAAACCGCCCGAGCCAAGGTTGTCCGGAATGAGCTTCCACGGCCCCTTGCGGATGGCGAAGGTCCCGTTCAGCGAATGGTGGACAACCGCCTCGCGCACGGGCTCGTCAAGGGCTTCATCTAGCAAGACGGGGAGTTGGTTATAGGAGTCCTCGGCGGCATCCTCCGGCACGTCGCGATCCAGCATGGCGGCGAAGGTCGCCATGAGGTCCGTGAGGCAGAAGAGGTCGCCCCGCGCAACACCCGCCGGAATACGGCCGGGCCAACGCGCGATGAAGGGTACCCGGTGTCCGCCTTCGTGGATGTCGGCTTTCTGACCCCGCCAAGGTCCATTGGCGCGATGGCCGTATTCCTCGATGTCCGCTTCGGGCCAGTGGGCGCCGTTGTCGCTGGTGACGATGACGAGGGTGTCGTCCGCCACGCCTGTACGGTCCAGTGCGTGCAAGATTTGCCCCACGCTCCAATCAACTTCCTTCACGAAGTCCCCATAGTACCCGGCATCCGTTTCGCCTCGGAACGGCGCCGTGGGCAACCACGGCGTGTGGGGCGAGGCCAGGGGAACGTAGAGGAAGAAGGGTTGGTCCGGCGCCTCTTTGGCGCGCTCCTCAATGTACTGCACAGAGCGCGTGGTGATAGCCCCCTGCACTTCGATATGCTTGAAGTCCGGCGCGATGGCGCCCTCCCGCCAGAAGCCGCCCCCGTCTTCCCGCCGGTGGGCGCTGGCCTCCACCTCGTCGGTAGGCTGGGCGATGGGCGCATCGTCTTCCACCCAAAGATAGGGCTCAAAGTCCAGTGACGCGGGGATGCCGAAGAACTGGTCGAAGCCTTGCGTGACGGGACCGGGCGTGAGGGGCTCCTCGTAATCGACGTTCTCATCTTCCTCGGGATCATACGCTTGGAACCCAAGATGCCACTTTCCCACGCCCGCGGTGTGGTAGCCCGCCTCCTGAAGCAAGCCGCCGGCCGTGAGGCGGTCCGGCTCGATGAGGGCGCGGGAATACCCCTGCAGCACGCCGCTTTCCAGGCGGGTGCGCCACGCGTAACGGCCCGTCAAGGTACCGTAGCGCGTGGGCGTGCATACCGCCGAGGGGGAATGCGCGTCCGTCAGCCGCATTCCTTCCGAAGCGAGCCGGTCGATGTTAGGCGTGTCTACCTGGCTATCCGGGTTGTAGCACTTGGGATCGCCCCAGCCCAGGTCGTCGGCCAGGATGTAAACGATGTTCGGCGTGCCCGCGCCGCCGGAAGACTGCTCCGCCCCAACGGCTTTGGGGAGGCGAGCAGCTACGGCCAAGCCCGCCAAACCCGCTCCATACCGGAGCAACTGGCGGCGGCTGATGGAGCCCGCCCTTCTGGAACCGCTTTTGTCTCTATTCATGGCTTCTCTCCCTTGCTTCATGACATGCCGGCGTCTTACAACGGAACTTAGGCCCCTTTTAGGGGCGTGTTGGCAAGAGAAGGATAGCTACGTCCTTTATTCTCAAGCATTTAGATGGCTTCTCCCGCCAACAGCATGTAGCTAGCGGTTGATTGCAAAAGCATACGGCACAAGGCATGGTCAGAGCAAGATGGTGCTACCCACGCCGTCAAGGCGCTCCATCTCGTCTCTTCCACGCTGTCTTGTCACGGTCCATCGCTCCTCGCCCTCTACACCAATCC
>JBKHFO010000260.1:0-4454 GCA_046540175.1 Candidatus Hydrogenedentota bacterium
CCCCTAGTTTCAGTGTGGTCCCTTGTGTTGGGCGATTTACTTGGGCGGATTCGGGCCGTATGGTGCATGCGCAACCCTAGCGGCGTCACCAAATCGTTCCGTTGGGATGAGGGCTGGCGATTTCGAATGGCTGCTCCGTGTTCCAGGTAATGACGCCCTGAAGCATCAGAGCCCGCGGTCATCAGGCCCATGACGGGATAGAGGAGTTCTGTTCGTTCGCCAATGGGGATGCAGCCCGGACTCCGGCTATCTTAAGGCTATCCTAAGTGCAGTGTTCCCCTAAAAAACTTGGAAGGGCGGCCTCTCTGCACCGCGGAGCAGGGGCGCTTTCGCCTCGATCGTGCGGCCGCCATACCGTTGATGCGTCTTAACAGGGAGGATACGCCTTCCAGCCTTTGGCAAAGCTTGGACGAACTGCTCTCGCAGGGGGCGCCAACCGAAGCGTATACACCCCACGCGGCAGTATCTGGCTGATTGCTCCCGGCCGCCGGAGAACGATTTGGGCAAGCAGCGTAGCTGGACTAGGCGAGCTTGAAAACGGCCCCCTCCAGGATGTGGCGCGTGTCATTTGGCGCGCATCTTTTTATAGCTTCAGTACAATTTTGCTCTATCCAAGGAGATTAGTATGAGTACTCCCCCTCAAAAGGCGCGCATCGCGACGATATGGCTGGACGGGTGTTCCGGCTGCCACATGTCGTTTCTGGACATTGATCATCGCCTGCTTGAGATTGCCGACCGCATTGACTTGGTCTATGGTCCTCTGGTGGACCAAAAAGAATTCCCTGAGAATGTGGATGTGACGATTGTGGAAGGCGCCGTTACCAACGAGGAAGACGAGCACAAGATCCGCTTGGTGCGCGAACGCTCGAAGCTCGTGGTCGCGCTGGGCGATTGCGCCGTGACGGGCAATGTGCCCTCGATGCGCAACAGTTTCTCGCTGGACAGCCTTTATTCGCGCGCTTATGTAGAGAACGTAGCGGAGCAGCCGGCTATTCCCCAGGAAGATGTTCCCCCGCTGCTGGCTCGCACGCGCCCCTTGCACGAGGTGGTTTCGATTGACCTGTACGTGCCGGGGTGTCCGCCCCATCCCGACCACATCTTCTCTGTGCTCGGCGATTTACTTGACGGCCGCATCCCCCATTTGGGAACCATCGTTCGCTTTGGCTGACCACGACGGAAAGAGCATCTTATGAGCAAAACCATTACGATAGATCCGGTGACCCGCATTGAGGGCCACTCCAAAATCACCATTCAGTTGGACGACCAGGGCCAGGTAGACGAGGCCCGCTTTCATGTCACCCAGTTTCGCGGCTTCGAGAAGTTCACCGAAGGCCGCCCCTATTATGAAATGCCGGGAATCACCGCGCGCATCTGCGGTATTTGCCCTATCAGCCATCTTTTGGCGTCCGCCAAGGCATGCGACGATTTGCTGGGCGTGCGTATTCCCCCAGCCGCCGATCGCGCGCGCCGTCTCCTCCACATGGGGCAAACCGTCCAGTCGCACGCGCTGAGCTTCTTTCATTTGAGCGCGCCCGATATTCTCCTGGGCATGGACGCCGATCCCGCCAAGCGCCACGTGCTCGGTCTCGCGCAAGCCCATCCTGAAATCGCCAAGGAAGGCATCTGGCTGCGCATGTTTGGACAACAGATCATCGAATGGCTGGCCGGACGCCGGATACATCCCGCTTGGGTGGCGCCGGGCGGCGTCGCGAGTCCCCTGACTGCCGAGGTCCGAGATAAGATTCTTGAGGGAATTCCCCGCGCCATCGACATTACCCAACAGGCGCTGGACCTGTGGCGGGGCGTGGTGGACGAGTTCAAGGACGAAATCGCCACGTTTGGGAATTTCCCTACCCATTTCTTGAGTTTAACCGCGCCCGATGGCGGGCTGGACCTTTACGACGGCCACCTGCGCCTCACGGATTCCGAGCGCGGCATCGTGGCGGATCAGCTTGATCCCACCGCGTATGACCAGTATATCGGCGAGGCGGTGGAGCCGTGGAGCTATCTCAAGATGCCGTTCTATAAGCCGCAAGGCTACCCCAACGGTATCTACCGCGTGGGGCCATTGGCCCGGCTGAATAACGCCGATCATTGCGGAACCGAACTCGCGGATAAAGAACTGGCCGAATTTCGCAAGCTTTCGAATGGCGCCGTGCTCAGCTCCTTCCACTACCATTACGCGCGGCTCATCGAGATTCTTTACTGTCTTGAAACGGCCCGCGAACTATTGAATCATCCGGATGCCCTTAGCACAAACGTGCGCGCCAAGGCGCGGCCCAGCCGCAACGAGGGCGTAGGGGTGGCGGAAGCGCCCCGCGGCACGCTTATCCATCACTATCGGATTGATGAGAATGAGCAAATTGCATGGTCCAACTTAATTATCGCTACCGGCCACAACAACCTGGCCATGAACCGGGGTATCACACAAGCCGCCAAGAAATTCGTCCAGGGCGACCAAATCAAAGAGGGCGCGTTGAATCGGGTGGAGGCCGTGATCCGGTGTTACGATCCATGTCTTAGCTGCTCAACGCATGCCTTGGGCCAAATGGCGTTGCAGCTTCAACTCCTTGACCCCCAAGGGAACGTGTTGGATGAAAAAGCGCGCGCCTAACGCCTCTGGGACCGCGGGGCTGGTCATCGGCTGGGGCAACGAACTGCTGGGCGATGACGCGGCGGGACGCCGCGTGGCGCAGGCGCTGGAAGCCGAGGGCGCGCCCGGCGTGGAGGTTGTGGACATTCACCAATTGACGCCGGAACTGGCGTTACGGATCGCCGAGACGCACCGGGTGATTTTTGTGGATGCTTGCTCCACGGTAAAGGACGGGGCTATCCGGGTCGAGCCCATTTACGCCGGCGAAGGCAACGATCAGCCTGGCGTGGGTCACACCGGCCGGCCGCAAGATTTGCTGGCTATGGCGGCGGCGCTATACGAGGCGCACCCTGAAGCATGGCTTATCGCCGTGCCGGCCCGTTCGTTCGAGGCATGCGAGGCATTGTCGGACACCGCGGAAGCGGGTGTGCGTGATGCGGTGGAAGCCGCCAAACGATTACTGGCGCGCGGGCCCGTGTCCGGCTAGGCCGGCCGAGCGCCAACCTCGACGTAAAGACAAGCGATTGACATCCATAGGGTGGCGGGCCGCTCCGTTGAAGGGGGGCCGCCGATACACCGTTACCAAAGGAAACGCTCATGGGTTCTGCACCAGAAAAACCGTTGTCACGCGAACAGGTCGATGAGGTTATTGAAGGGTTTACCCGTAACACAGGGGATGTTTTAACCATTCTGGAACGCCTTCAAGGTATGCATCCCTTGAAGTATTTGCCGGCGGAAACGTTGGAATATGTGGCTAGACGCAAGGGGCTGGCGCCATCGCAGGTCTTTAGCGTCGCCACTTTCTATTCATTCTTCAATCTTCGCCCTCAAGGACGCCATGGGGTGATGGTTTGTTCCGGTACGGCCTGCCATACGCGGGGGGCCAAACAGCTCATGGACGGTGTACTTGCGGAAGCCGGGGCCGCGGGCACGGATGCCGATGGCTCTTTCACAACCCCGGATGGTGGGCTGACCATACGCACCGTGGCCTGCGTTGGCCAATGCGCCATGGCGCCGGTGGCGTTGGTGGACGGCGAGATTCAGGGACGGATAAGTGACATGCATCTTCGCCGTATAGTGCGGGACCTTCTAGAGAAAGAGAAGCACGATGAGAATTGATGATCTAGACACACTAAACGATATTCGTGAAACAGGCTTGACTAAACTGTTGCACAGTGGTCCGCGTATCGGCGTGGGCATGGGCACTTGTGGCCTTGGCAACGGCGCCCAAGCGGTGTATGACGCTCTGCGGACCGCGCTCGACGAGAAGGGCGTGGAGGCGCACCTTGGGCCGGTGGGTTGTTTCGGGTATTGCGCCATGGAGCCGCTGGTGAATGTTTACATACCCGGGCAGCCCATGGTGATTCTCTCGCGTGTGACGCCGGATGACGCCTACTATATCGTTGACCAAGTGGCCGCTGGCCGTTTGCCCACGCTTATGGCGCTCTGCCGGATTGACGAGTGGGACCACCTCACGGGGCACATCAAGTACGGCCGCCCAAGCAAGGCGAGAAAACATGCCCAGATGCGCAGAGTCATGGACCACATGACCGGTGATAACGATTACGAGGAAGAGCTGGAGAATGTCCCGCTTTGGGATGAACTCCCCTTCTTTACGGGGCAGAAAAAAGTAGTATTGCGCAATGCGGGCCTGATCAATCCGGAAGATATTGAGGAGTATATCGCGGTGGGAGGATATTTCTCGCTGTGGAACGCCCTCAATATGCCCGAAAAAGACAAGATTATTGATGAAGTCAAAAAATCAGAACTAGGCGGCCGCGGCGGGGCCGGGTATCCCACCGGCGTTAAATGGGCCATGCTTCAGAAAGCCCAAGGCGACCAGAAGTATATGATCTGCAAC
>JBKHFO010000261.1:0-4451 GCA_046540175.1 Candidatus Hydrogenedentota bacterium
AGGCTGTCGTTTCTGAGTTTGGGCGCAACCGATACTCAGTAAACAGGATAAACACGATCGTAACACAAACACGAGTCGCGTCCACGCATGGGTATGTGCTTGACACTAGAGGCCGGGGAGGGCCCGCTGTCAGGCTGTCATGATACATGGACCCGTATGCAGGGCGCACGCCACGCCGTCGTCTTGACCGCCTTATGTTCTTCCATTGCGCCGAAGTATTGCTGATGCAACACAAACGCTACGCATTCAGTTCAATAGGGGTTATACTTGACGTAGGCTAGAGGTGGAGTCCAATAGAATCTTGTAAACCGATGATGCGTTCCAGTCTGAAGAGGGAGGAATGGTCCCCATGTCGCTTCCCAATCCTGTCATCGTCATCCCGGGGATAACCGCCAGCGGGCTCCGCGATGAGTATGAGGTCGCGCCTGAGATTCTGTGGTCCGCCGTGCGCAGCAAGGACTATGGCCGCCTCACCCTGCATCCGGACGACCTGCGATACGAACTCGAGGAACCCGCCCGCATCGGAGTCGACGAGATACTCAAGACCGCCTACGGTCACCTCATCCACGAGCTTCGCCACAATCTGACGGAAAACCGTGACAAGCCTGTTCCTGTGTATCCCTTCCCGTACGATTGGCGGCATCCGCTTGACCTTATCGAAGAGCAACTGGAGTCCTTCGTGCAGGAAGTGATCGCGCGTACGAAGCTGATGAAGCATTATCACAAAGATGGCTACGCGGAAGACCCCAAAGTGGATCTCGTCGGGCATTCCATGGGCGGCCTTATCATAGCCGGCCATCTCCAGCGGCTTGGCGAGAAAGCGGCCGTGGGAAAGGTGGCGACGCTGGGGACCCCATTTCGCGGTTCGTTTGAGGCCCCCATAAAGGTAATCACAGGCACCTCGAGTCTGGACGGCGACGTGCGGGCCGTTTCCGCCGACCGTGTCGCGGCGCGCCTGACCCCGGCGCTGTACCACCTAATCCCGAGTTTCGAAGATGCGATTGAGACCCCGTCCAGTCTGCCGAACGATCTGTACTCGGTCGACACGTGGCAGGAAGGGGTGATCAAGACGCTGGCGGAGTTCATTCGTCTACATGGCCTACGAGGCGGCAACGTCACGAAACGCAAGAACCAGGCCAAGGAGCTGCTTGGCGGCATCCTCCAACGCGCGAAAGGACACCGCGGCCGCGTGGAAAACCTGAAGCTTGGTCAAGCCGGTCTTGAGCAGGACGCCTGGCTATGCCTTGTCGGCGTGGACTCCAAGACGCGCGTCCGGCTCAAAATCGAGAAGAAGGGCGGTAAACCGTTCTTCAACCTCACCGGGGATCACCGGCTGAACGACTGGGAGCATAGCGACCCCCAACGCCGCATCTTCACGGGAGATGGGACCGTTCCGTATCTCGGCGCCGAAGCAAGCTTCATCGGGCGGGAGAATCTCGTGTGTCTTCGGCCAGACGACTTCGGATATTGGGAGATCGCCGACAAAGTACTGCTCAGAGCGGCCGGGTTTCACGCCATTCTGCCCCGGCTCAACCTCGCGCAACGGCTTATCATCAGCCATCTTCGCGGCGAGCCCACCAAAGGCGTCTGGGGCCGCCCCGCCCCGGGAATAAGCGATAGTGAGTGGAGCCCGCCCATCAAGAACCTAAAGAACAAGGAGTAAACAGCGAACGAGTACCTCGTCAGCGCAAAATGTACCGGAGTGCGGCTTCACGCGCTTGACTTGCCGCTGCTTGGAGTTAACGGCGCTGCTAGACCAACGTCATGGATTCAAAAGACGCCGGATGGGAGACGGCCGATACCCCGGGATCGCGTTCAAGCACAATTCCCCCTGTGACGGGGATCAAGGGGGATGTATCTCCTTGGCGCGGAATCCTTGCCTGGCCATCAAGGAACGATCCCAATCGCCGGAGCGCCGCCGTTGGGCGGGTTGTTCGCTTCCGGGGCGGGGTGGTAGGCTACGCGCGAGGCGGCAAGGGGTGGAGCGCGTACAACAGATGAAAGGACGTCAGGGCAATGGACATCGTGGACATTGTGAAGGCTTTACAGCGGAACGCGGGTTCGTTTCCTCGAGAAGCGCTTGAGGCGGCCGTGGAACAGCGGGAGGCGATCACGCCGGAATTGCTGCACATGCTGGAATACACGGTGGCCAACGCCGAGGAACTGGCCGGGGAAGCCCGGGAAGACGTCTACTTTGGCCACCTCTATGCCATGTTTTTGCTCGCGCAATTCCGGGAGACGCGCGCCTTCCCGTTGATTGTGCGGTTTTGCGAATTGCCCGGCCGGACGCCGGAAGATTTGCTGGAAGACAGCGTGACGGAGGACCTCCATAGAATTCTGGCGTCCACATTTGATGGCGATACGGAGGCGCTGAAACGCATCATAGAAAACCCGGCGTGTAATGAGTACGTTCGCTCGGCAGTGTTAAATGCCCTGGTAGTCCTCGTGCGCATGGGCGTCAAGCAGCGGGACGAGGTCATGGCGTACATGGAGGAACTCTTTCGCGGAAAGCTGGAGCGCGCTTTCTCATTTGCTTGGTGCGGCCTCGCCCATTGCGCCGTGATGCTCTATCCCGGAGAGGTTTATGAGGACATCCGGCAAGCTTACGAAGAAGGCTTAGTGGAACCTTTCTTCATGAACTTTTACGAGGTGGAGGAAGTCTTCGCGAAGGGCAAGGAGCGCGTGCTGGAAGTCTTGCCCACCAATGTCCCCGGCCCGATAGACGATACGATTGAAGATATGGAACACTGGGCGTGTTTTCGTGAGACGCCTAGACAGTCCTATCCTTCCCCCTCGCCCGTTCCCGAAGCGCGTCCGGCTCCGAAGCCTCACAAGGTCGGCCGCAACGATCCTTGCCCATGCGGCAGTGGCAAGAAGTACAAGAAGTGCTGTGGATAAGGAGGCGTAGTTTCGTCCACGGATTTCAACGCCCACCTTTTACCGATATGCGCGCCTCTCCTACTTGCAGGCGGGTAGACAACGTAAGCCGTTGTCTCGGCGGGACTTACAAATGGCGTACCCGGAGGGACTCGAACCCCCAACCTCTTGGTCCGTAGCCAAGCACTCTATCCAATTGAGCTACGGGTACGCGGGAGGGTTGTTGCTAACTGTTCATATAATATCACATGGCGGCGTGGGATGCAAGAATGTGAATCTAGGCCGCTTGGTGATGCTAGAACCGAATCACTGAGGCAGTTGTTTGGCAAGAGCCTGTCTCGTCTGATATCCTTTATAGGTTGCGCGCGGAGAGGTGGCCGAGTGGTTGAAGGCGGCGGCCTCGAAAGCCGTTGTACCGCATTGCGGTACCGTGGGTTCGAATCCCACCCTCTCCGCCATCCTTCCTAATTGCCAGGTCAAGGCTGTCCAGCGGCCGCCAGTTCGTGGGTCTTCTGGATTGCGTCTAAGTCGTTGATGTAATCCTCGAGGTTGGTGTATCCGTTCCCGTTGCTGTCCATGTTGGCGATGGCTGGATCCTCCGAATCAAGGTTGTGCGTCTCCTCCCACCAATCGGGAATGCCGTTTCGGTTGGCGTCAATCCAGTCAGGGATGGTGACGGACTCGAGTTCAGGCAATCCGCCCACCTCGTCTTGTGAATCGATTCGGCCAACGGTCCACCAATCGGGCAGTTCGTATTCTTCTTCCCCGCCTTCGATTTCCCGTGCGTGATAGTTGCGCGTTTCCTTGATCACGTTTTCGTCATGCTCGTCGCGTTTCCACGCGCCGGCGGAGTTCATCACTTCCTCCCAAGCCTCCGGGGCCGGAAGGGTGGTGATGTTGCCCGTCTCGAAAGGCTCCGTTTGTTCATGTTCGCCGCGCTCGACTTCCGCTCCAGGATCCAGCAGGCCCCATTGGTCTTCGGCCTCTGTTCCGCGTTGATAATTGCCCGAGAAATGGCCTTTGGTGTAGGGACTGCGTTCAATTAGTCTCCAATCCGTGAGGATGTAGTTATTAACGATGTTGTACAGCGTAATGCTGTCCTCGTCATAGTTGGCCCCAACGCCTTGGTAAATGACGTTGTTACGGAAATCCATCAGCAACCCGTCGGGGTCGTCTTCGTGGCTCACGTAATTGCCGGGCCGGGGCACGCGGGCGCGGTGGTTGGCCCACAGGTTGCGAAGAAAACTGTACTTGGCGCCATGCCTGCCACGCACCAATGCGCCGTAGCCGCGGACGCCCTTGAAGTGGACCGAATCGTTAAGAGGTTTTGCCAGGACGCTGTTCTGGACCGTTACATTGTCCATACGAGTGACTCCCAGATTTCCATCCATACCCCAGGTGACGGTGACATGATCCAGAATCACATGATTGCCGCCTCTTACGCGGAGTGTCCATTCATCCACATTGCTCTCATGTCGTTCCTGGCCGGGATCAACACCATGGCGGAAACGCATGTGACGAAGGATGACATCGTAGGTCCTGAGATCAAATTGTTCACCGGCGACTGTGATACC
>JBKHFO010000262.1:0-4428 GCA_046540175.1 Candidatus Hydrogenedentota bacterium
AATCATGTATTGTAGAGGTGATCGAGCAACTTGTCTGAGGACGCGAATTGGAAAGGGGGCAACCATGGGGTGAGAAGGCATCTCGCGGCGGCGATTTCTTGAAGTGTCGATGGCAGGCGCCGCGACAGCGGCTTTGGCGGGAATCCATTTGCGACGGACCTCCGCCGGCGCTTTGCCGGCACGTACAGCGGCGGTAAGTGGGCGCTACCTTGGCGCAGCGTCCTTACCTGGCGATTGGGGTTAAGGGTGGAGAAGAGAATCACGTGAAGCCGGCCGGCCACAATAAAGGAGACCGGCGCCCAGGAAGGCGCCGGCCCCATATCGGAACTTGTCTGATGGAAGCGGCTTGGTAGCGCTTCCGCAAGTTATTTTAGAGGCCCGGAACGATTGCTCGTTCGGGCCTCCGCGGAAGGAGAAACGCCACATGTGACGCTGACCATCTGCATTGTATCACGGGCCTTTGGGAAACGCAAGTATTGGCATATCAACTGTTTACAAGATTGGGGCTGACTCTGATTTTGCCCAAAATCATATAACGCCGCCCTTGTATTGGCGCTCGTGCGCGGCGAGAGTTCACGGCTCCTGCCTTTCCCTAGGGGAAGGCCAAAACAGAACACCTTTCCTCGCAAATCAACTCAAAAGAGCGGAGTGTACCGCCTGAATAATCGCCGGACATTGCGGTCCCACTCGCCGGATAACTTGGGGGTGTTTACATCCCCCGGCCCCTCCGGCCGGATGTGGATAACCTGCGTGACTACTATAAGAGGGGATTAAGAGGGATGTTCTTCCTTGGAGTAGCGCCCTTACCCGGCGACTGGGGTTGCGCTCCTGAGCTGGACTACAAAGGCCGCTCTTGTCTATGATGAGCGGCGTCTGGGTTGCCATGAGGCCCCGTGAATGCGCTACACTTCTGTTCCATTTTCGGCTGGCCGCGCGCTCCTCGCGCGGGGCGCGCCGCGGGAGGGTTTCACGAGTCGCCGCCATGGCGTGAGCGGCTTATTCCGTCAGGAGGATCTCAACGCATGACAAAAATCAGGCGGGCTCTCATGAGCTGCCACGACAAGACCGGTCTCGCGGCATTTTCGCAGCTCCTGCGGGAGTTCGAGGTGGAAATCATCAGTACGGCGGGCACCCTGGAGACGCTGCGCCAGGCCGGTATACCGGCGGTTAATATCGCCGACTACACCGGGGTCCCCGAAATGCTCGATGGCCGGGTGAAATCGCTTCACCCCAAGGTGCATGCGGGGTTGCTCGGATTGCGGGATAACCGGCTTCATGTGGAACAGATGCAGGCCATGGAGTATCCCTGGATCGACCTCGTGGTGGTGAACCTTAACCCCATCGAAGAGCTGGTGAAGGATCCCAACCTCACGCCGGACGTCCTCATCGAGCAGATCGACATCGGGGGCAGCGCGCTGTTGCGCTCCGCGGCGAAGAATTTCCGCTATGTCACGGCCGTGGTCGATCCGGCCCATTACACCAGCATCATGCACGAAGTGCGGGCTCACGAGGGCTCGGTCACCTACCTCACCCGCAATCGCCTGGCTCGTGACGCGTTCGCCCATACGGCGCGTTACGATCGCATTATCGCGGAGTACTTGGAAAGCGTGGAGTCCCCGCCGGAGTGAGCGCTCCCCGCGCCGGGGCGTGTGGGTAAGACGAAATTTCCAATCATGGAAGGAGAACAAAGGTGCGTGTCCTGATAGTGGGCGGCGGCGGCCGCGAGCATGCCTTGGCGTGGAAGCTTGCCCAAAGTCCGGAGATTTCCCAGCTCTTTTGCGTCCCCGGTAACCCCGGCATCGCGCAACACGCCGTCTGCGCCGATGTGGCGGCGGGGGACATCGAGGGCATACTCGATTACGCCCAGAGCATGGCTATCGAGTTCGCCGTGGTGGGACCGGAAGAGCCCTTGGCCAAGGGATTGGTGGACCGCTTGCTCGACGCGGGCATCCAAGCGTTTGGGCCGACGGCGTCCGCGGCCCGCATCGAGTCGAGCAAGGCGTACGCCAAGACGCTCATGGCGAACTATGGCATTCCCACGGGGCGCCATGCCCGGTTCGACGACGCCAAAAGCGCCAAGGCCTACGTGGAAGAGCAAGGCGCGCCCCTCGTCATCAAGGCGGACGGATTGGCGGCGGGCAAGGGCGTGACAGTGGCGCATGACCTTGAAACCGCGTACGAGGCGATCGACGCCTGTCTGGTGGACCACGCCTTCGGCGACGCGGGCGCGTGCGTCGTCATCGAGGAATGGCTCCAAGGCGAGGAGGCCTCCATATTCGCGCTCACGGATAGCCGCCACATACTCTCCATGGTGTCCAGCCAAGACCACAAACCGGTGTATGACGGGGATACCGGCCCAAATACGGGCGGAATGGGGGCGTACTCCCCGGCGCCCGTGATAACGCCCGAGGTGTTCCAGACCATCGAGGACGCGGTGACGGCGCCCTGCGTGCGGGCGATGGCGAGCGAGGGCAACCCCTACCGGGGCGTCCTGTACGCCGGGCTTATGCTTACGAACGCGGGTCCCGAAACGCTCCCCGCGCCCCGCGTGGTCGAGTTCAACTGCCGTTTCGGCGATCCCGAGACGCAGGTGTTGCTGCCGCGCATGGCGAGCGACCTGCTGCCGCTTCTACTCGCGTCCTGCGACGGCACGCTTTGGCGCCACACCATTCGATGGCGGGAGGATCCCTGTGTCAGCGTCGTGATGACGTCGGGAGGCTATCCAGGGCCGTACGAGAAGGGGAAGGTCATCGAAGGAGTGGAATCAGCCGAGGCGCTCAACGGGGTGCAGGTCTTTCACGCCGGCACGAAGGAAGAAGAGGGCCGCCTCGTGACGGCGGGAGGACGGGTGCTCAACGTCACCGCGACGGGGAAGGATATTGCGTCGGCGATCGAAACGGCCTACGCCGCGGTCGGCCTCATTCACTTCGAGAGCGCTCATTACCGCACGGACATAGGCCAAAAAGCCCTCGCGCGTCTTGCCGGGAGCCGGGAATAGGTTTCGGCGGCTTACGGAAGCCAAACCCTATGCGTCCAACTCCAGGTCGCGGGCGACCACCCGGTCACCTCGCATGCTCTTGGCTTGCAGCAATCCCCGCATCGCCTCGCCCAACACATACTCCGCCCCGTAGGCTGTGCCATTCTTGACGCAGGTGATTCCGGCGCTCATGCGGGCGGACGTGGGCGAACACGGATCCGAAAACGTGAAGCCATCCACTTCCTTCAAGAGTTTCGAGACATAACTCTGGGCCTGCTCCAGCGGCGTATGGGGCAGCACAACGACGAATTTGGCGCCATCATACCGCGCGAGCACATCGAACGTGCGGCTGTAATTCCGCAACGTCATCCCCACTTCGGCCAAGAGATCATCCAGAGAGACGGGCCCTAGTTCCGTATCCACGGCGGAGATTTCATCGACATCCAGAACCACGCAGGACACCGGGAAATCGTAGCGGTGGGCCTTCTCGACCTCCTCCTGCAAACGTTCAAGCAGAAACCGCCGGTTGCGTAACCCTGTAAGGGCGTCCGTATAGGCCGTGTCCAGGAAACTGCCGTCGTGATTGGAAATCAGGGTCTGCGTTTCCCGCGCCCGCAACGCGGCATCCACCCGCACCATCACCATGGGAAGATTGTACGGTTTGGTGATGTAATCCGACGCTCCCAATTGAAAGCCGTACGCCACGTCTTCTTGCCGGCCCTTCACCGTGACGAACACCACCACGATATCCCGCGTGGCGGAATCCTCCTTCAGGCGCCGGCATACCTCGTAGCCATCCAGATCGGGCATGCATACGTCCAGCAGGATGAGATCAACCGGCTCCTTGCGGCACACTTCGAGCGCATCCGTTCCGTTGTGAACCGCATACGCCTTGTAATCATTCAGTTCCAGCCCTTCCCGCAACACCTCGGCGGCCTCAACAGCATCATCGGCCACACATACATGGTACTGTTCCACGGCAACCCCCTTTTGAATCCAATCCGATACACTGCGAATGCCTTCTCGCTTCCCCCTTAAGTGTAGCCGAGAAGCCGGAGATTTGCCAAACCGCCGGCGTTTCTCCATTAACTCCCAGCGGGGATGTTTCGGTTGCCTCTTTCAAAGGGGATCAAGGGGGATGTCTTCAATACAATTCTCGGTGGCCCGAAAGGGCCGGGGAGATGTTTCCGCAAAATTCCCCCTTTGAAAGCCTGTCCCCGCGAAAGCGGGGAGGGGATCAAGGGGGATGTAACCACGCGGAGGCGGGTTCCCAGTTTGAGAACCCGCCTCCAACGCTATCGCAGCGGCCCGTTCACGCCGCGCCGTTCAGCACCCGGCCGCAACGGTCACGCCGACATGCGTTACGCTTTCTTGCGGTTGCGGTACCGGCGCACGCCAAGCCCCGCCAAACCAATGCCCAGCAACGTCATCGACGCGGGCTCGGGGACGAC
>JBKHFO010000263.1:0-4392 GCA_046540175.1 Candidatus Hydrogenedentota bacterium
GAAGAAAGGAGGGAGAAGCATGGCTTCTCCCCCCTTTTGCCGTGCTGGCGGCGCCTATCCAGCGCCGTCAATCTTTCCAATCCGCGCTCACATCGTCCTCCCCGCCGAGCGAATCCTCTCCCAGGCCCGGACTCACCTCGCCAAAGGGCAATCCCTGCGACATTTCGATACTGACATCGGAATCGTCGCTGTTGTCCAATAGCAAATCCTCCTTGGAGCGCCGGCTATAGGACTCCTGTTCATGGTCCGAGCTAACGGTGACGGGTTCTTCCTCTTCCCCGGCATCCTCTTCTTCCAATGCATCCACATCAGGCACTAAAGCCTCATCTTCATCCACCCCCGCCGAGGCGCCTTCTTGGCGCTGGGCCGAGCGCTTCAACGAAGTTTTCTTGGAGGAGCGATCCTCAGGGCTCCCGATCCGCACCAGGGCCTCTTCCTCGCAATCTGGGCAACGGAACCCCATTTTCTCCGCGCCCCATTCCACATAGCGTTTCCCGCATCGGGGACAATGATATTTCACCGGCATCGCCGCCAATTCCTTTCTCGTTTCATGCACACGCTTCCGCCTCATAATGTCACCCACTGTGGTCATTGTAACAGACAACGTAAACCACTTGAAAAAGCTTCGCCGCCTACCGCACAAGGAAATACTAAATCTACTATTTTATCTATTTGAGGTACAAACGGTTTCAACGGTATAGTATGCTGAGATATGGGGATACGTTGTAAGTAACCTCAAGTCCTGCGTTTTTTATGGTAATTGAAGAATGAGCAATCACATGGGTTGCTCGTGAACGGTGGTAAAAGGAGGTGACCATTGGCATAATCGTTGGTTTTCGCGCACGATTCCCGGCGAATCGTGCGCAATGAAACAGGGTATTGTGGAATGGCGCAACATAAGGAACACTGACTTATGAAGAGCAAGAAACAGGGGTTCACCCTAATTGAATTATTGGTGGTAATCGCCATCATCGGCATCCTGGCCGCGATACTGCTACCTGCTTTGGCGCGGGCGCGAGAAGCCGCCCGGCGGGCGAGCTGCGCCAACAACCTGCGCCAGTTCGGCCAGATCTTCGCCATGTACGCGAACGAAAGCCGCGGCGAAATGTACCCTCCCAATCAGCGTAATCATATCGGCGGCTTTTCAGGGGCAATGGGCTTCCGGGGGATCGCCCTTTATCCAGATTATTGGACCGATGTCAACCTGAAAATCTGTCCCTCTGATCCGCGAACCGGCCGTTCCGATCGCGTGGCGTTGGAAGACGACATAAACGCCCAGTTCCAAGAAATGAACGAGCGGGACAATTACGATGACTACTACTCCCGCGTAGTGCAGGATGTGGTTTTGTCCTATCCCGTGTCCTACGTTTACATGGGTTACGCAACGAGCACGATATCACAGGTCGTCGACGTAGCGGAGACCTCTCACAACTGGGTGTTTCAGAACTGGGATGACCAGACCATCATAGACGCGGGGACCATCAACGAGCGGGGCGGACCTGGAGACGCCTGGCAGCGGATCGAGCATTTCCAGGAGAAGCATGAGAGTGACATCAATGCGACTCAGTACCGAGAAGGGAACTTTGTCGACTACAACCAATACTACCTGGACGACGACGGGAGTGAGCTGCCTGACTCGTATCCCCGGTTGCGCGACGGCATAGAGCGGTTCTTCATTACGGACATCAACAACCCGGCCGCTGGCGCGGAAGCGCAAAGCAGCATCGCCGTGATGTGGGACGCATGGAGCATGATGACTGACGCGCCCGCGGGATGGGACTTTGTTGGAGAAGGCGGCACGACAGAGAACTTCAATCACATCCCCGGCGGCAGCAACGTTCTTTTCATGGACGGCCACGTGGAGTTCATTCGCTTCAATGAGGACTACCCGATCGAGTGGCTCGATGAGAGTTCCTATCCGAACCGGCTTGGCACGCAAGCCCACCGCGTGATGCCCTTCATCGGCGGCTGGGGCTAAGAGCGGTTGATACGACTTGGGCGATGGAACACCGCCCTTGAACATAAGCGCGCAGGGGGAGAGGTTGCTCCTCTCCCCCTTTCACCTCACCCCAGCGGGCTTACCCGCGCGGCATCCCAGCGGTTTCTTCTCTCATTTTAGCCGCGTCGTACTCAAGGCGCCGCCAAAGCTCGTTCACCTTCCTCCGCCGTGGGCTCTTTCGCCCCCCGCGCGCGCCAAAGCCCCGCCTCCGCCGAGTGCGCCCCGCCGCAAACGGGGCCTACAATAACGACCTTACCCGCGCGTCCAACGCGCTCTGGTCGCTTGCGAAGGATTGCAGGGCGCTCAGGTTCATCAGCGCATCCAAGCCGATCCGCTTCTCTCGCAGACGATCCTTCCAAGTTTTGTAAACGGGAATCTTGCCGTCCTTCGACACCTGCTTTATCTCGGCCTGCGTCCAGGCCGGAAAGAGATCGCCGTGCCCGGTCCGGTCGAAATGGGCGGTAACAGCCTCTGGCGTAAGTTCGCCGGCTGGCGTCTCCAACAAGCCGTCGACGGCCTCTTTAAACCCGTCCGTAACCTCCCATAGGCTGGCGCCATGGAAATCATCAAGAGAGACGCCCGCTTCGAGAGGCACTTCCGGATCGTCGTGCACTCGCGACGTTACTTCCGCGGCTGGATGCTCCCGGTACTCTTGCGCCACCTTGGTGGGCATGGTGAAGACATCCAGCCCAGCCAGCGACGCCACTTGGGCTCCCTTGCGCATGCTGGCGCCGATGAGGAGCGAGGCCGGACGCCCCGCGTCCCGCAAGCCATTCAAGGCGCGCTGCGTGGCCAGGGTGGCCTTCTCGCCTATGTTGTCGCCCGAACCCAGCCCGTGATCGGCCACGAAGGCGTTGAGCCGGCCCATGAACACGTTGACATAATTGGGCTGGGCCAGCAAGGAAGCGAGGTAGTTCTGGCGGGCGGAGAAGCCTAGCGTGAAGTTGACGGGAATCCCCTCCTCCCGCAGGCGCCGGGCCGCCAGCAGGCCTGCCGGCGTGAGGGGGACCTTCACGATGAAGCGCTCCGGGCACACATTGTAAAAGCGCTTGCCATAGACCACGGAAGCGTCCACATCGTGGGAGAGATCCGTGTGGAGTTCCACGCTGACATAGCTATCGAAGTGCTCCACCAGGCGCAAGCCGTGCCGGGCATTGAGCACGAATGCGATTTCGAGGAACACGTCCCGCTCATCCAAGTCCGGCGCGGCTTCCCGGAGGATGGCGGCCGCCTCGCCCACCAAATCGTCGTAGAGCCCCTTTTGCACTTCCTTATTCAAGAGGGTGTTATTCGTGGTCAAGGCCTCGAATTCGGCCGTGAACAGCTTTGCCGCCTCTTCCATGTCCCCTGTGTCGAGCCAGAGCCGGGTCCCCGTGTCCCGGATCTTTTGCCATTCAGGATCCGGTTTCTTCTTTGCTTTGCCCTCGCCAAAAGCAGGGCGGAAACCGTGCCGCGCGAGGTCATGCATGCGCCGTTCGACGGCGGCCATTTGCTCGCTTCGAAGTGATGTCGCCATGATTAATGCCTCCTTTATTGACGTTCTCGCACCCGGTTCAAGGGCGAGAACCAGTGCTCGTGTTCCGGTCCATCCGCAAACTGGACCGTTGAAGATATCGCGTCGCTGTATTTATAAGAAACAACGACTTCATGCGAATTATTCACCCTCCGGCCCCCGGATACCATTGGTCCGAGATACGCAAGGCGCGACGTGCGGATGTAGGGCGGGTAGCAAGACACGGCCGCCTCGTAAGGGCCCGTGCGCGGAAGCGAAGACAGCGGCGAAAGTTGGCAGGCCGGGAATCAAGACGGGCGTGGGGCAGCGCGCGGATCCCATCGTGGCTCGAAATACAGGTGAACTCATGCTGGTCAGCCCGGCCAACGGCTTAATGTGGCGTGCTGCCGGCCACGGCGTTCACGTGGTAACAAGAAAAACTCACGTGGCGTCCTGTTACACTGTGCCCCCGTGACGGCTAAGGAGTTGCGCCAGGTCCTTATAGCCCATGAGCTTGGCCAGCGCCAGCGGCGTCATGTTACCCACGAAATAGTCCCGGGCGTTGACGTCCGCGCCGGCGTCAAGAAGGAAAGCGGCCACGGTCTCGCTTCCCACGAGCACAGTCCAATGCAGCGGCGTAAGGCCGTAGTTATCCGTGGCATTGATGCCGGCTCCATGGGTCGCCAGGAACTCCACGATCTCCAGATGAGCTTCGCGGGCCGCCTTGTGGAGAGGCGTCTCGCCATAGAAATCGCGGCAGTCCGGGTTCTCGCCCTCTTCAATGCATTGGCGCACCTGAGCCGCCTCTCCCTGGCTGGCCGCCCGGTGGAGGAGCGTGGTTTGCTCTTTGATGGGGTCCACCCCCACCGCGGCCCGGCTCAACACCAAATCCCCCAAGGCG
>JBKHFO010000264.1:0-4342 GCA_046540175.1 Candidatus Hydrogenedentota bacterium
TCATCCAGGGAGCCGACTGTTTGTAGCATTCCATCGTACAGGATGCCCACGCGATCGCTTATCATCTCGACTTCGAGAAGCTCGTGGCTGGAAATCAGGAGGGTCTTGCCTTCGTCGCGCAGTTTGACGAGCACGTCCCGGATTTCCTTCCGGGCGATGGGGTCCAACCCCGTGGTCGGCTCGTCAAGAATGAGTATCTGCGGATCGCTGATCATGGCTTGGGCCAAACCGATGCGCTGGCGCATCCCTTTTGAGTAACCGCCCACCAGACGGCGGCGCGCCCCGCTCATGCCCACCATCTCCAGGACTTCGCCGATACGGCGTTCCAGCTTCCTCCCGCGCAGCCCATAGAGCTTGCCGTAGAAACGCAGCACTTCTTCCCCCTTCAGGAAATCCGGATAGTACGCCCCCTCGGGAAGATAGCCGATATTACGCCGGACGTGAATAGACCCAATGGACTCACTCTCCATAATGGCCATGCTGCCGTCGGTGGGAAAGATGAGCCCAAGCAAGAGCTTGATGGTGGTCGTCTTGCCCGAACCGTTAGGGCCGAGATAACCGAAGATCTCTCCCTCGTAGACCGTAAGATTGAGGTCTCGAAGGGCATGCACATCCTCGGTCTTGGTCTCATATGTTTTGGTCAATCCATACGTCTCGATCACCGGTGTCCGGCCATTTGCGTCAGACACTTCGGTCTCGCCTATTGGCTGCGCGCCGGCCGCCTGCTCTTCATTCAAAGTTTCTTGTGTCACAGGAATTAAGCCTTTATGTTTGCGAACACTGCGAGTCTCAGCCCGCTCACTGCCATTGCCAAGCAACGGAATCTGCTATAAATGCACTAACGGATTCATCATACCAAAGCCGGACGCCTCAGTCAACGCACGGAACTATCATCCTACACGCGTCGGTAGGAAGATTGTTTTCTTCTCAGTTTATCTAGAAGTCAAAAACCACGCCTGCTCCCACAGTGGTTCGCCAAGGATCCACGCGGGAGAATTCGGGGGTGCGCTGGTAGTCCAACAACAACTCAAATCGCACATTTAAGTGGGAGGTAAGGGGGAACTGGAGCGTCGATTCCGAGCGTGCGCGCAGCTCTCCCACATCGGTCAAACTGGGGTACACAGCCAAGTCTTTTGTGAACAGCCCGTCAAATGGAACATCCCTTTTATATAGTAAACGAAAACGCCATGAGACGCCAGTGTGTTGCCGGCTCCGTTTGCCGTAAGTGTAATACGCCGTTGACTTCCAATCATCAAAGCCCCAGCCCGAACGCAAGCCGCCAAGCCCAGGCCGTACCGCCATGGGAAGACGCGAAGCGTTGAAGCGTTCGGCCGAAACCATGACGCCCGTGTCGCCGCGCAACTCATGAGCCGAATCAAGAAAGAACTCGCGCCCGGCAGCCGCGCTCAAGTCACTCCGGATGCTTAGCCCAATGTCCGTGTCCCGTTCAAGGTCCAGGGCGGTAAGCCCATAGTAATGCTCGTCATGATGAAGCCGTAGCTCGTTGCGGGCGGTAAAATACTGGGGCCAATCCGAAGAACCGCCCAACCCTACACGGAAGCGGGAAGCAAAATCCCAACGTTCCTCGGCACGTTTCACCAGCACCGTAACAAACGGATCACCGTAATCCCGGACGCCCAGGCGGCCGTAGTATCCCGCGCCAGCGCTCAACTCCCACGCAGAGAGCGCGCCCGCCTCTTCCACATCTCCGGAGGCAGCATGAGAAGCAGGCAAGAGACGGGCGGACTCAACTCCCGCCAAGTCCACCGGCTGGGGCGCGCCGCCCTCCAAAGGATCAACGTAAACTTCTTCCCCGCTGTATCGCAGCCGTCCACACAAAGGAGCATCCGCGTTGCCCACAATCTCCCATGGCTCAGCCGTGGCGATTCCGCGGACCTCTTCGGCGGGCAGAAAGACTTGGCCCGTCAACTTAGTGCGAAACACAACGACCCCTTCCGACAATTCCTTGAGTTCGCCGGAAAGGATCTCGCCACTTTTCAGCGCCAGGGTGTCCTCCGCGGAGGCGCACCAAGCTGCGAGCGCCGCCATCAGCAAGACAGCAAGCCGTGTTGTTTCACAAGTTCTCATCGCCACCGTTGCAAGGGGTTCCCGCTCCTATCTTCGGCCTATTCCAATACCGGGCAGAACCTCCGCAGGTATTTTAACACCCAAGACGAGACAATGGGAGCATAACGGCGCTACTGCCACACATGAAGGAAGGGGAAAAAGCCTCCACTAGTGTATCCGTTACCTTGGGCAGATCGGGACAGCATTGAGCAATCTTGCCGAGCTTTGGCGTGGACTGGCGCGAATGGAGGGCTTTTTCCAAGCGTTTGCGCCGGCCCATATGCGACTCCCCCGCTTCAGGGCCGGCATTCTAAATAGGCCAAGCTTATTCGCCGGGGCCGCTGTCTTCTTGGGATTGCAGCGAGTACTCACTGGTTGGCTCGGCTTCAGAGCGGTCTTGTTGGCTGTCTTGGGATTGGTGGAGAGGCGTAGTTGTAGCGCTTTCGGCGCCGCTCTCCGCCGGCTGCGAACCCCGCCGCTGGAAATACTCCTTGCCCGCACCGTAAAGACCGAGCAAGACATAAGCGAACAAGACGGGAAACAGGATCACGGCGGGCGATTCGTCGCTTACGCTAATGAACACTGCAATGGTCACGGCCGTCACAAGCAGTAGCCGAAATCCATAGCGCGGGGCGAGAATCACCGTCTTGATACGGTCCTTCGGATAGAGCACGGTGCTTACCATAAGAAAAGCCAATCCCACGGACATCGGCCCTAGGACGGCTATCCAAAACAAGGGCCGCATCTCGAAATAATGGACGAAGAGTACGTAGGACGCCAGGGTCCCTCCAGCGGCGGGAATGGGCAGCCCCACGAAGTAATCGCGTTTCTCCGTCTGATACAGCGTGAAACGCGCCAGCCGCAACGCCCCGCAGACAGGAAAAACAATGGCCATGACCGATCCTGCCCGGGCAAGAAGGGTGGTGTTGGCGCCGGCTTCTTCCACGTATACGGAATACACGAGCAAGGCCGGAGCACCGCCAAACGAAACCAGGTCGCACAAACTGTCCAGTTGCTTACCAAACTCGGACACGCTTTTGGTCAATTTGGCCACGGGGCCATCCAACATGTCGAACACGATGGCGATGATGATGAGGTAGCTGGCCCGGGCGAACTCCTCGTTCAACGCCGCGAACATGGCGCCGATCCCCGCGCAGAGCCCGGCAATGGTCAGAGCGCTCGCCAGTACGTTGATGGGACGGCGCTTGGGGCGGCGCCTCCGGCGGTTCCGTTTCTTCCGGACTTGAAACCTGCTCATGGCAGACGAGCCATAATCGTCCGGCCCGCCTTGACCTTGGCTGAGCGCTCCACCACGATTTCGGCCTCGGGCGGCAAATACAATTCCGTGCGGGAACCGAATTTTATCATGCCAAAGCGCTGCCCCTGCACCAAGGAATCCCCTTCCTTCGCGGCGCACACAATCGTACGGGCTATTAGGCCCGAAATCTGCCGCACTCCAACGGGACCGTAGGCGGTGTCCAAAAGCACGGTGTTCGATTCATTCTCCTCCGAGCTGCGGTCATCGAGGGCGTTCAGGAAAAGCCCGGGATGGAAGCGGACTTCACGGACCGTTCCCGCCAGCGGGGCCCTGTTTACGTGAACATCAAGGATAGACAGGAAGATGGTGACGCGCTGGCAGGGACCGGGGAAGTGCGCGGAGTCCTCCAACTCATCCACCGCTACGATTTTCCCATCGGCGGGCGCGACGGCCTCGTTGACCTGCGCCGTAAGAGGACGCGGCGGATCGCGGAAGAACCCTAACGAAGCCAAGCCGGCCAGGAGCGCCACTCCGCCCAGCCAGGCGAATGGCCCCGGCCACCCCAGCACCAAGCCCAGCCCCCCAATCACGAGGAGCGGGACATAATAGCGGGCTCCCGCGCGCCACGCGCAAAAGTCAGTCTTCAAAGCAGATTCCTCTCTTTCAAACTCACATAGCGGCCATCTCCAAACACCACGTGGTCTAGAAAACGGATTCCAAGCACCTTGGCGGCGTCCGCCAGCCGTTTTGTAAGCTCAATGTCGGACTTGCTCGGTTCCGGATCGCCGCTGGGATGGTTATGGGCCACAATCACGGAGTGAGCCCCTTCGCGGATGGCCTGACGAAACACGTCGCGCGGCAAGGCCATGGTTGCGTCCAGCCCGCCGCTGGAAACATCCACGGCCCGGATAACCTCATTCTTGGTATTCAACAACACGGACTTGAAGGTTTCAACCTCGCAGTCCTTGAAGGGCACCATCAGCAACGTACTGACATCCTCGGCCGTTTTAACCTTGA
>JBKHFO010000265.1:0-4336 GCA_046540175.1 Candidatus Hydrogenedentota bacterium
AGCCGGTCGCGCCGCGCCAACTCAGCGAGACCTTGGAGAAGTGGCTTCCCCGGCGCGGGGATTCCCCCGAGGCGGCGGCGCCGTCCAAGCCCAAACAGACGGCCGAGCAGCAGGATCAGCCGCTCATCTGGAACAAGAGGGAGTTGCTTGAACGCATGATGGACGATGAAGATTTGGCGCGGACAATCGCCGGCGGCTACCTCGAGGACATGCCCCGACAGCTTCAAACACTCAAGGAAAGCCTTGAAAGTGGCGATACTCCTAAGGTCGAACTATGCGCCCATACAATCAAAGGCGCCTCGGCCAATGTGGGGGGCGAGGCCATGCGCGCCACGGCCTACGAAATGGAAAAGGCCGGCAAGGCGGGGGACTTAGAGACCGCGCGCGGCTACATGAACGAGCTGGAAGCGGCGTTCGAGACGCTAAAGCGGGAGATGGAGGGGTGGGTGCTTGATACCTAGTACTTCGTCAGATCGAGCATTGTGGATGCCCCGTAACGCCGGCATCTTGCGGGCTTTCAAATACAATTCCCCCTTCGAAGGGGGATCAAGGGGGATGTTCTACCCCCGGAGCAACCTCCTCATTTGGCGCTCAGGGGTGGTGGAACCGTCATCCCCGCGAAAGCGGGGATCCACGGGGTGCGTGCTGCTCTTAATATTTGGATCCCCGCTTTCGCGGGGATGACGGTGGGGGGCATAATGTACAACTTTAGCGCTGACTGAATACTAGTACTTGTTCCATTCTAACATTGTGGGTAGCGCGGCTTTGCGCCACTGGACTGGCTCCACGTGGAGTTCACCATAAAGGCTGAACCCTTGTCTTATGCGCAGGTGAACATTTTAATAGACCCCAGCAGGGTCACAGCCGGTAGCTTGGGGTTGACGCGCGTGCAGTATCTTTTCCGGGGGTATCGCCCGCACGCTATCGCCTGCGGGCTCAACCCCCGGCTACCAGCTGTCATCCCTACGGGATGGATTGTTTATGACAGCCTTTCCGGCTAAGTCAGACCCAATCGGGGCATACACAACTTTAAGTTTAACACCATGGGGGATCGCCATGAAAACCTTGATCGCCGAGGACGACATGACCAGCCGTCTGCTCATGCAAAAGATCCTCGAACCATACGGCCCGTATCACTGCGTGGAGGACGGCCGGGAGGCGGTGGAAGCCGTCCGGATCGCGTTGGGCAAAGGTGCGCCGTATGACCTCATCTGCCTTGATATAATGATGCCGCGGATGGATGGGCAAACGGCCTTGGTACACATCCGCGAGCTGGAAGATACGGAACTACATGAACAAGCGCCAAGGGCGAAGGTCATCATGACCACCGCCCTCGCCGATCGCTCCAATGTAATCAAGGCATGTCAACACCACTGCGACCATTACCTTATCAAGCCGATTGATAAAGCGAAACTTATCGACAAGCTTTCTCAACTTGGACTTATTCCTGACAAAGAAGAGGCCGGGGCGAATGCAGATCCTCATCGCTGAAGACGACGTCACCTCCCGCGCCATGTTGGCGGCCATGGTGAAACGGAACGGTCATGACGTGGTGGAAACGGTGGATGGCGCCCAGGCCTGGCAGGCGCTGCAACAGCCCAACGCGCCCAGAATGGCCATCTTGGATTGGATGATGCCAGGGATGGACGGGTTGGAAGTCATTCGGCGGGTGCGCGCCCTGAAAGCAGAGCGCCCCCCTTACCTCATCATGTTGACCGCCAAGGACGGGAAGGCTGACATTGTGGCCGGGCTCGAAGCGGGGGCGGACGACTATCTAGCCAAGCCTTTCGATCATAGCGAACTCTGCGCCCGCATCAATGTGGGGCGCCGGCTCGTGGAAATGCAGGACGCCCTTTATGACAGCCGCGAAGCATTGGCGCATCAAGCCAACCACGATCCCTTGACGGGGTTGCTGAACCGGCGCGCGATTTTGGAGCAATTGGACAAGGAACTCGCACGGGCTAAGCGCCATGGCGCCCAGTTGGCCGTGGGCATGTGCGACATCGACCACTTCAAACAGATTAACGACACCCATGGACATCAATGCGGGGACGACGTCCTGTGCGAGATTGCGCGGATCTTCAGCGAGAACCTGAGGCCGTATGACAGCATTGGCCGCATCGGCGGGGAGGAGTTCCTCGTAATGGTCCCCACCAATGGGGACGGCGCCAACCCGCATACGTTTTTTGAAAGATTGCGTCAACTCATAGCAAAACGTACAATACCGCTGAGCTCCAGCGCTCTGACGATTACTGTAAGCATTGGGGTTGCTTGCACAAGAGAGGGTACGACACTGGACGGGATACTTGCGGAAGCCGACGCGGCGCTGTATCAAGCAAAGAACGAGGGGCGAGATCGCGTGAGAATATAGAAACGGCTGAAGCGTTTTTGGGGGAACAGCCATGCGCATCTTGATCGCGGAAGACGACTTGACATGCCGCACCGTGCTGGGCGCCGTGTTGGCCAAGGGCGGACACGAAGCCGTTGAAACCGTCAACGGCGCGGAGGCGTGGAACACGCTGCAACAGCCCAACGCGCCGCGGATGGCCATCTTGGATTGGATGATGCCCGAGATGGACGGGCTGGAAGTCATTCGGCGCGTGCGCGCCCAAGAAGCAGAGCGTCCTCCCTACCTGATCATGCTAACCACGCGGGGAGAGAAGGCGGACATCATCGCCGGACTCGAAGCGGGGGCGGACGACTATTTGACCAAGCCGTTCGACCACAGCGAACTCCGCGCCCGCATCGAGGTGGGGCGCCGGCTCGTGGAAATGCAGGACGCGCTTGTTACAAAGGTCGAGGAACTAAACCATGCCCTGGAACAGATCAAGACCCTGTGGGGGATCGTGCCGATCTGCGCCAATTGCAAGAAGATTCGCGACGACCAAGGCTATTGGAACCAACTCGAACTCTATGTCCGGGAACACACCGAGGCGGAATTCAGCCATGGATTCTGCCCGGATTGCCTGAATCATCTATATCCAGAGGCTGCCAAGGAGGGCTCATCGGGAGAGGAGCGCAAACTATGAATGCGGAGTCCGATCGCCCTGCTTCACGGGCTATCGCTATTGTCGTTAACGACGATCCCACGCAGCTTGACGTACTCGCTGGATTGACGCGCAAGGCGGGGCTTGAGCCGCGCCCCTTCACGGAGGCCGAGGAAGCCCTCCGCGCCATGGACGCCGGCGCGCCGCCAGATATCGTCGTCACCGATCTCTACATGCCCGGCATCGATGGCTGGCGCTTTTGCCACCTGTTGCGTTCGCCCGAATACGCCGCCTTCAACAACGTCCCCATCCTGGTGGTGTCCGCCACCTTCGCCGGCGAGGAGCCCCGGCGGATCGCCGCCGGCATCGGCGCGGACGCATTCATGGGGGCGCCCGTCGATGGAAGACAATTCGTCGAACAACTGCGGACATTGCTCGTTGGGCGCCAGCCCCGGCCGTTCCCCCGCGTTCTAATTACCGCGAATGACGCCGCGTTGGCGGCCGAGCTTCAGAAGACGTTTTCCGCCGATGGCTACGAGACAGACACCGCGCTTACCGCGCGGGAAGCCGCCGCCGCTTTCGAGGCAAACGCGTACAACGTGGCCGTCCTGGACCATCATCTCTCGGGCGAAGAGGGGGCGGCCTTGCTCGACGCGTTTCGCGTCCAGCGGCCGGATTGCGTTTGCCTGATGATGACGGACGATCCCACGCCGGAGCTGGCCCTTGCCTGGATGAAACGCGGCGCGGCCGCCTATGTCCGCAAGCCTTTCGAGCCAGCCTATCTGGTAGAGCTGTGCGACAACGCGCGGCAGCAACAGTTTCTTCTTCATACAAGGGATCTGCTGGAACTGCGGACGCAGGAATTGAAGCAGAGTGAGGAACGCTATAGGCGGATCACCCAGACCATCCACAGCTATGTCTATACGGTGCGCATCGAAAACGGCGCGCCTGTTGAGACCAAGCACGGACCAGGTTGCCTGGCCATTACCGGCTATGACAAGACGGAATTCGAGGCGGATCCCTTCCTTTGGCTGCGCATCGTTGCAAAGTGTGATCGGACAAACGTGATAGAGAAGGTTCGCGAAGTACTCAGCGGCGGCTCCACTTCTCCCTTCGAACACCGGCTTGTGCGGAAAGACGGCGAAACGCGCTGGGTGCGCAACACCTGCGTGCCTCAATACGACGCTCATGGGACGCTCGTGGCGTATGACGGACTAATCGAAGACATCACCGAACGTAAACAGGCCGAGCAGGCGCTGGCGGCCAGGGAAGAGATGTACCGCGCCATCGTGCAGCAGATGTCCGACGAGTTGTATCTGCACGATCTCGAGGGGAACTTCCTGGAGGTC
>JBKHFO010000266.1:0-4314 GCA_046540175.1 Candidatus Hydrogenedentota bacterium
GACAGTACGTGATCCACTACGAGCTTAAATGACTTGTCTTGTTTCTCGAAAGAGAGCCTTTTGGTATGATCCGGCGATACATCGCGCTTACGGGGACTCAATGCGAGGGGAGGTGGATAGTGGACGTTTTTCGACTCAGGGAACGACTCATTTCAAGCTATGCGAACTATGTGAAGAGCTTTGTCAAGATATGGGACAGCCGCATTTCGGAAACAGCCCGTAACGCCCTGGAGCGCGGCCTGCTCTGGCCAGACCCGTTGATCCAGTTGAACCCCTCGTTCGCCCGTGGGGAAACCGTCGAGGAGCTGGTGGAACGAGGTATCCTCCACGAGACCTGTAACGAGGTTTTTCGCCTGGATAAGGCTGACAATGACGCCGGTAGAACACTCCACCTACATCAGCATCAGGCGGAAGCTATCAAGTGCGCCCAGACAAACCAGAGCTATGTGCTGTGCACTGGAACAGGCTCGGGAAAGAGCTTGGCGTACATCATTCCGATTGTGGACGCAGTGCTGCGCGCGGGGCCTGGACGCGGACTCCAAGCCATTATCGTGTATCCAATGAACGCCCTGGCCAACAGTCAGTATCGCGAACTTCGGAAATTCCTCTGCCACGGATACCCCGACGGGCGAGGACCGGTAACCTTTGAGCGGTACACCGACCAAGAAGATAGAGAAGAGAGAAACCGCATCTGGTCATCGCCACCGGACATCCTGCTCACGAACTACATGATGCTCGAGCTTATTCTAACGCGACCCAATGAGAAACAACTTGTCAACGCGGCGCAAGGGCTTCGATTTCTCGTCCTTGATGAGCTGCATACATACCGGGGGCGGCAAGGGGCGGATCTTGCGTTACTCGTTCGACGCGCCCGTGACCGTTTCTCCACCCCAGAACTTCAATGCGTAGGGACTTCGGCGACCCTGGCCACGAGCGGTTCACACTCAGATCAGCAGAAGGCCATCGCTTCGGTTGCAAGCCGAATCTTTGGCGCGGACCGGGCCAAGCGGGAGGAGCGGTAATGCCCCGAGTTTTTGACAATATGGAAACGTCACTTCTTCCCGCCTTACACGAAACGCTCCAATCCTCCCATCGGGCGGATTTTTGTGTGGGCTATTTCAACCTCCGGGGCTGGAAAGACCTTGCCGGCCCCATTGAGACTTGGCCGGGCGGGCCGGGGCAGTGTTGCCGTCTTCTGGTGGGGATGCAACGCTTGCCCCAAGACGAACTGCGCGCCGTCCTGAGTCTTGTGGGAGGCAACGAGGTCTTGGACAATCAAGAGGCCATCCGGCGGAAGAAGAAACTCGCGGCGGAGTTCCACAACCAGCTCACCTTCGGGGTCCCGAACAATGCGGATGAGGAAGGCCTGCGCCGGTTGACCAAACACCTCCGGCAGGGAAAGCTGGTCGTGAAGCTTTTCCTTCGGCATACGCTCCACGCCAAGCTCTATCTGCTCTTCCGCGCCGACTACAACAACCCCATCACGGGATATCTCGGCAGCAGCAACCTCACCATGTCAGGACTGGTGGGCCAAGGCGAACTCAATGTCGATGTACTTGATCACGACGCCACCAAGAAGTTGGCGGAATGGTTCGAAGCGCGCTGGAACGATCGGCTGTGCATGGATATTTCCAAGGAACTCGCCGATATCATTGATGCGAGTTGGGCGCGGGAAGAACTTGTTCCGCCTTATCACATCTATATCAAAATGGCCTACCATTTGGCCGAGGACGCCCGCGCCGGTCTGGCGGAGTTTCAGGTTCCCAAGGAATTCCGCGAGGAACTCTTCGAATTCCAGGAAGCAGCCGTGCAGATCGCGGCGCATCACCTGCACAAACGCAACGGCGTGCTCATCGGCGATGTGGTTGGCCTTGGCAAGACCCTTATGGCCTCGGTGCTGGCCCGTATGTTTGAAGATGATTTCGGTCTGCGCACGCTCATCATCTGCCCCAAAAACCTTGTAGCGATGTGGGAAGACTACCGGGAACGCTACGGGCTCCGGGGCAAGGTGCTTTCCAGCAGCCGCGTCACTCGCGAATTGCCCTACGAGCGCCGGTATCCGCTGGTGGTAATTGACGAAAGCCACAATTTGCGCAACCGGGAGGGCCGCACATACCGCGCCATTCAAGAGTACATCAAGATGAATGACAGCCGGGTCATTCTCCTCAGCGCGACCCCCTACAACAAATCCTATCTGGACCTTTCTAACCAGTTGCGGCTGTTCGTGGAAGAGGACAAGGATATCGGGGTCCGGCCCGAGCGTTACCTCAAGGACATGAGCGAAACCGAGTTCCTCCGCCGTCACCAATGCTCCCCCCGCAGCTTGGCCGCTTTCGAGAAGAGCGAGTATTCCGACGACTGGCGTGAACTCATGCGGCTATATCTCGTCCGCCGGACCCGGTCCTTCATCAAGAAGAACTACGCCCAGGTTGATGGCGAGGGGCGCTATTACTTGACCTACGCGGACGGACAATACGCTTACTTTCCCAAACGGGTCCCCCGCACCTTGTCTTTCACGGTGGATGATGACGACCCCAGTGACCAATACGCCCAGCTGTATTCCGATCCCGTGGTCGACACCATCAATGCGCTCGCGCTGCCCCGCTACGGCTTGGGCAACTACATCACGGAAGATCCCGGCCACCCGCCCTCGGACAGGGAAAGCAACCAGCTCAACGACCTGTCCCGGGCAGGTAAGCGGCTCATGGGGTTCTGCCGCACCAATCTCTTCAAGCGGCTGGAAAGCTCGGGCATGGCCTTTCTCCAATCCATCGAGCGGCACATACTCCGGAATTTCGTCTTCCTTCACGCCATTGAAAACGACGCACCCCTTCCCATAGGGACTCAAGACGTGGCGGCGCTCGATAGCCGGCGCACGGATGAAGACAAGGAATTCGATACCGGCGATCTCTTTGACGATGACGCCCAAAACAGCGGCGGGGCAGACGAAGCGGCCCCTGCTTACGATGAGGCTGCATTCCGCTTGCGCGCAGCCCAGGTCTATGAAACCTACCGGGAACACTACGAGCGGCGCTTCAACTGGCTCCGGCCCGGCTTGTTCAAGGAACGGCTCCACAAGGACCTCCTCGCCGATGCCCGAAGCCTCCTCGCCATTTTGCGCGAGAGCGGCGATTGGCGGCCTGCCCAGGACGCGAAACTCAACGAACTGGAAAGGCTGCTCACCAGCGCCCATCCCACGGAAAAAGTGATCGTCTTCACGCAATTCGCCGACACCGTCCACTATCTTCAACACGAACTGAAGGCCCGCGGACTCACCCACGTCGAAGGCGTATCCGGCCGGAGCGGCAATCCTACCGAACTCGCGTGGCGGTTCAGCCCCGTCAGCAACCATAAGCGCGATCAGGTCTCCCGTGCGCGCGAATTGCGCGTCCTCATCGCCACCGACATTCTCAGCGAAGGCCAAAATCTCCAGGACTGCGCCATCGTGGTCAACTACGATCTGCCCTGGGCCATCATTCGCCTCATTCAACGGGCGGGCCGCGTGGACCGGATTGGGCAGGAGGCCAGCGCCATCCTGTGCTACTCCTTCTTCACCGCCGAAGGCGTCGAGCGCATCATCCGCCTGCGCCGCCGCGTCACCCACCGGCTCCAAGAGAACGCCGAAGTCGTGGGAAGCGACGAGGCCTTCTTCGAGGATCAGACCGATCCCGGCACGGTGCGCAACCTATTCACGGAGACCGCCGGTATTCTCGACGGGGACGACGACACCGAGGTGGACCTGGCCTCCCAAGCCTACCAAATCTGGAAAAACGCCATTGACCACGATCCCGCCCTGAAAAAGAAAGTCGAGGCCCTGCCCGATGTCGCCTACGCCACGCGCGCCCACACCGCGCTGCCCGGCCGCCCGGAGGGGGTTCTGGTGTACATGCGCGCCGCCGACGGCAACGACGCCCTCGCCTACGTCAATCAGCACGGCGAGAGCATCACGGAATCCCAAATCGAGATCCTTCGCGTCGCCGCGTGTAAACCGGACACTCCCGCCCAGGCCCGCCACCACAAGCACCACGAGCTGGTCCAGGCCGGGGTCGAGCACATCGTCCGCGAGGAGCGGCGCATCGGCGGCCAGCTCGGCAATCGGAGCGGCGCCCGGTTCCGGGTCTATGAACGGTTGAAGAATCATCTGGAGGATCTCAAGGGCACCCTGTTAGAAGTTACCACCCCTCCTCTGGAGAAAGCCCTCGAAGACATTTACAATTACCCCCTTCGGCCCGTGGCCACGGACACGCTCAACCGCCAACTCAAGGCGGGCATAAGCGACGAGCAACTCGCGGACCTTGTCATCGTGTTGCGCGA
>JBKHFO010000267.1:0-4233 GCA_046540175.1 Candidatus Hydrogenedentota bacterium
CCAGGACTTTCACCAAGGTCTTGGAGAGGTTCTCCAGCTCCGGCGCGGGTCTTGCACTGTCCTCGCCATCGGACCTCAAGGTCTGGAGCCAGGCCTTGACTGCCGTCTTTGCTTCGGCCGTTAAGTTACCGCCATCCTGGTTGGCGCCCTCCAGGGCCTTCAACAGGGCTTTGGAAGCGTTCCGGGCGTCTTCCGATGATTTTCCCACCGGCTTGCTGTCAGACGCCAAGGATTCCAGCGCCGGCGCAGCTTTGGGCACTGTCTTTGTTTCCGGCTTTGGGGTGAATTCACCCTCCACGGCTTTCTTGCTGGAAGCTTGCTCCACTACGTTCTCCACCAAAGAACCTAGGCTTTCCCTCGCCTCGGGGGAAAGGGAAAGCGTCTTCTGGCCAAGTTGGCGGGCTGTCGCCTTAAGCAAGGTCCGTAAGGAAGGTTCTGCCTCACGGGCCGAACCCTCAAGGGCGTCAGCCAAACGGTCTAGAAGCGCGGCCGCTTCCTTGGGGTCTCCATGTTGCAAGGCCTTTTCAAGCTGCGCGGCCGTGCGTTCGATCCCGGCCCCGGGGGTTCCTCCGAGCAAGTCGAGAGCCAAGGCGTCATACGGCGCCGGCGCATCCCCGGCCGGCCCGAGCGCCTCAAGCGCTCCGGCCAACTCGAAAAGGCCTTTACCTGCGTCTTGCGCTTGCAGCAAGGGCTCCGAACCAGATCCCGGCTCGCTTTCAAGGTTGCGTAAGAACTGCTTTAGCAATGCGAGGGGGGTGTCTTTCGAGCCATTCTGCGTTGCGCCTTCCACCAGACCGGCCAGGTCCGCCGAAAGGCCGCCTTGCTCTTCCAACGCGGAAAGCATCGCCTGCAAAGAATCCTCCCCAGGCGATGACGAGCCGCCCGATTGAGTCAAGAGCAGCGCAAAAAACCCGCCCGCCTCCATCGTGGATGGCAAGGAGCCAGCGCCGTTTAGCGCGTTGAACCCGCGCGCGGCGTCAGAAGGCAGGAGCGCCAGCATCTGTGTCAATTGCATGCATCTTTCACCTCCTTTCCGTTACAAGTTGGCGTTTCTTATGCAAAACTCCGCGCTATTGCGGAGGATTCGCTGATCAGTAGCGCCCGCTAAGTGAAAACGCCTTAGCCAGGGGCAAGCGTATTGTCACATGTCTAACTCACTTAAGAGGGAGGCCGCCATCTGCGGGTCCATCTCGTCGAGCACCTTGCCGCGTTCCCTCTCATCCATTAGGCTGAGTACGCGCGCAGCGACTTGAGGTTCCAGTTCGCTAACGGTTTCGGCCGCGTTTTCAGCGCGCATGCCGGCCAATGATTCAGCTACCTCTTGGAGGCGTTCTTCGCGATTCTCCTCCCTTTCGGCAAGAGTTTCCGTCAACTGATCGAGCAGGTTCTCAACCTCTTCGCGCACTTCCATCAACTCGCGCTCGGACGTATCGAGCCGCTCTTCGCGCTGGTCCAGCCGCGCCGCGCGTTCGGCAAGCGTTTGCTCGCGTTCGCGAAGGGCTTGGATGAGCCCATCCACCTCATCCGGGCCCTCGCCAGCCGGGGCCGTCTCGGCGGCTTCGCCGCGCCCCAGGACCTGGTCCAGCGTGTCCATGGACAATTGGCCGGTAGCGGCCAGGATACCCGCGAACACCGCCACGAAGGAGAGGATGGCCAAAGTGATCATCGCCACAAGTTTCATTGAACTTTACTCTGCTGCCGCGTTTGCGCGGAGCGGTTTACGGCGGTTTCGTCGGCAATGCGTTGTTCAGTCTTTTCCAAGAAAACGCGCATCTGTCTATCGCGCCGATCTTTGAGGTTCTCGACGACTTGCCGCTGCTTGACCGCTTCTTGCAGTTCCGCTTGTTGGACGTTCTCTTGGTGCTGCAAGCGGCGCAGATCCGCGTCGGCTTCCAAAGCCTGCCGCGCCATATGCTGCTCGTACTGGTAGAATTGCTGGACATCGCGCACCGTGAATTGGTCTCGCATTTGCTGGGCGGCTTGACTCAGCAAGTCTTCTTGGATACCCCGGATTTGAGCGGCCCGACCGGAAGTGTGTTGGATGCGGCGCTGCAACTGCGCCAGCTGTTGCGACGCAGTTTCTTCCTTGCGGGTTCGCACGCGCAAAAGCGTATGATAGGTAAATGGCTTTGGACGCCGCACAGCAGGCTATCCTTTCAGTATCTGTTTCATGGCCGGCACAAGCTTGGAGAAATCGGATTTTTCATCCAATCCCTGTTGCAAGAATTGCCGGATGGCTGGGATGGTCTTGATCGCCTTGTCGATTTCCGGGTTGCTGCCTTCGACATATGCTCCGATGTTCACGAGGTCCTCCGCGTCCCGGTAGACGGCCAGGAGATGGCGGATGCGCGCCGCGAGTTTCTGATGCTCCTTCGAGGCGACTTCCACCATGACCCGGCTTGTGCTCTCGAGTACGTCCACGGCGGGAAAGTGGCCGCGGGAGGAGAGGTCCCTCGACAATCCAATGTGACCGTCGACAATGCTGCGCACGGCGTCGCCAATGGGATCATTGAAGTCGTCTCCTTCGATCAGCACCGTGTACATCCCCGTGATGCTGCCCGCGCCATTGGTCCCGGCGCGTTCGAGCAATTGGGGGAGTAGACCGTAGACGGATGGGGGATAGCCTTTGCTTGTGGGCGGTTCGCCCACGGCCAAGCCTACTTCGCGCTGCGCCATGGCGAAACGGGTCAGACTGTCCATCATGAGCAGCACGTTGTGGCCCTGGTCGCGGAACCACTCCGCGATCGCCGTTGCCATGAAAGCGCCCTTGATGCGCATAAGGGCGGGCTCGTCGCTGGTGGCGGCGATCACGACGCTGCGGCGCAAGCCTTCGGGGCCGAGGTCGCCTTCCACGAAATCCCGGACTTCCCGGCCGCGTTCGCCGATGAGGCCTATGACGTTGATATCGGCGCTGGTGTTACGCGCTATCATGCCGAGCAACCGGCTCTTGCCGACCCCGCTGCCCGACATGATGCCCACCCGTTGGCCCTTGCCGCAGGTCATGCAGGCGTCGATGGAGCGAACGCCCGAGGCCAAGGGTTCGACGATCCGTTCGCGCTCGAAGGGCCGGGGCGCCGCGGCGGTGAGGAGCGCCGAATCGGTGGTCTCGGGCGGGGCGCCGCCGTCCAGCGGTTGACCCAGGCTGCCCAATACGCGGCCCAGCAAACCAGGGCCGACGCCGGCGCTTTGCGGGGCGTAGGTCGGGATCAAAACGCTATTCACGCCAATGCCCCGCATGTCGCTCAAGGGCATGAGGAGGAAGCGTTGCCCGCGAAATCCGACCACCTCGGCGGGCGCGGGGTCGCCTTCGGTTTCCTCGGAACGCAAGTAACAAAAGTCCCCGATACGCATGGGAGGTCCGGTGGCCTCGATGGTAAGCCCCACCACATCCACTACTTTGCCGTATACGGCAAGGGGTTGGCTCGCTTGCGCCGTGACTGTGTATTCTTCGAAGTTCATCATGTAGACGGAGTCTCGTTACCTCGCAGTTCGTTGAGAATACGGGTTAACTGGGCATGAAGCGTGGCGTCCACCACCAACGTGTCCGACTCCGCCACGCAGCCCCCCAATCCAATTTGGGAGTCGGGAATCAAGTCGATTTGGGTGATGCCTTCAAAAGCCTCTAGCAGTTCAGGCCGGTGTTCGCGCAGCGCCTGATGATCGGCTGGATTCATGCGGACAGTTACGCGAGCGCGATCGCTCATGAGTTCGAGAGCGGAACGCACGGTGCGGACGACCAGCTCCCGGTCCAGTTGGGCTTCCCGTTGGAGGATACGCGTGGCGATGCTGTGGGCCAAGGTAACGATTTGCGGCTCAAGGCTTTGCAGAAACCCGTGGTAGGCGCGTTGCACCTCCTGGGCCGCTTGCTCGACCGCCGTGGCCGCGTGCGCCACGGATTGCTCGAACTGGGCGCGCCCCGCCTCCAAGCCTTGCCGCATGCCTTCTTCATACGCCTCTTGCATGATGCGTTCGGCCTCGGCTTGCGCCTGGGCGAGCACCTCGGAGGTGTCGACGGTCTCCTCCTCCTCCTCCTCTTCGATGGCGGCTGCAGTCTCGGGCAATACCTGCTCAAGCACCTCGCGCTCGTAGGTGTGGATGTTGCCGGCCTGAGCCACGTGGCCCTTTATGATTCGTGTCTTACCGCTCACAACTCGCCTTCGGGGCGGGGCGGCTGTAGGCCTCCGCCTGTGTTTTTAACACGCTATTCTTGGTTTGGGGCACAAACACACGCAT
>JBKHFO010000268.1:0-4181 GCA_046540175.1 Candidatus Hydrogenedentota bacterium
CTTGAGCAGGTATTCCGGCGTGCCCGTGCCCGCGCTGGAGCCGCTGATCTGCGCGGGCACGTAATGCCTCTGTAGACCATCCCTGCAACCGTCCTCGGCAGCAGAAGCGTGGATTCTGGGACCCCTGCCGGGGTCCATTTTTTGGGGGACCTGTGATCCAGGGGTGTCGCCCTCGTCGCTTACGCTCCTTGGGCTCAACCCCTGGCTATCATCTATGACCCCTTCAGGGTCGATTTTTGAACACAATCCATCCCGAAGGGGCGACAGGGAGGTTGCAGGGTGCGCCAGCACGCGATAGCGTTGGAAACGCGGCGTCGCGCCTTTCCGTGAAATGAAGCCATGCCTCACGCAACGGCGCGAAGGCGCAACGAACCGCCTAATTTGTCCGGGGAAACACAGAAAAACACCCCGATCCTTCTGGACCAGGGTGTTGATGATATTTGATATGGGCTCATTCTGCCGACGCGCAGGGCGGCCGGGCGGTTTAAGCCGCCAACTGGTGTCGCGCCGAAATGTGTAGCCCCGCCGAATCATTTCCGGCTCTCCCTTGCCGAGTTCGCATTGCCCCCCTAGAGGCTAGGGTAACGTATGTATACTCTTACAACTTGAAGTCCCATGTCAAGCACAAACTCACCCCGCCGCGCTAGTGGTCTCCAATAAAGTAGCTGGTCAGGGGCGGGTTGTCGCCGTAGCCCATGGCCATATGGGCGACGCTGGTGCGGTAAAGGTGGTCTTGCATGAGGGTGACGCGGCGGTCTCCGGCCGGGACATCCGTGCTGTAGATGCGGAGTTCGCCGGGCGCGGAGGTGATGATCTCCTCCCGCCAGTCGCCAACGAGATCCACCCAGGCGGCTTGGCTGCCTTGCACGTCTTCAAAGAGCGTTTCGTCTTCCGGATAACGAAAGATGCGGCCGCCCACCAGCATTTCGCGTTGGGTGGTCTCGTCCCAATAGACGGCGGCCGGCGCCAGCGTGCTCCAGGGGATATCGTCTTCCCGCGCGAGCAATTCGCCTTGGGCGGTATACAGCCAGCGCTCGTCCGTGCTCTGTTCGCCGGCGTAGGTTTCCGCGCCGGGGTTGGATGCGTCGATGTTGGACGCCAACCCCGAACTGTGGATGTGATTCGTGGACTGGTCCAGTCCCCAAAGCAGTTCGCCCGTAGCCGCGTCCCCCATGCAGATGCCGTTGCGCTCTTGGCCGGTTTCCATGCCGAAAAACACTTCCAGTCCTGGACGGGCGGGATCGAGGTCGCCCACGAACAGGTTGTCGGGGTGGCCCATTTCCAGGGACCACAAGCCTTCGCCTGTGTCATCGATGGCGCATGCGCCCAGGATGATCTCGTCGCGGCCGTCATCGTCCACGTCCACCGTATGCAGATTGTGCGCCCCTTGCCCCTCGTACCGGTAGTCGGGCTCATCGGTGCTTTCCCACGCCCAGAGCTGTTCCAGTTCGCCGTCCTTCAACTGGAACGCCTGTAGTTTCATGATGCCATACGTGCCCCGTTGCGCGAGCAGGCACGGCGTCTTTCCGTCGAGATAAGCCACGCCGATCTGATTGCGCGAATAGCGGTTGTAGTCTTGAAATCCTTCGCGGGAAGGCCAGTCCGTTCGCGCCAGTTCCTCCCCGGTCATTCCGTCCAGCACCGAAAGCCACTCCGGCCCGCCGCGCACGCGGCCTGCCTCGTAGTATCCGTCCTCGCCGGGCTCGGTGTCGCGGAAGTCCTCGTCCGTTGGCGCGGATTTCAAGACCACCTCCGCTTGGCCGTCGCCATTAAAGTCGTGAACGATGTAAGGCGAATACCAAATGCCCGCCTCGATATTCCATCCGAGGTCCTTGCTCCACAAGAACGTGCCGTCGGAGAGGTACGCCTCCAGTTTGTAGGTCGTCTCGCTTGGCTCCCAATAGCCGGGCTCGCGCCAGGGGTCCACGTTGGTGTTGGGCGTCTTGATGACGAAATCGTATCGCCCGTCGCCGTTCAAGTCGCCAATGCCCACTTTCTGAAACGTCGTATCCTCGTCTTGAAGCGCGATGGAGCGGTAAGGCCGGATGTCGGGATCCGCATCCACCCGATACCCTTCGGAACGCTCGCCTTCACGGGCGCCGCCCCGCGCTTCGACGAAATACTCGTTCCCGACGCTTAGATCGGCTGTATCGTCCACGAAATCCGTCGTGTCCGTAATCGGCTCCTCGTTGAGCCGTTCCGGATCACCGCCGTCCGCGGCGCGATACACGTCGAACGCCGCGCCTTCATCTTCCTCCAACAAGCGCCAGCGCAGATACACCTCCCCTTGTTCACGCGGCATGGCTATCAAACCGCGCCCCAGCCGCTCCTCGACGCGGTCTTGCTCAAAGGCCCAACCCTCCACACTGGGAGAGTCCTCCGCCGATACGGCGCCCGCTATTCCGAGACAAATCGCCGCTCCGAGCACCGTAACACTCCAATGCCTAGACATGTGACAGCTCCTCCATCGGTTCTGGGAAGCCCTTGCGGCTTTCCCGTTGAAAACGGCCCACTCGCCGGGTTTCAGCCTACTACCAACGCGCCCCGCGGCACAAGTTACCGGCGCAAAGGGAACGCCTGAAACTACCGCCCGCAGCGGGAACTCTGGTAAAGTAGCCGGTGTATCGTGCGCGTGCGTGGCGGTATTTCCCGATTATTGCGATCGCCCTTGCAAGCAAAGAGAGGAGAATTCCGTGGGGACATCGACAAACTATCTTATCGACATGGACGGGGTGCTCGTTCACGGCCGGCGGGTTATTCCGGGAGCGGGGGAGTTCATTACACGTTTGAAAGAGGCGGATGCGGAGTTTCTCGTGCTGACCAACAACCCCATCTACACGCCTGGGGACTTGAGTCACCGCCTCAAGATAACGGGGATCGACATCCCGGAGGACCGCATCTTCACGTCATCCATGGCGACCGCCCGTTTTCTCAACAGCCAGAAACCCAAGGGCACCGCCTTTGTCATCGGCGAAAGCGGCCTGACCAGCCCGTTGCACAACATGGGATACATCATCACCGACCATGAGCCGGATTACGTCGTGCTCGGCGAAACCTACAGCTACAACTTCGAGTTGGTGACCAAGGCCATCCGCCTCGTCGCCGCGGGGGCCCACTTCATCGCCACCAACCCGGACGCCTCTGGCCCCTCCGAGACGGGGCTCGTGCCCGCGTGCGGCGCGATGGCGGCGCTGATCGAGCGGGCCTGCGAAAAGCCGCCTTTCTTCGTGGGCAAGCCGAATCCGCTTATGATGCGCACCGCCCTGAACTATCTCGGCGTTCATTCCGAGAACACAGTCATGATCGGCGACCGCATGGATACCGACATCATCGCGGGCGTGGAGAGCGGCATGGAGACCATCCTCGTCTTAAGTGGCGTCACCAGCCGGAACGACCTCACGCACTTTCCGTATCAACCCACCCACATTGTCGAATCCGTCGCCGAAATCGAACCGAAGTAATTCAATAGTCTTGAGGGGTATCGCCTTTTCGCTTACGCTCGCGGGCTCAGTCCCCGGCTACCCTCCATGAACGATTTGGGGCCGGTTTCGCCCGTGAACGCGCAGCGGCCCGCCGCGCTCCGGCAGCACGCTCAACAACATGTATCAAGGGTCTTGCAAAGGGGATAACCATGCCGTATAAGCAACGCTTCAACCATCTGGGTCCGCTCCGGCGGCTCGTGGGAGGTGGACTCGTTTTGGTGTTAACGGGATTAGGCGCCCAAACCGCGCTGGCGGAACAAGACTTCAGTTTCCGCGTCGAGCGCTTCGAGGCGAATCCCATCATTCACCGCGAAATGCATCACATGATCGGCGAGGTCGGCGAGAACATCAACGGGCCCTCACTCATCCGCGTCCCCGAGTGGATCGAAGATCCGTTGGGTGCGTACTACCTATACTTCGCCCACCATGACGGTCAATTTATCCGGCTGGCCTACGCAGACCACCTGAAGGGGCCATGGAAGATTCACGAAGGCGGCCCGCAAACCGTCCTCAAGCCGCGGAAAGACTTCGAGGGCGCTTTTGAGCCCGTGGAGCGATCGAGCTTTGGCAGCACGTATGATTTCGTGCATCAGTTGCGCGATCCGGCGATCTATGTGGAGGACGGCCGGCTGTATCTGCTCTACTCGGCCGCGGGGGAATGGGCGCTGGCTATCGCGGAGCTACAACTCGAAACGGAGT
>JBKHFO010000269.1:0-4166 GCA_046540175.1 Candidatus Hydrogenedentota bacterium
GAGAAAATGACGCGGCGGCCGCAGAGACGGGGGCATTGACGGATCGCTCATGGCCGGCCGAACTCGCTGTTGAAGCCGCTGACGATCGGGTAGAGGTGGACACCGGCGCCTTGCGGTTCGGCCTCACGCTTGGGGAAGGGGCCACGTTGCGCTTCGTGGAACACGACGGCAAGCGCATCGTTTCGGATAACGCCGCCCCGCTTGTGTCTGCTCAGGTGATGGAAAGCGCCGCGTACGATCAGCTCACGGATTATGTGGCTGACGCTGCGTTCCGGGACGGGGAGTACGAAGTCACTGATGTGGAGTATGACCATGAAGGGAACCTGTTCACCGCGCGTTTGACAGGCCGGCTTTCGTTTGGGGACGACGCGATCCTTTTCACGTTGGAGCTATCCGCCGAGGGAGGCGAGCCGCATTTGCATACGGCCGTCGAACTGGAGCCGGAGGGGGATTTTGATGGCCGCTACATCCGGCAGGTGAACGTGGCGCTTCCGTTGGATCTGCACTGGCGCAAACGCGTCGCCCAAGGCGGGGATCGGGGCATGAGCTGGGACACGCGCTATTACTACGAGTTTCTCCGGGACTTGCCAAGGGATCCGGACCGCAACGAGTGGCGCCATTTCGCGGTCGAGCAGGCCAGCCCGGCGTACTTCCGCATCTGGCGTTCGGAAAGCCAGGCCACCGCCCCCGTGATGCATCAGCACGGCGTTGAAGCGCCGGGATGGAGCAGCGTCTACGATCGCGATGGCGGCGTGTTGTTCGGTTACCGGGACATGGCGGGGCGGGCGCCCAAGACGGTATGGGTTCAGGCCGCCGGTGGAGCGGAAGCGCGCGTGTACCTACATCCGCCTACGGAGCGGGCGTTTGATGTGCGCAACGAGGCGGCGGCTGAGGCCGTGTTTGGCGAACCGCACGCAATCGACTGGGTGTTCTATCGGGGCGAGCATCCCGAAGCGAGGCCGGAGGATTGGCTGGCCGATTTATGGGACGCGGATCAACCGTTCGCGGGACGGCGTCCAAGAAGTTTTTCCGAATTAGAGGAGGGGCTGCCCGAGCTGTTGGACGCAGACGCAAGTGGCGAGGCATCGAGCCCGTATGTGCGCGGGGGCATTCCGTTTGCACGTGGGGCATTGAGCACAGAGGACGAGGTGCGTTTGTGGCGCGAAGACCGCGAATTGCCCGTGCAACATCGGCCCCTGGCGTACTGGCCGGACGGTTCCGTGAAGTGGCTGCTGCTTGTGTTTCCCCTTGAGACCGGAACGGAGGCCGAGCCGCCGGACGCCGCCGCCCATGAGTTCGAAGTATCCCGCCGGACCGGCGAACCCGTTTCGCTTACGTTGTATCACGGGTCCGAGCTGCAACCGAAAGCGCCGGCGCGGACCGTGGAAGTGGGGGAGCGTGATGAAGAGGTCACCGTCGATACGGGGCCGTTGCAGGTCCGGCTCGCAACGGGCGAGCACTGGTTGAGAGAGGCCGTGTATGAAGACCGTGACATGCTGCGGGATCCCAACGATGCGGCGCTTGGTTTCGTGGATTTCTTGCGAACGGAGGACACGTACCCCGTGGCTGCGACGCATCCCTCTGGCGAGTTGGATGAGGGGGCGCTGCACATTGATCACATCGAAGTCGAGGAAGCGGGTCCCCTGCGGGCCGTTGTCTTCATGGAGGGATTCGCTGGCGGCGAGGAGCCCGCGCGGGTCGAGCTGCGGCTCACGTTTCACGCGGGCCGTCCATGGATCCGGCTACTCCATACCGTCGAGTTTCGCCACGAGGACCCCAGGGAGGCATTCGTGAGCGGCATGGGACTGAACTTGCCCTTGGATTTGGAGTTGGACAGCGCCCGAATTACGGCTGGCGCGCAGGATGGGCCGGCCGAGTTTGAGCCCCGCGCCTACAACGCCCTGCATCAACTCAGCCCTGGTCATTACCGGTTGACGCGTTCCGGCGAGCATGGCCCCGAAACGCTGGACGAGCAACGGCGCAGCCGTGGGTGGCTGGACGTATCCGGTGAAGACGGCGGCGTCACGCTGGTGCTGCGCGATATGTGGCAAGACGCGCCCAAGGAGATCGCGTACTGGCCGGAAGAAGGGGTGTTGAGCGCGGGGCTTTGGCCCGCGAGCGGCCCGGTGATGGATGCGCGGCGCTATTCGGAATACCCCCACTGGGCGCAAGGCGAGTCCGTTGGACCGAGCAACGATTGGGTAGAGGAAACCTTTTATCCCGGCGGTCCGTTGGTGGGCGTCGCGCGGACGCATGAGATGGCGATTGTCTTTCACGATGGCTCGCCCAGCGCGCAAGAGAAGGATGCCGTAGCCGCTGATTTTCAACGGCCGCCGCTGGTGTATTCCGGCTTCGAACGGTACCAGGACACGGGCATTTCCATCGCCCTGCCCGATTACGGGGCCTTTCCCCGCATGGCCGAAAACTACACTAACTTCACCAACTTCTGGCTCTTTCATCAGGAACTCCACAACTGGTACGGCATGTGGGACTATGGGGATATTCAGCACCGTTTTAGAAGCGGCGGCTATGGGGATTTTGCTGATCCCGATCACCTCAAGGATGTGTTAAGCCTGCCCGAGGACGAGCAAAGCCTTGACTCGGCCCACATGTCAACGGATTTCATTGCTCAACAGGACTGGCACTTCGATAACGGGCGTTGGGGATGGACCAACACGGAAGGATTGCCGGGCCTGTACCTTCTGAACGAGTATTTCCGCACGGGACGGCGCGACGTCTTTTTCGCCGCCGAGGCGCTGGCCCGGCACAGCCGCGATGTGGTGACGCGTCATCACGGGCCGCGATTTGGCCGGGGCACCCGTCACGGGGTGCAGCATTGGAGCGATGGCAACCACGAAGAGCGCCAAACCATTGTGTCCGAGCTTCGATTCCATCATTACCTCACCGGCGAGGCGCGCAGCCGCGATGTCATGCGGCGTTTGGCGGAGGAATCGTATGCCCAGGGCCGCGTTAGCCGCCACGCGGATCACAGCGCGCGCCTCTACGGGCTGTTCACCTACTGGGAAATGACTGGCGGCGCGGAAGCCGGGGAAACGATGCGCGACTATGTTCATGGCCTCATTGTGCCCGAGGGAATTGGGGCGTCGGCGGATATCCGTTTCTCTGACGGTGAGGTGGAAGTCGTTGATGCCGAGCGTGAGGTAAATTATGCTGGTATGTTTTTCCACACCTTCGGCGCGATGCACGGCCTGCTCGAGTACTACTATGTGACCGAAGATCCGGAGCTACGGGATGCGCTGATCCGGATGGCGGACGACCTGCTCGAAAGGGACGCCGTGCGCATGATCAACAACGCCAAGGTGATCGCCTTCGCCGCCGCCCATGGCCATGAGGGCGCCCAAGAATACTTGGACGATTGGATGCAGGGTTCGTCGGGATTCGGCTACGCGTACAATATCGTTTCGGCGCACCCGGCCCGCTGGTCTGGCGCGCTGGCGCGTATGCACGGAAACCAGCCCATCGTGATGTTCGTTATGAACGCCATGCCGTTGGTAATGGTGGCCCTTGAGGAGGAGCCCCCTCTGACGGAAAGCAGAGAAGAGACGCTCGAAGAAGACAGGGCGTTGTCCGGGGACGAGCGCGAAACGCTGGACGAAGGAGATAGACGGGGATTCAGGGATAAACCGCGTCTGCGTTGGCAGCACGAATACGATGACGAGGAACTGCTGGATTACTTTGGTCCCTGGCGGCCGCCGGAGGCTGGGAGCCGTCAGCCATGACCCCAATCGCCGGTTGACTGGTGTGCTGGTTGTTTACAGCCCCCGGGTCTCTGTGACGCCCTTTCAGGGCTAACGGTCCGGGGACTCTCCATACCCAGGGCGGATTGCCCTGGGCTATTGTCTCGCCGGCCCCTTGGGCTAATCCCAATCACGCCGCGGCGTTGCGCCGCGGCGTGAGACGCAAGGGGCGGGGGAACGACGCCTCACGCCACGGCGCCACACGAGCATTGCCGTGCTCCTCCGTCATCCCCGCCCCCTCCGTCATCCCCGCGCAAGCGGGGATTCACCCCCAAACCTTGAGCGGACAGCGAAGGGCTCTGGATTCCCGCTTGCGGGGATTCAGAACCGGTGTTCTGCATTGTCAACACCCACTGAGGGCAGCGCTCCTCAACCCCCCCGCTTCGTTCCATGGCGAATCCCCTTGCG
>JBKHFO010000270.1:0-4134 GCA_046540175.1 Candidatus Hydrogenedentota bacterium
GCCGGGCCTTCGCGGACGCGGTCCGGCCGGCGAACCAGCGATCAAAACGTTGCCGGGTGTACGGAGGAAGCGCGCGGTGCTGGCTCACGCCGATGAGCTTCTCCGTGACTTTTTTGACCCAGCCCCATTGCAGACTGCGATTCACCAGCCCCGGCATGAAGCAGCCCAAGCGCCCGAGGCGGTCCGGGTTGCTTAGGACCCGCTCGCCGAAGCTCAGCCCGTGCTTCTGTTGACGCGCATGCAGGAGTTCGGCCTTGAGCAAAGCCAAATCGACATTCGAGGGACATTCCACTTTGCAGGCCTTGCACGCGAGGCAATTGCTCAGCGCTTCGTCTAGCGCGGGCGACAGCAAGGGATCGCGGCTGTCGCGGATGCGTCCGTCCAACACCGCCCGGATGGTGTTCGCCCGGCCGCGGGTGGACATAATCTCTTGGCCGGTCGCAAGGTACGTCGGACACATGGAGGGGTCGAGCTTCACGCAGGCCCCCGCCCCGTTGCATTGTTCGAGATTGTTCACAAAGGATTCATCGCGATCCACAAAGCCCAACACGGGGTCAAACGGGGTTGGAATCGCGTAACCGTCGCCCCAACGGAGATCGCCGTCGAAGCGGTATCTTCCCTCTCCAATGATCTTGCCGGGGTTCATGCGGCGCGCTGGATCAAAGATATCCTTCACTTCGGTCATCGCGGCCATGAGATCCTCGCCCAAATGCTCCGGCAAGAATTCCGTCCGGGCGATGCCCACCCCGTGCTCGGCCGCTATCGAACCCTTGAATTGCTTGACCAATCCAGAGACTTCCTCGGCTAGTCGCCGGTGCTTCGCGATGTCCTCCTTCTTGTGCAGATCCAGTACGGGACGGACGTGGAGCAGCCCTGACGCCGCGTGCCCGTAAAACGAACCGTGGACGCCCAAGGGCTCCATGATTTCGCGCAGTCCGTTAACGTAATCCGGCAATTGATCGGGCCGGACCGCCGTGTCCTCAATACCCGTGACGGGTTTCGCGGGTCCCTTGCAGCCCGTGAGGAGGCTTAGCCCCGCCTTGCGCATCTCCCAAACCATCGCCATCTCCGCGGCATTCCGCGTAAGCAAGGTTCGCTCGCCCAGGTTCCGCTGGCGCACTGTCTCAAGCCTACCGGCCACGTCATCGTCATAGAACTCAACGATCAGAATGGATTCGCACGGTTTCTCGTCGAGTTCCATCAACGCGCGCGCTTCGCGAAAGGCGTGTTGCCCCCGGGTCTGATCAAACAGAACGCGGTCGATGTGTTCGATCGCGGCGGGCTGGAGATCGGTCAAGCTGACGGTCGCGGCCATGGCCTCCGTTACCGACGGGAAGAAGATCAGCGCAAGTCCTTTTTCTTTGGGCAGCGGCGTTAGTTCGAGTTCGGCCGACATGATGGTGGCCAGCGTCCCTTCGCTGCCCGCCAGGATATCGGCAAGGTTCCCGGGTTTGCGCACCCATCGATCCAGCCCGTACCCCGGCCAGCGCTTGATCAACCCCTCGGGACACCGCTCCCGGACGGCGGCGCCGTACTGGCCCGCAATCCGCTGAATGGCCGCCTCTTCATCCGGTAAGGCCCCGGAATCGCGCGAGATCGTAACCACGCGTCCATCGGCCATCACGGCGTCCACCGACACCACGTGGTCCGCCGTCACACCGTAAAGCGGCGTTCGCGCGCCCGACGAGTTGTTCGCGATCATCCCGCCCAACGTCGCGCGGCTGCTGGTGGCGACGTCCGGTCCGAACTGGAGCCCATGCGGTTTGAGGTAGGCGTTGAGCTGATCGAGAATAACGCCAGCGCCTACGTGAACCGTTCGCTTGGCGGTATCGAGATTCGTGATGGCTTGGTTATGGCGCGAGGCGTGCAGGATGAGCCCGGCGCCCAATGCGCCGCCCGCGAGCCCCGTGCCCGCGCCCCGTGGCGTCACGGGAACGCCCGCCTCCGCCGCAAGCTCAATGACACGGCTCGCCTCGGCCGCATTTCGCGGAAAGGCCACGCCCATGGGCTCGACTTGGTAAATGGAGCCGTCCGTGGCGAACATCTGGCGGGTATGGTTATCGAACAGAATCTCACACGGCGCGCCGGACAGGATGGCGCGCCGAGTCGAATCGTTGAGCGGATTGTGCATGGGCATGAAGCAGATTCCCTGGACTGAATAGCGGCGCTGTGAGGCATGCCGGCCCGGGGCCGCGCCTAACGCCCCGGTGTTCGCCCAATAATAGAATCAGCGAAAGCGTCCGTCAAGGTCACGTAAACGGACTTTCGCGTATAATTAGCGCATATTAGCGGCTAATCCATTGGTGCAACCGCGAATGAACGCGAAGGATCGCGAATAGGCGTGTTCATCAACACCGGGCTGGTGCGGTTCGCACGCTGGATTCCCGCGTGCTCGGGAGTGACGAGTTGAATGTTGGCGAAAACCAAAGGGCGCTCGCTCTTTCGCGTCTATTGGCGTTCATTCGCGGTTAATCATCGCTGTCACCGCGAAAGCGTCCGTCAAGGTCATGTAGCCCATATTCTTTTGCCTTACGCTCAAGACCCCATGACACACGCCTAATGTGATATTATCAGCGCCTATGTGTTTGTTGATGGTGATCCGGGCGGGATGCCGCGTTCGTGAGCGGCCTCTTGCGCCGGGCCAATCGTATGAAGGAGATTCTGAATGCGCTGTTTTGTCTTTTTATCTATTGTTTTGTTCGCTTGGTCAACCGCGGACGCGGAGCAACTTGGATTCTTTCGGGATCCCGCGCTTCATGGCGATACGCTAGTGTTTGTGGCGGAGGATGATATCTGGCGGGTTGACGTGGAAGGCGGACCGGCCCAACGCCTCACGACTCATCCCGGCTCGGAGCGGTATCCCCGCATTTCGAGAGACGGCAATTCCATTGCGTTCGCGGCGGAGTATGAGGGACCCACCGAGGTCTTCGTGATGTCTATTGACGGGGGAAAGCCCGAGCGGCTCACCTTCGAGGAGGAGGCCTCCCTGCCCATATCCTGGAGCCAAGACGGGCGGGTCATATACACCACGCAGCAATACAGCACCTTGCCGCGGCGCCAATTGGTCAAATCCTCTCCCGAAAACCACGAGCACGATCTTATCCCCCTAAGTCAGGCGGCGGAGGGCGTTTACGACGGTCGAGGCAAACGGCTCTTCTTCGTCCGCCCTTCGCCTCAGAGCAGTTCCACGCGCAATTACCGGGGCGGCAGGGCAAGGAACATCTGGCGATTTGATGGCGAGGGTGAAGAAGCCGTCAACCTCACCGGCGGCCATCCCGGCGAACACTACAATCCAATGTGGTGGAAGGGCCGGGTGTATTTCATCTCCGAACGGAGCGGGACCCGCAACCTGTGGTCCATGAAACCGAACGGCAAGGACAAGGCGCAGCTTACCTTTCATGAAGGCTGGGACGTGCGGCAGGCCTCGCTTTCAGGCGGGCGCATTGCATATCAGCAGGGCGCGGATATCCGCCTATTCGATTTGACGACGGAACGCGACCGCGTCATCCCCATTCAACTCCCCTCGGACTTCGAACAAATGCGGGAGCAATGGGTCGACAGTCCCATGAGCTACTTCTCCTCGGCCCATGTCCATCCCGAAGGAGAAAGCGTGGCGCTAACGTTCCGGGGACGCGTATTCGTGGCGCCCGCGGGCCAAGGCCGCATCGTGCGCGCCGATCGCGCGGAAGGCGTGCGCTATCGCGACGCCACCTTCATGCCAGACGGCGAAACGCTGCTGGGACTGTCCGACAAGACGGGCGAGCTGGAGTTCCACACCATGTCGGCGCGGGGACTCGATAAACCGGAAGCAATCACGGAGGATGGGGATGTGTTGCGGAGCCGCGGCGTTCCCTCGCCCGATGGCTCGCATATCGCCTACAGCGACCATCGCCAGGACCTCTGGGTAATGGACATCGAAACGGGCGAAAAGACGAAGATCTCCACCAATCGCCAAGGTGTTGGGGATATTTCTTGGTCCCCCTGCGGCGGGTGGGTCGCCTTTCGGCAAACCGCCTCGAACACCTATCGGCAGATTTGGCTGTATAGCATGGCCGAGGACAAAAGCCGGGCGGTCACAAGCGACCGCGTCAATAGCGTGACGCCGGCTTGGGATCCCGATGGCGAGTGGCTGTA
>JBKHFO010000271.1:0-4097 GCA_046540175.1 Candidatus Hydrogenedentota bacterium
GGGGAATCCCTCGTAACGCCGGCATCTTGCCGGCATTCATGTACAATTCTAGCTTCTATGGGGGGGTGTATCTCCCTGGCGCAGCTTCCTTACCCGGCGATTTGGGGGGATCATCCTTCCTGCGCAATCCGCTTGATATCGCCTATCATTTCCGCCGACCGCGCGTGAACGAAGTCCATGGCGCGCTCCGCCTTGCGCTGGGCCAGGGCGTAGGTATCGCGAATGCGTTCGAGGGCCGAAATGACCCGCTCCGGCGGCTCGTCATCAAGCGATATCAACCATTCCGGCAACCCGATATCCCGAAACATCCACGCCTTGTACCCGTGATGCCGCGTGAAGAAATGAATCGCGGGCGTGCCGGCCGCGAGGGCCATGATGCAGGAGTGCGGCTCGACCGAGACGAGGGCGTGCGCCCGGGCGTAGAAGGAGACGGCCTCGTCGACGTTCCAAAACGTTTCCCGGTGGACCACCTTGGACTGCACGTCTTCGGGCAGCCGCTCGAGCAAAAGCTCCTTTGCCGGTTCGATTTCCTTCTCTACTTCCGGCACGATCACGACCGGCAATCCCGTGCCGCGCACCCAGTGCTCCATCACCTCGCGCAACTTCGCGCTCCACTCCTCTGGGCCGCCGGGGACGTCCTGCAAGGGATCGTCCGGGTCCAAGTCCTCATACTTGTCCGTCCGAAGGATGACGGCGAGGAATTTTCGAGGCTCCAACTGATGGGTATCCATGAATTCCTCGGCGGCCGCTTCGTCCCGCACGTCCACTCCGAAACAGCCGTCGGGGCCGAATTCCAGGATGGGGGTGGTGACGCCGGCCGAGCGCAGGCACAACAGCGATTCGTTGTCCCGGCAAAAAATGAAATCCAGGTTTGAAAGCAGATCGGGCGTCGTGTCGCGATCCTCTTCCCTGAATCCGTCAAAGCTTTGCCCATAATGGCCGAAGTGCTTTCCATGCTCCAGGCTCGCCTTGGCCCACCGGACGGGGGGCGCCCAGAAACGGTTGTAGGACATCCCCGAGTTCTGAATCACAAAGTCCGCCTCATCGAAGGCCGCCTGGAGCTCGGGCGTCGAGGCCTCGCCATTCTCATCTATGTCGCCTCCTTCCACCAGTTCCACGTCTGGAAACCTCTGGCGCAGCATGGACAGGATTTCGGCATTGAAGGCGTGCATCCAGCAAATGACGTGCGCTTCCGGGAAGTGCTCCTCCAGATAGCGCAGCGTTCCCGGCGTATGGCCGATGTCCCCGATATTGTGTGTAGCCCAGCCGGTAATGAGCAATAGCGTGACTCGGTCCTTCTCTTGGGATGGATTGGACGCAGGCGCTGCGAAAGCTCTGCTGGGATGAGGCGAGACCGCGAACACCGCGCCGGCCCCCGCCGACTGTTTCAGAAACCGCCGCCGGCTGATGTCCCCCTTGTTGGAATGCTGTGTCGTGTCCATGTTTGTATGACTCCTTTTCCGTTAGTAAGGCGCCGGAACACAGCCCGAAGGGCTGAAACATAATAGCCCAGGGCAATCGCCCTGGGAAACCGGCAAACCTTGTTTTCAGCCCTGAAAGGGCGCAACAATGGCTCGCAGCCGCATGTGACGCCCTTTCAGGGCTATTTGAGGGGGGCGCCATTTTCCCAGGGCGATTGCCCTGGGCTGTTATGTTTTCGCCCTTTCAGGGCGGCTGTGGCTCATCGCTAAACGCTCTTCTTGTCCAGCACGTCATGTCAGGTTGGGCCGATTGCGGACCTCACAATTGGCCGGTCCCACTCAACCACAATCGGCCTTGTTCTTTCGTGTTTAGGACAACAGTGGAAGGGGGATAGAAAGGGATGTATCTCCCTCGGGCAGCGTCCTTGCCCGGCGATTGGAGTCCATCCTGTCCAGAACCAACCCGGCTTCACTTCGCCGCTTTCCGGCCGTCGCGGCTTGTGGGGAAGGGACAGAGGTCCGCAATCGGGCAGCTGTCGCACTTGGGTTTGCGCGCGTGGCAGGTCCGGCGGCCGTGGAACACCATGTAGTGCGAGAACATGGTCCAGTGCTCGCGGGGGACGATCTTCATGAGGTCGCGCTCGATCTTGACGGGGTCTGTGTTCTTGGTCAGGCCCAGACGATGGGTCACGCGCTTGCAATGGGTGTCCACGATGATGCCGGGCACGCCGAAGCATTCGCCCAAGAGCACGTTGGCCGTCTTCCGGCCCACACCATCAAGCTGAAGCAGCTCTTCCATGGTCCCGGGAAGCTCGCCGCCGAACCGCTCCACTAAAGTCGCGCAGGCCTTCCTGATGCTCTTGGCCTTGTTCCGGTAGAAACCGCAGGTGTGGATGAGCTTCTCCAACTCCCCGTCCGGCGCGTCGAGATACTCCTGGGCCGTCTTGAAGCGCTTGAACAGGTCCTTCGTAACGACGTTGACGCGTTCGTCCGTGCATTGCGCCGATAGAATGGCGGCGACGAGCAGTTCGAGGGGCGTGTCGAAATCGAGCGAGCAGCCCGCGTCGGGGTAGGCCTCGGCCAGGCGCTGGATGATTTCGAGCACGCGTTCCTTGTTCGCCTTCTGCGTCAGCTTGATCGCCGCCACGCTTGCAGCTCCTCCGCCGTCAGGCAGTTGATAAGCGGCTCCCGCGTCAGCCAGCCTTTCCGCGCCATGTTCACGCCATACGCCACGTCGCCGAGGCCCTCCACGTTGTGGGCGTCGGGACCGATGCTGAACCAGAGGCCCTTGTCGCGCGCGCGTTTGACGTGGCGCCAGTCGAGGTCGAGCCGGTGGCAATTGGCGTTGATCTCGATGGCGGTGTTGTTGGCGATACAGGCGTCGAACACCTTCTCGAAGTCCAGCGAATACCCTTGCCGCGCGAGCAACAGCCGGCCGGTGGGATGGGCGAGTATGGCCGTGTGCGGGTTCTCGATGGCGGTCACGACGCGCCGGGTGGCCTCGTCTTCCGTCATGTCGAGCTTGTTGTGGACCGACGCGATAACGAAATCGAAGGATTCCAGGACCTCGTCCTCGTAATCCAGCGAGCCATCGGTGCGGATGTCGGACTCAATGCCCTTGAACACGCGGAATCCTTCCAGCTTTTCGTTGAGCGCGTCGATCTCCGCATGCTGCTTGGCCACGTCCTCCGGTTTCAGGCCCCCCGCGTAGCCCGCGGATTGGCTGTGGTCGCTGATGACCAGATAGCCGTAGCCACGGTCTTGGGCGGCGCGCGCCATCTGTTCGATGGACGCCTTGCCGTCGCTGTAGGTGCTGTGGCAATGGATGACGCCCCGAAGATCGTCCGCGGTCACCAGCTCCGGGAGGGTCTCCGCCTCCAACTCGCCCATGTCCTCGCGCAGTTCCGGCGGGATATACGGCAGGTCCAGCGCGGCGAAGATCCCGGCCTCGTCCTCACACTCGACGAGGCTATCGTCCGCCTCGTGGAAGAGGCCGTACTCGTTCAGCTTCAGGCCCCGCTCCTTCGCGCGCTGCCGCATGCCCACGTTGTGTTCCTTGCTCCCCGTGAAATGGTGCAACGCGTAGGGGAACTCCTTATCCTTCACCACGCGCAGGTCGGCGGCCATCCCGCTCTCCAACACCACGGAGGACTTGGTCCCGCCGTGGCTGGTGACGCGCGCCACGCGCTCCCACGTGACAAACCGCTCCATCAGCGCCTCCGCCCCGGCGCCCGTGGCGAGAATGTCGATGTCCTTCACGGTCTCCTTGCACCGCCGCAAGCTGCCCGCCACTTCCAGCCGCGCGGCCAAGCCGCTTTCCGCGAGCCACTCGCGCAAGGCCTCGGCTTCGGCCAGCGCCGTGTTATAGAGATGCTGGCCCCGCTGGGTCTTGGCGAATTCGATGCCTTCCCGGACCTTGTCCTGCATCTTCTTGCCCCACCCCTTCAACCGGGACAGGCGATCCTCCATGCACGCGTGCTCCAGTTCACCGAGCGACTGGATGCCGAGATCCTCGTATAGCGTCTTGATGCGCTTCGCCCCCAGGCCGGGTATCCGGAACAACTCGAAAAGCGTATCGGGAAACCGCGCCTTGAGGTCCTCGTAGTATTCCAACCGGCCGTTTTCCACGAGTTCCGTGATCTTTTCCTCGATGGCGTCCCCCACGCCCTTGACCTC
>JBKHFO010000272.1:0-4036 GCA_046540175.1 Candidatus Hydrogenedentota bacterium
GGGTATGACCTTGCGTTCCAAGTCAATGGCGCCGTGGTCCCCGAACCGGCCACGGCGGCGCTGCTGGGCATGGGCCTGGCGGGCGTATCGCTCCGGCGGTTGAAGCGCCGCGCGTGACTTAGCCGCCCTTCGCTCCAAGAACATGCGGCGGAGCGCCGCGTGTCTAAAAGTAGCCTCGGCGCCGGGGGGTGTGGTATTATCGCTCTCCCCCCGGCTCTTTAGGTTTCGGAAAGTTCAATGGCGCAAAGGAGCGCCGCACGGTGCGCGGAGGAAAAATGGCGAGGGAAATCACGAAACGTAGCGAAGACTATGCCCAATGGTACATCGATGTCGTGCTCAAGAGCGACATGGCCGATTACACCCCGGTGCGGGGTTGCATGGTCATCAAGCCCAATGGCTACGGCATTTGGGAGCATATCCAGGCGAAACTGGACCGGATGTTCAAGGAAACGGGCCACGTCAACGCCTACTTTCCGTTGTTCATTCCGGAGAGTTTCCTCACGAAGGAGGCCGAACACGTCGAGGGCTTCGCGCCGGAATGCGCCGTGGTCACGCACGCTGGCGGCAAGGAACTCGAGGAGCGCCTTGTGGTCCGCCCCACCTCCGAGACGATCATCTGGGACAAGTACCGGGACTGGATCAGCTCGTACCGTGACCTGCCAATTCTGCTGAACCAATGGGCCAATGTGTGCCGGTGGGAGATGCGCACGCGCCTGTTTCTCCGCACGACCGAATTCCTATGGCAGGAGGGCCACACGGCCCACGCCACGCACGAGGAGGCCGAGGAAGAAGCCTACCGCATGATCCATGTGTACCGCGACTTCGCGGAAAAGTACATGGCCATGCCGGTTATTCCGGGCAGGAAGACGGAGCTAGAGAAGTTCGCGGGCGCGCTGCACACCTATTGCATCGAGGCCATGATGCAAGACGGCAAGGCGCTTCAGTCGGGCACGTCGCATCATCTCGGCCAGAATTTCGCCAAGGCGTTCGACGTGAAGTTTCAGAACCGGGAGAAGGAGCTGGAGTACGTCCACGCCACGAGCTGGGGCGTGTCCACCCGCCTCATTGGCGGCATGGTGATGTGCCACAGCGACGACAACGGTCTGGTCATCCCGCCGGAACTTGCGCCGTTGCCCGTCGTTATCGTGCCGATCTGGCGGGGAGAGGATGAGCAAGATCGCGTGCTGGGCCGGGCCCGCGAATTGACGCAGGATTGGGACCCGCTCTTCTACAAGATCGACGATCGCGAGCAGTACAAGCCGGGCTTCAAGTTCAATCATTGGGAAGTGCGCGGCGTGCCGATCCGGGTTGAGATTGGGCCGCGGGACTGCGACAACAATCAAGTCGTCGCCGTGCGGCGGGATACGGGCGAGAAAGTAACCTTGAGCATGGATGGGCTTGAGGAACAGATCCGGAACCTGCTCGGCGATATGCAGCAGGGGATGTTCGAGGCCGCGAAAAAGCGCATGGACGACCGCACCTATACGGTCGACGACTACGCCGCCTACCAAAAGCATGTCGAGGAAGGCGGCTTCTTCCGTATCCACTGGTGCGGCGCCGGCGAGTGCGAGCGCAAACTGCAAGAGGAAACCCGCTCGACCATCCGCTGTATCCCCTTCAACGCCGAACCCGAATCCGGCCAATGCCTGATCTGCGGCGGCCCCTCCGAACGGCGCGTTATCGCGGCGCAAGGCTACTAAAGCAGACCAGCCGCTCCATTTTAAATCTGGCCGCGTCTTCGCTATACTCTTGCGTGGAGCAATCCCAAGCTTACCCGCATTTTAAGGGGTACAAAGACTATTATGATGCGTGCGACATCCCTTTCACTACCCATCTCCCGGGACCAAGTTTCCGCCGCTGCCCCGTCGCTGTTGAGTATCACGGCCGTCGCGGGCGCGATGGCCCTCGGGGCGTGGGCCCGTTTCCCGCTGCCTCACACCCCCGTTCCCGTGACCATGCAGACCTTCGTGGTGCTGCTCGCGCCTTTTCTTGTAGGCCGTTGGAACGCGGCCATGGGCGTGGGTATATACCTGGCCCTGGGACTCGCGGGCGCGCCGCTGTTAGCCGTATCCTTCGGTCCGACCTTCGGATTTTTGCTGGCCTTCATCGTCGCGCCGTACGTCATGAGCTTTGCGCGCCATCCCGCCGCCGCCCTCCTTGCCGGAACCCTTGTGATTTACGTCATGGGCATCACCTGGTTCGCGCTCTGGAGCGGAACGGGCGTTTGGGCTGCGTTTCTCATGGCCGTCGCGCCCTTTATCCCGGGCGACATCGCCAAGGCTACCGGTGTGTATCTGCTCGTGCGTAACCGGCCCGAGGCGGACCAAGAGACGTCCGCCCTCCGCCGGGAGTAAGGTAAAGGGCGCCCGCGTAAACCCGCCACCACTATCAGGAGCACGCCATTTATGGAAAACGCATCCCGCTCGGACAACGGCGAAGTCACCGGTTTTCTGAACCAAAGCGTGACCATGGTCGGTGAGGAGCGCCGCTATGTCCTCTACAAACCTTGGGAGTACGATCCCGAGGAGAAGTGGCCCTTTATCGTCTTCCTACACGGCGCGGGCGAACGAGGCAGCGACGGACTCAAGCCTTCGGACGTTGGCATCGGCAAAGCGATCCGCAACTATCCCAGCCGGTTTCCCGCCCTCGCCGTCATGCCCCAGTGCCCCGCCGAAAGCTGGTGGGATAAGGCCTTTGGCGTCGTGGACGCCGTAATGGATACCGTGTTAGCTTCCTATCCCATCGATGAAGACCGTATCTATCTCACGGGGCTTTCCATGGGCGGCTACGGAACCTGGTGGTACGGCGCCAAGCATCCCGAACGATTCGCCGCCCTCTTGCCGATCTGCGGCGGCGGCCGCCCGGAAGACGCCGAGGAACTCGCCAAGACCCCGATCTGGGCTGTCCATGGCGAAGACGATTCCGTCGTTTCACCCTCCGAGTCGCGGCGCATGGTTGAGGCAGTGCGGGAAGCCGGCGGGAACGTGAAGTACACCGAACTCACCGATACCGGCCATGAGTCATGGGACCCCGCCTATAGCGATCCAGACATCGTCCAATGGCTCTTTAAACAAAAGCGTAACCGCCGCTCGTAATCACGAATTTGCGCGAAACGCCCCGGATTTCGCCTTTACTTGAGGCGTTTCGCGCGAAGGGCGCGCATCTGCACCTTGGGTGGCGTTCGCCATCCGGCATGCTTTTTCCATGACAATCCTACTCGCTCCCACCCTTTCCGTTGGGCCGGCGCCTCAATGAAAATCCCGGCTTTTTGGGGCGGTGGGACCGGCGTCGAGTTCGGGGATCCAGAGTTTGTCGGCGATGAGGTGGACCACGCCGGATTCGGATTGGAGTTTGCCGGTCACGCCGAGGAAGGAGGCGGTTTTGGCGAGGGTCTCGTATTTGCGGAAGATGTGTTCCCAGACGACGACATTGACAAAGCCGGTCTCGTCCTCGAGCGTCATGAAGAGCACGCCCTTGGCGGTTCCGGGGCGTTGGCGGCAGATGACGAGCCCCGCATAGCGCACGCGCCGGCCGTTGGGGTAACCGCGGATGCGGGCGGCGTCGGCCATGCGTTGGCGCGCCAGGGCTTCGCGCAACGGTTGCAAAGGATGCCCGCGGGGACTGTGGCCGGTGTATGCGTAGTCCCATTGGTAGGTCTCGAAGGGCGCGAGAGCGGCGAAGGCGGCATCCGGCTCGGTGGCGCCGAGTTGTAACCGCGAGGCCGCGTCCGGATCCATACCCAGCGATTCCCATAGGGCGTCCCGCCGTTCGTGTTTGAACCCCTCCAGCGCGCCGCATTCCGCGAGCCGCGCCAGCGCGTTTTCGTCGAGCCGGGCGCGCGCCGCGAGATCAGTCAGGGAGGTGAAGGGCCCTTCCGCCCGGGCTTGGGTGATGCGCCGTCCCGCTGGTTCGCCCAACCCTTTCACGTAGTGCAGGCCCATGCGCACGGCGAAAGGGGACATCCCCCGGCCCTGCGGGCCACCCCCTTCGAAGGGGGAATGATTCGTAGCGCCGGCATCTTGCCGGCATATTAGTC
>JBKHFO010000273.1:0-3966 GCA_046540175.1 Candidatus Hydrogenedentota bacterium
ACGCCACGGCGCAACGAACCGTATCTTAGAGCAATTCCTGTCAAGAATTGCCTCAAGTCTATTGGCAGAGAGGATAATGACTTCGCCCCTCACTCCCCGAAATCCTCCGTGTACTTAGGATTTGTCGACAAGTCGCCGGGGCCTTCCACACAACCGATCGCATCGCCGGCGGCCTCGAGAAATGAGCCCCGCGGCGGCGCTTTGTCTTCCCCCAGATAGCGGTCCAACGCCTCGCGCATCAGGGCGGCCTCGCTCTGGCCGCGTTCCTGGGCGGCTTGTTCAAGCCGAAGGGAAAGGGCTTCGCTGATTTCGATTGACACCACCTTCATGATCTATCGATCCTCTTTTTGCTTCCCTTACCATGATACTACCCTCCTTCGGCGCCATCAATTCGCCGTTGCGTTTTTTCCGTGGCCGCCGGAGCCGTCACCGGTGCAGCTTGGGAAAAATGCTCACCCACCCCAGCGGGACCAGGATGGCGGTCAGCACGAGCAGGAGGGGACCGTGGTGAAGCAGGGCGCCGCCGAAACCTTCGTTCCACAGGGCCGCTTGGCCCAGACGCACGCCGTGATACAACGGAGACGCGTAGCAGATGACCTGAACGATGCGCGGGGTGTCCGTGAGCGGGAAGAAGATGCCGGAGAAGAAGAACAGCGGGTTCATCAGAATGGCGTAGACGATTTGGAACTGGTTGATGTTCTTCACCCAGGCCGCGGATATGAGTCCGATGCCCCCGCAGGCGATGGCGACGACGGCTCCGATGAAGGGAATGGTCCACGCCAGGGGAAGCTCCACCACGCCAAACGCCAACAACACGAGCGTGACGCCCGCGGACATGCCGGCGCCTTTCATGGCCACCCAGAGGTATTCGCCGAGGATGATGTCGCGCGGGCCGATGGGAGTCGTCAGCATGGCGTGGTACACGCCTTCGTAGGTGTAGCGGATAAAGAAACCGTAACTGGTTTCGAAGAAGGCGGTCCAGAGGGCCGTCGCGACGGTCAGCCCGGCGGAGATGTACACCAGAAAACTCCGGCCTTCCACATCGGTCACGTACGCCCCGAGGCCGAGGCCGAACGCGAGGATGATGAAGAGCGGATCGGAAATCGTGGGCGAAATGTTGGCGAGAAAGTTCTGACGGTACACGTCCCAGTGCCGCATGGCCACGCGCCAGGCCAGGGCGAAGGTCTCACTCATTGGCGCTCAGCTCCCTTCCCGTGACTTCAAGGAACACGTCTTCCAAGTTGGCGGGCCGCAGCAAACTCGGCTGAAGTCCTTGGTCCAAGAGAAACTGTTCCACGGCGCGCAGATCCGGTCCGCGGACATTGACCCCGGCGCGATCCTCGAACCACGAAAAGGCGGGATCGCGTTGGGTGACGGCCTCCACGCGCTCGCGGGCGCCGTTGGCCGGCGGCAACACGGCGATGGCGCCCGGCGTATGGCGGTTGATAAGCTCCTTCGGGGAGCCTTCCGCCCGCACTTCACCCTCGTCCATGATGATAAGCCGGTCGCACAGGCGTTCCGCCTCGTCCATGTAGTGCGTGGTGAGCAGGATGGTAACGCCTTCGTCCTTCAGGATCTGAACGTGTTCCCAGAGATGGAGCCGCACGGCGGGGTCAAGCCCCGTGGTGGGCTCGTCGAGGATAAGCAGGTCCGGCCGCGCCAACAACGCGCGCACAAACACCAGCCGGCGCTGCATGCCGCCGGACAACTCGCGGATACGCGCCTGCGCCCGGCGGGATAACGCCATCGACTCCAGGAGCGCGTCCACGCGGGCGCCCCGCTCCTTCCGGGGCACCCCAACGCAACGCGCGTACATCATCATGTTCGCCCGCATGGCCATGTCCTCGTCGAGGGAATTGTCCTGCGTGACGACGCCCAGCCGTTTCTTGATCGAACGCGCGTCCGTGGCGGGATCCAGCCCGAAAACGCGGACCTCGCCCCCGCTGCGCGGCGTGGCGCCGTATAGGATGCGAATCACCGTCGACTTGCCCGCCCCGTTCGGACCGAGCATCCCAAAGCATTCCCCTTGCCGGATGGACAAGTCCGTCTCCCGCACGGCCTGGACAGCGCCAAACGCTTTCCGCAACCCCCGGCACTCGATGACGGTTTTATCCGCCGCCTCGCGGGCCGGCGCTTCCGTCCCGGCTTGGGTGTCCGGTAGTGTTCCGTTGATTAGATGCATGTGGCTACCCTTGTGAGCAGAATGTTTCGGAAAGAGGCAGAAGAGATGCGTCCCAAGCGCGAGAGCGAATGCGCGGAGACGGCGCGCATCCCCTGGCCATCTAGGTCTCTGTCCGGTACAACCAATCGCGCGCCACCGCCAACCGGGTGAGTTGCGCGGCCTTCTTCTTTATCTGAGACGGGGAACACCCATCGAACCTGATTACCGCATGTTCGGGAAAGGGCTCCGGGCCGGGTTCAGCGGATAACTCATGGTCCTCGCACTCACGAACAGTCACTCCCAACACTCCCGCCGAAGAAAACCCCAGCTTCTCGGTGTAGTGTCGCCACGCATCTTCCGCGTTGATGAGTTCCCCGTTGTAGACGGATAGCCGCTTGCTATCTTTCGCCGTTGGCTTGAATACTTGGGAGGTAACCCGGCCTTGCTGAATCCACGCTCGATTGACTTGGCGGAGTAACAACGTATCCCTCTTCACTCCGCGCCTCCCGGCATCTGTCGAATCTGATTGATAAGCCATTTCCAGTCGTTTACGTCATCGAGATTCAGGACCCGGGATTGCTCCGTATCGCCGGCCAAGTTCACCACATGCCACTCGCCTGTATGCGCGGCAAGGTCCATCTCCAACGTGACTTCGTTGCTCTCCAATGACCACTCCGCCTGAATCCCCCCCTCTGGCGTGGGATAGACATGGGGCAAGCAAAGATCGTCAGGATAATGTTGGGTAAACGCCTTCGCTATCCAATCCAAGCCTTCATGAGAGGGGGCTCTACCTTCTCCCTCAAGCCACCCATCCTGTAGGGACCGCAACTCCTCCAAACGGGCGGGGACATCCAGCGGATCAAGGATGCTAATGTGTCCAACGGTCTCGAATTTCTCCAAGCGTTCACTGCGGCTGAATTGGGCTATCCCCTGCAACCAAATCCGTACACCCGCCTTGTAGCCGTTAAAGGCCTCGAGGATGGTGTCCAGATGTTGTTCCGTGATTGGAGCCGAAATCCTTCGGCCATTAATCAGTTGCAGCGTAAACGTCAACCGGTCCTGATCGGCTTCTGGTATCCCGCCTCGAACGGTGTGTTCTTCGGTGAACACGTTAACCTTCGATGAAGCAAGCACAAGCTTTCGCCGGGTTTCCCTGGTCAATTTCACAGGATTGGGATGATCCGGCGCGGCAAGTTCAATGGCTTCGCTGTCCCGCAGGCTACGGCCCATCCGGTCGAAATAGCTCAGCGTCTTCTCCTCCAAGTAATCCGTGACCGGCCGGTCTTCTTCCGCCGCGCCAATGGCCTCCACAATGGCTTTCCGCGCCCGCTCGAAGTACTCATGATTAGGCGGGAAAAAAGTTGGGCTACTGTGAGCAAGTTCAATCCCCAAGACCGTACTGCCAGGTTGGATATCGTTGAGCTGCAACTCGATGTCCTCGGCGAAGCCTCTCGGCGCGCGTTTCCGGCGTGGGTTAGCCTTGAAGAACTCCGCCTTGGCCACCTCGACAATCATCTCTTCCAACACGGCCAGATCCTTGAGCACCTCAAGCGGGATTCCGCCCTCTTCAAAACGGGCTCCCGTCATACGGGGCGTCAGGAATCGTTCACCGCTCATCAGTTTCTCTCCCACGCTTCACTGCCATGGCGCTCCAGGCCCTATACGGTTTAATCCCGAAGTAAGGGCACGCTCAAGAGGCACTTATCGCATCATGCCACAGTTTCTGCCAAGAGTTTGGTTTCCACATAGGATTTGAAGTCCGTCATATTGGTAAAGCATCGGAAACCCGCATGACTCGCAATAAC
>JBKHFO010000274.1:0-3949 GCA_046540175.1 Candidatus Hydrogenedentota bacterium
ACCCATCCGAGATGGTCACGCACTATTCGCAACCCTACGACATTCCGGAGGAGATACGGCATAGCGACGAAGCTTCGTTGCGCATCATGCCGGCCGGCCGGTTTGACCAGGGCTACGGCCAGCGCCTCAACGATCTCGCCCTGGGAAAACTGTATGAGGATGGATACGGGTGGCGGGTTATCCAAGCCTTCAAAAAGATTGTACAGGAATCCGGGGAGTTTGATTACGTCTTTATCGACAGCCGCACCGGCTTTTCCGAGGAGGCCGGTATTTGCACGCGGGATCTCGCCGACTACCTCGTGATCGTCACGGGCTTGAACCACCAGAACACGGAGGGTACCGCCCGGTTTCTCAAGGCTCTTAAGGCATCCGATCCCCAACTCAAGGACTTCCGGGTGGTCTTGAGCCCCATGCCCATGGGGGAGGACGAACTGGCCGATAAACGGGAGGCCGAGATCCAGCGCCGGTTGTCGGAGGCATGGGGCAAGCCCGTTGATGTCTCCCTAAGAATCCCGTATCACCCCCGCCTCGCGATCACAGAGGAACCTTATGTCTTCAATCGTGGACGCGGAGATCTCTATGACGCGTACATCGAACTCGAACGGAGCGTGCGGGCGATGCTGGGACACGCGGAAGGCCTTCGCGCTTGAAGCTGAACGAGAACATGCGCGCCGCAAGGGAGCAGGGGCATCCCGAGCCGGATTTTGTCGAGACCCTGGCCAAGGTGGTGGGGGATTTCGAGCCCATCGAGACGCTGGAGCAATTCGCCGTCTGGCGGGAGACGGCGCCACGGTAGTTCGTTACATGATGTTCGAGATCAAGTTATATGGACCCTAACCGGAACGGAGGAAGAGGCATGAATACCAGTATCTTACGAGCTTTCGCATTGTGTGGGCTTGTTGCTATGGCTAGCGCCGTCTGGGGCGCGGATGGGGATGACGCGTGGCCGGGCGCGTTGGCGGAGTCCAATGCGGACGAGACGGATGGCCCCCTCGCGGGATCGGGGGAGGCCAAGGCGCGCGCCGCGGAGCCGGTCAACCCAAATCTGGACAAGAACGCACGAGCCGTCTTCGATTACCTGCATTCGATCTATGGGAAGCGGGTCCTCGCGGGAATGAATGGCGATCGCGAATCCGCGGAGGCGTTCGAAATCAGTGGCAAACAGCCGGCAATAAGGAACTATGATCTTTGCGGATGGAATGACCCTACCTGGGGCGACGCCTACACGCGCAATGTCCAGAAGACGATGGATCGGGCGAAGGCGTCTTGGGAGGAGGGAGCAATTGTTACCCTCACCTTTCACTGGAAACACCCGATGAAAAGCGATGGATCGGCCTGGGTCGAACCACCGAAGGGTTCGGGCCCGTTCGACGTGGGGAAAGCAATCACTCGAGGTACGCAGGAGCATGAGGCGGTGATGGAGGATTTGCGCCGTCATGGAGACTACCTGCAACAATTGAAAGATGCAGACGTGCCCGTTTTGTTTCGTCCGCTGCACGAGATCGATGGTGGATGGTTTTGGTGGACCGACGGTGAGACACCGGAGAATACGGCCGGACTGTATCGATTGATTTTCGACTATTACGTCAAGGAGCGGAAGCTTGACAACCTGATCTGGGTTTACAACGCGGGGCTCAAATGCGCCGGAGCGGGACGCGACGTCGAAGCGATCGAACTTCGGAAACGGTTCTATCCAGGCGACAACTACGTTGACATTTCAGGTATCGATATCTACCCGAACGAATACTTCGGCTGGCCCATGCCACAAGAGAGTTCCTATCAGCGAGCATTCGACATCATGCGTCAGGTGACGCCGAATAGAATCCTGGCTTTCAGCGAGGGGGGTGGTATACCCAATCCGGACATGATGGCGGAGGAGGGGGCAAAGTGGCTTTATTGCCTGCCCTGGTGGGCTGACCATCCTCAGAACCCGCCGGCATGGATTGAGAAGACGTTTGATCATCCTTTGATGATCACGCTCGACGAACTTCCGAAATGGTAACAACTGCAACACTTTCTGTTTCGGATGACGTGGCCCTGACCAACCGCGTCCAGCGTCACAAGGCGCCGGATTGCCGGTGTGCATGACCGCGCATTTTGAACTCGGTCATCTCACCAAGCCGGCTCCGCCGTCACGAGAAGAGCAGGCGCTACCGCCACCCCCTGGCGCCAAAACCACCCGTGTGCATCGAAAGCCCCTGCAAATAAAGGGTTTTAAGAAACACACTGTAAAAGACGGGTCAGAGGGCATAGATGAACGGCGAAAGGATGCCTGCGCTGCCCCCTGCTATTATCAGCATGCCAAGGAGCATCAGCGCCACAATAATGGGGGCGAGCCATAACTTCTTCCGTACCCGCAAGAACATCCATATTTCGCGCATGGTTTTCATTGTATTTTCCTAAAACTGATTTTTATACCGGTCGAATTCCGCCGGTTGTCCCTCGGGTTTTTCCCAGTACGTGATGGCGTTGGGTAGCCATTTGCGCTTCAACGGGTCTTCGGCGAAGATTTGGCGCACCAGGCCCACAGGGGTGATCATCAGCACAAAGACCACCGTCAATAGTATATACGTAATAACCCAATTAAGCCCAATGGCGAGCTTCATCCAAGCGATGAAAACCGGTGTGAGCGCACGCGGCGCCACGAGGCCAATAACCAGAAACGCGGTCGCTATTCCGAACAAAATGGGCGGAAACGCGGCCTCCCACCACCAGCGAACGAGGGCGAGGACGCAAAATGCCCCGGCCATGACCAGGCCAAAATTGCGCTGCTGGCGGCGGTCGTAATAATCCATGTTTGGGCCGGTCATGGGCCATGCTCCTTTCCCGTTAATCCAGCTCAAATTCCTCTTGCCAGGCGTCATCCGTTTCCCAGGGCGCCTGGTCTTCCTTGTCCAGGAGAAAAGACCCCAACACCAGATAATCCATGTGCGTGCGCATGAAGCAGGTAAAGGCCTCCTGGGGCGTGCAGACGATGGGCTCGCCCCGCACGTTGAAGGAGGTGTTGATGATCACCGGACATCCCGTCTTTTCTTGGAAATGGCTGAGGAGCTTGTGGTAGCGGGGGTTGTCCCGCTTATCCACAGTCTGAATACGGGCGGAGTTGTCCACATGGGTAATGGCGGGCACGTCCGAACGCACGGCCTTGAGTTTCTCGAGACCTTGGGCTCCTCTTTCTTCGGCGCTGAGGGACCGCAACCGCTCCCGCCGCACGGGCATGACGAGAAGCATGTAGGGGCTTTCGCCGTCCATCTCGAAGTACTCGGAGGCCCGTTCCACGAGTACGGAGGGCGCGAAGGGGCGGAAGGATTCCCGAAACTTGATTTTCAGGTTCAGGATGGACTGCATGTCCCGGGAGCGCGCGTCCCCCAGGATGCTACGGGCCCCAAGTGCCCGGGGACCAAATTCCATCCGGCCCTGAAACCAGCCCACAACCTTTTCCTCCGCCAGAAGCGACGCGGTCCGCTCGCAAAGGGCGTCTTCATCCTCCAGCTTCTCGTAAGGGATGCCTTCTCCGTCAAGGTAGGCCTGGATGGCCTCGTCTGCAAAGGCCGGGCCAAGATACGTGGCTTTTTGGCGGGCGCGGCTGGGTTCACGGGGATGCGCCAGCAACTGGTGCCACGTAAACAAAGCGCAGCCCAGGGCGTTGCCTGCGTCGTTGGCTGCGGGTTGTATCCAGATGTCCTCGAACGGTCCCTCCCGCAGGAGCCGGCCGTTGGCCACCGAATTCAGCGCCACCCCGCCCGCCAGGGTCAGGTAATTCATGCCCGTTTCCCGGTGCGCCGTTTCCGCCATCCGCATGATGATTTCTTCCGTCACGGCCTGGCACGACCGGGCAAGATCCATTTCCCGCTGAGTGATCTTGGTTTGGGGTTGCCGGCGCGGACCGCCAAAGAGCGATTCGAAACGGCTGCAGGTCATCCGCAATCCCGAGCAATAGTCGAAGTAA
>JBKHFO010000275.1:0-3946 GCA_046540175.1 Candidatus Hydrogenedentota bacterium
AGCCCTTGACAGCCTGAACGGGATAGCAAATCACCGCTGTTTAGGACAGTAGTGAAGGGGAATCAAGGGGGGATGTTGTTCCCTGGAACTGCGTCCTTATCCGGCGTATGCGGGCCAACCGCCTTTCAAACACGCTGCTCAAAGTTTGTCAAGCTCCCATACATACGGGGTGCGGCGGGGGAAAAGCGTGCGTACGAGCTGCCACGCCTCCGGAGCTTGAAGGGTGGGCTGCTCCTTGGCGCCGGTAAAAATATCGCCGGCTTCCCGGCAGCCGAGCACCAGCTCCAAAAGGTTTTTGCGGCTAATAGGGAAGCGGTTATAGCCCTTGATGGGGGCGACGTCCACCGCGCCGCGATGGGCCCGGATGCGATAGGCCTCGCCGTCACCGGCGACAAGCGTGGCTTCCGTGTGTTGGGTGCGGAGACTGCTCGCCGCAAGGCGGCTTTCCCATTCCGGGATCATGGACTCCAGTGTTTCGGCCGTGTCGATGAGCGCGGCCATGCCGCCGCCTCCACTGGTGTGGTGCGCCTCATGGACGGAGGGAAACTGTTGGAGATAGCGGGCGAGGCAATGGGTTGGGGGGGCGTGAAACCGTAAGCGGGCGCAGTTCGCTTCATCGGCCTGATCGGCAACGGCGCGAATGAGGTAAGGTTGTGCGGCGTGTTCGGCCGCGCCGGCCTCCAACACATCGAGATACGGGCCGCCATGGCGCGCGGTAATCGCGTACGCAAGCACGGCCCCATCGGCGTTGGTGATAACGTGGGCGTCTTCGTGCTGAGTCCATTTGTTGGTGAAATGGGCCGTGCTGCGCAATACAGAAAACGGGGCCGCCGCGTCGTTGGCATTGTGAATGCGTTGAATCGCGGCGAGGTCACCGGGTTTGGCCGGGCGCACGGCGTGGGGGGCCTCGAAGGTTAATCCCTCCGCCACGTCAAGCAAGACGAAGTACTCGGGGAAGGCCGTCGTGAAGCCCAGGGGATAATGAAGCCGGGGATCGCCGAAAAGGAGGGCCAAGTGGTATTTGCGCTCCCGCAGATGTTTCAAGGCGTCTTCGAGCAAGAGGCGGGCGGCGCCCGCGTTCTTGCGGCGGGACACCACGGGCCCCGGGCCAAGCCCGCCCACCTTGAGCCGGGCCTCGCCCAAGCGGACCGTTTCGCTGGTGATTCGCAGCACGCCGGCCAGTTCCTCGCCCGCAAAGGCCAGGCGGGTGTATTCGGCGGACGAGCCCGGATACGCGGCGCTGTACCCATTGCGCCAGTATACAGCCGGGGCGCCCTCCTCGGCGAATGTGCGCGCCAGCAGGCTGTGGGCCCGCCGCAATTCTTGCTCGTTCTGTGGCGCTCTTATTGCGAATTCCATGGCGTCTTGGCCCATCCAACCGGAATTGGCCGGCGCAGTGTTGTCGATTTTGGCGCGGCGGAAAAGAGCCCGCCGCGTGAGAGACATGAACGTCACTCCATCGCCACCGGTAAGCTGGGGATGCGCGCTTACCTGGCGTCAATGGAATATGGCGGGCGCGGGTTGGACGGGGCGGGCGGTGGTCCGTGTTGCCGAGACCGGATTGGTCAAGCGCCCCCGCGCCGCTGGGAGTCATCTTCGCGAATCCAGTGAGATCCTACCACATGGCGCGGGACGATTTCGCCTGTCACCGGGCGGGTATGCAACAAGGCCGATCCCGGCGGGATCGGCCTTGATTAAGGAAACGCCCATGGCGGAACGCCGTTACTCGTGCCGCAGGGCCTCCACGGGGTCCATGTCGGCGGCGCGCATGGCGGGATAAATGCCGAAGATGACGCCTACCATGGCGGAAATGGTGAAGGCGACCAACGGCGCCCACAGCGTAATGACGGTGGCCATGTTGGCGAAGTAACTGATAATGAAAGGCACCGTAATCCCGAGCACTACGCCGAGTACGCCTCCCGTGGCCGAGAGGAGCACCGTTTCAATAAGGAACTGGGTTATAATGTCTTTTCGTTTGGCGCCCAACGCGCGCCGCACGCCGATCTCCCGGGTGCGTTCGGTTACGCTGGCCAGCATAATGTTCATGATGCCGATGCCGCCCACAATGAGCGATATGGCGGCGATCGAACCCAGTACGATGTTGAAAATGCGCTGGGTCTGCTCGGCTTGGCGCAACAGCTCAAGGGGGACGACCAGCTCCCAATCTTGCTCGTTGTGATGGCGCTCCATGAGGTCTTCAATGATGCCCGCCACGTTGACTACTTGGTCTTGATCCTCGACGCGCACGGTCGCTTCATGCAGCTCGACCCGCTCCATGGAACGCGACCCCGCGCTTTGCTCGACGATCATCTCTCCGAACCGGTTTCTGGAGGCCGTCAAAGGAATAAACATCCGATGTGCGCCGCCGCCGCTTCCTTCGGCCTCGTCATCAGTGGCATGCCGGTCGTCGATGACGCCGATTACGCGATAGTATTGCCGCTCTACCCGCACGGTGTTGCCGACGGGATTGTCGAGGGGAAACAGCTGGCCCGCCGTAGCCCGGTCGAGCACCGCGACGTTGAGGGACTGGTCCATTTCGTCGTCCGTGAAGAACCGGCCATGCATGACGGGACTGTTGCTCATTTGGGGAAACCAAGGCACCGTCCCGGCGACTACTCCGCGTACGCGCCGCTCGGTGTTCCACAAATCGGTTCGGATATTCCGGCCGGGCACAATCACGCTTACCCCGGGAATGGTATCGCGAATGCGGCGTACGTCGTCGTAGGTGATGCCGTATTCGAGTACGCTGCTTTGTTGCTCCGCGGCGCCCCGGTCGTCCGGGGGCTCAACGCTGCGAACGATGATGTTGTTGGCGCCGAGTTCACGAATCTGAGCCTGCGCTTCATGGCTTGCGCCCTCGCCAATCGCGAGCATGGCGATGACGGAGCACACGCCGAATATGATCCCCAGAACGGTCAAAAACGAGCGCAGCTTGTGGCTCAGAATGCTCTTGAACCCCATGTGCAGCGTTCGCTTGAGCCGAACAATATCGATACCAGTGAGGCGTTCAAGGAACATCGGCGTATTATCCTCTTGATTCGTCGCGCTCGATTTGCCCGTCCCGCAAGCGGATGACGCGCCAGGAGCGTTCGGCTACTTCTTCTTCGTGGGTTACCAGCACAAGGGTCTTCCCTTGTTGGTGTAGGTCATCAAAGATTTCCAGGATCTCTTCTCCGGACGCCGTGTCGAGGTTCCCGGTGGGCTCATCGGCCAACAGGATATAGGGATCGTTGCTTAGCGCACGCGCAATGGCGACGCGTTGCTGTTGCCCGCCTGATAATTCGTAAGGGCGGTGATCAAGGCGTTGCCCGAGTCCGACCAGGCGAGCCAATTCGACGGCGCGCTCCCGGCTTTCTTCCTCGCCGTAACCTTGGTAATAGAGAGGAACCTCGATGTTCTCTACTACGTTGAGCTGGGCAATGAGATTGTACGATTGAAAAACGAATCCGATCCGCTTGCCCCGGATGGAGGATAGCTCATCGTCTTCGAGTTGGGAGACATCCTCCGCGCCCAGGAAGTACTGCCCCGCCGTGGGCCGGTCCAAGCAGCCCAGAAGATTGAGCAGGGTGGACTTCCCGCATCCCGAGGGACCCATGATGGTGATGTACTGGCCTTGAAGGAAATCCAGGGACAAGCCCCGCAGGGCCTCAACCGTGACGGGACCCATCTGATAGGTTTTCTTGACATCCACCAGCCGGACCACGGCCCCGTTCGAGCCGGGAACCGTGGTGGGCTGTGTTTCCGCCGAGCGTGATTTTATGCTAGCTTCCACTGGTCTACCTCTATTGGTAACAGGTTTATTTGCGTGTTAAAAGGGAGAACTTCCGGTCTTGCCAATTAGGCTGCGCCGCCGCCCATGCCACCGCCTTGGCCGCCGCCCGAGCCGGCACCTTGCCCGCCGGGGGCCGCATCGCCGCGAGGCGCGGGGCGCTCGCCGTCCGTATCC
>JBKHFO010000276.1:0-3889 GCA_046540175.1 Candidatus Hydrogenedentota bacterium
TCACCCGCCGGTTGGTACTCGGACACCAGTTTGAAACGTTCCATGTAGACGGACCAGCTCAGCTCTTTGTTGGGACCAAATGTTCGGCGGGCACTGTCGTCACTTCCTTGACGCCCGGCACCGTGCGCAGCGTGCGCGCAACCCGCTCGACGCTGCCGGCGTCGGGGGCCTCGAACACGAAGTCAAAAAAGTTGGCCCCGTTCTCGCCGGGGCTATACTTGGCGTGGGTAATGCTCAGATTCATGGGACGCATCGCGTTGGTAATATCGGCGAGGACATTAGGGCGCTGCCCCAACATAACCCGCAGGCCAATGCTGGACATGGCGTCACCCTCCCACGAAGCCTCAATAATCCGGCCTGGATCCCGTTCCGTCTTGGCGAAGTTCTTACAGTCGGCCCGATGAATGGTCACGCCCGCGCCCTTGGTGGCGTAGCCGATGATGGCGTGACCCGGCATGGGTTCGCAGCATTTCGCGAACTGCGCGCCGATGTTCTTGAAACCGTCCACGCGCAACAGCTTGTGCCGCGTGGCTTCGTCCACATGCCGGACGCGCGGCCGGGCAGGGGCTTGCGGTTTTGGCGCGGGGTGTTCGGTCTTCGTCTTGCCCTTTGTCTTGGAGTGTTCCGTCTCCAAAGGGTCGAGTTCGCCCAATTCCCGGAGCTTCTGACGGATGCGCGTGCGGGCCCTGCCCGTCACCACGATCTCGAGCCAGTCCATGTGCGGCGTTTGGTTCCGGCTGGTCATGATTTCGACGACATCGCCCGTCTGCAAGTGATACCGCAACGGCACCATGCGCCCGTTTACGCGCGCGCCAATGCAGTGGTGCCCCACATCGGAGTGGACGGCGTAGGCGAAATCAAGCGGCGTAGCGCCCGCGTTCAGCTCCTTTACCTCGCCCTTGGGCGTGAACACGTAGACATCCGACATGCTCACTTCCCGCCGCACACTGTCCAGCAATTCCTCTGGCGCATCGGCGTCTTGAATCCATTCGTACATCTGCCGCAACCACCGAAGCTGCGTGTCCAGTTTTTTGTCGTTGCCCCGGGGTTGCCGCATCGCCTTGTAATCCCAATGGGCCGCGATTCCCTCGCGCGCGGTGCGATCCATTTCCTCGGTGCGGATCTGAATTTCCAGGGGCTGGCCATTGGCCTGCATCACCGTAGTGTGAATGGACTGGTACATGTTGATCTTGGGCATGGCGATGTAGTCTTTGAACCGTCCCGGCACCGGAGGCCACACGTGGTGAATGACCCCCAGGGCGTTGTAACAGGCCGCCACCGTCTGGGTGACGATACGAATCGCCAAGACGTCCATGACCTGGTCAAAATCCTTGCCCTGTTGCACCATCTTTTGGTAGATGCTGAAGAGATGTTTCGGACGGCCCATGACCCGGGCTTCGACTTCCGCCTCGGCGAGGCGCTCCTCAAGAAATGCGATGGTTTCCTTGAGCCACGCCTCCCGCTCGCGCCGCTTCATCGCCACCAGCGAAGCCATCTTCTTATACTCATCGGGATGGAGATGATGAAAAACGTGGTCCTCGAGTTCCCATTTCCAGCGGGCAATACCCAAGCGATGGGCCAACGGCACATAAATATCCCTGGTTTCCTTGGAAATGCTCTGGATTCTCTCTGGGGGGAGGTATTCGAGGGTCCGCATGTTGTGGAGCCGGTCGGCCAACTTGATGAGGATGACCCGCACATCCTTGGCCGTCGCCACCAGCATCTTGCGGAGGTTATTGGCCTGCTTCTCTTCCTGCGACACGCCTTCGGTCGGCATGTGAAGCGCGCCAATCTTTGTGACGCCATCCACCAGAGAGGCAATCTCCGGACCGAAATCCTTCTTCAACTCCTCTACCGTCATGGTGGAGTCTTCCACTACATCATGCAAGAGGCCCGCCGCCACGGTGGTCTCGTCCATGTTCAGCTGCGCAAGGATACGAGCCACCAGGATGCAATGCAGAATATAGGGGGCCCCCGACAGACGCATTTGCCCTTGATGCGCCTCACTCGCCACGCGATACGCCTTACGCACCAGGTTTTCGTCAAAATCAACCCGGTTTTTGCGCATTCGCTTCAAAAGTTTGGCAAATTCAGTACGCATAGACAATCACTTAACACGGGGGCTCACCACCTTGGCGCAGCCTCTCCCCTTCATCGTTCACAAATCGGACGCAACACAGCAACTTGTAGAAGTCCGTAGCCCAAGGACCGATATTGCTAAGAATCGCTGGAGAGGGCTCGAAAGACTCGGTAGTGTAATCGGTTTCGGAGACATGGGCGACCTCTTCTTCACTCCGCTAACATCTTGATGAAATCATTATAACACCTGCTCTCCACTTTTTTGTATGGCGGACTCAACGCCCAATCGCCCGCTAATGACTCTGGACCAGGGAGATACATCCCCCTTAAATGTTCACCATTCTGATCGCCGCAAATGAAATGCGGGCGCAAAATGGCCCTTGTGCGGCTAACGACCCACCCTATTACCATTCAAAGCACGGGAGATTTGAGCCCGGCGCATCAATTGAAGTAGTCTAGCTTCTGGGTAAGGCTAAACGTAACCACATATGGAGGATACCATGACAATGAACCGCCGTAATTTTTTGACCAGCAGCGCGGGCGCGGCTGGCGCCCTGCTTATGGGGGCCAACGCGGGCGCGGAAGATTCCGTCGAGTCCGGGCAGCGCCGGTCCGGTCACCGAGAGAGCAATCCCATTGCGGTCTCCACGTATTCTTTCGTGCGCTGGCATGGAGATGACGCCCCCACCATTGAGGAATGCCTGGAATACGCCAGCGATTGGGGATTTGACGGCGTGGAGTTGCTCGAAGTCCAGTTTGACCAGACAGATGACGCCTACTTCCGCAACCTCAAACGCAGGGCCCTGGAACTTGGGGTGCCGTTGTGCGGCATGTCCACCCACCAAGGTTTTGTAAGCCCCGATGAGGACGAGCGCCAAGAAAACGTGGACCGCACTATTCAGAGCATTGAGCGCGCTTATCTCCTCGGCATCCCCACCATCCGCGTCAACACGGGCCGGTGGGGCACCAGCGGGAGCTTTAGCGAACTCATGGATAACAGAGGCATTGAGCCGGCCCTGGAGGGCTACGATGAAGAGGACGCCTTCGAATGGGTCATCGCGTGTTTTGAGGAACTCCTGCCGGTAGCCGAACGGTGTGGCGTGGTCCTTGGGCTAGAAAACCACTGGGGTTTGGCCCGCACTGCCGACGGCATGTTTCGGCTCAAGGAAGCCCTCGATTCGCCCTGGTTCCAGTTCATTTTGGATACCGGCAATTTTTTGGACAATCGATACGAGCAGTTGGAGCAAATCGCGCCTTACACGGTCTTTGTCCAGGCCAAGACGTATTATGGCGGCGGCGTATGGTATGAGATGGATACAGACTTTGACCGTGTGGCCTCTATGTTGCGCGAACATGATTACCGCGGTTTCATTTCTCTCGAATTCGAGGGCCAACAAGATCCCCGGGAAGCCATCCCGGAGAGCCTTGACGTGCTTCGTGCGGCCTTCACGTACGGGGATCGCGAGGCCTGAGCGACGTTCTTAACACGTTCAAGCGTAATACCGGACCCCGTGTTTTGGCCGCTTTCCGGATGCCGCCCTGTACCGTAAATGGCCGGGGGTTGAGCGTATAGCGCGAAGCCCCCGGCTCAGCGTTGAACGCCGCTAATCAACTCACCTTCGGACGTTTCGGCAGCGGACCGGCGCAGGTCTTTGAGGGTCTTCATCCAGCGGCCCCGCATAAACACAACCTGCGTCATCGCCCACCGGGAAAACTGGCTGACGAGAAGCGCGGCCCAGGCCAAGGTGGGGGTCAACATATCGAGTTGATGCCAGATCTCGAGCCACCCCAGCATAATCACAATCTGGGC
>JBKHFO010000277.1:0-3806 GCA_046540175.1 Candidatus Hydrogenedentota bacterium
CGTTTCGTTTTCGTCAGGCGCGCCTACGGATATCCGGAGCGCGTGTTCCAACCGCCGTTCGGGGAAATGACGTACGAGGATGTTGCGCTGTTTCAACTCCTCGAAAAGGGTGCGCGCGGACGGAGAACCGTCCCATTCGGCAAGCACGAAGTTGGCTTGGGAGGGGGGCGCGTGAAACCCGAGTTCTTGCAAGGACTCCGTAAGATACTGCCGTCCCTCGCGCACACGCTTGACGTTCGCCAGCATGTGGCCGTAATCATTGAAGGCCGCCAGCCCAAGGCGTTGGGTCACGGCGTTTAGATTGTAGGAGTCCTTGGTCTTCAAGAGTTCGGCGATTAGTTCGGGCCGGGCCACCGCTGTGCCGAGCCGTATTCCCGCCAAGCTGAAGGACTTGCTGAAACTCCGCATGACAATGGCGTTCTCGTAACGCCGGGGGAAATCCATGCAATTGTCCGCGGCGAAGTCCGCGTAGGCCTCGTCAATAACGACCAGCCCATCGAAGTTCTCGCAGAGTTTCTCGACGTCGGCGCGGGGAGGGCACACGCCCGATGGCGCGTTGGGGCGGGGCAGAAAACACAGGCGGGCGGACGTCTGGAAAAAGCTTTCCGGCAATTGAAACGAATCGTCCAGATCCACGACGAGCGGCCGCGCGCCATGCAGCTTCGCCAGCGTCTCGTACAGCGTGTACGTTGGATAAGGCGTCAGGATGGCCTCCTCGGGATCCACAAAGGCGCGGATGGCCATGGCGAGCAACTCATCCATGCCATTGCCCGCAATTACCCACTCCTCGGAAGGATATTCGTAACGCTCCGCACAAGCCCGGCGCAACTCGGCGCTCACGGGATCGGGATAACGCCGAAGCCCTTCCACCCCCAGCCCCCGCAAGGCTTCTTCCACCCGCGGGGAAGGGGGGAAGGGGTTCTCATTTGTGTTCAGCTTGATAACGCCGCTCTCGCGCGGCTGTTCGCCCGGCACATAGCCCCTAACGTCCTTTAGGATGCGGCGCCCGTATTTCATTGCCGCACCTCGATCGCGCGGGCGTGGGCGGTAAGTTCCTCGGCGTTCGCGAGCGCAAGGATGTGTGGCGCCGCCTCCCGGAGACGCGCGGGGGAGTACGAGATGACGCTGCTCTTCTTACAGAAGTCGTCCGCGGATAGCGCCGAAACGAACCGGGCGCGGCCCCCGGTTGGCAGAATGTGGTTGGAGCCCGCGAAATAGTCGCCCACCGCCACGCTGGTATCCGCCCCGACGGCAATGCACCCCGCGTTGCGAATCCGATCCACGAATGCCCATGAATCCTTGACCTGTACGGACAGGTGTTCGGGGGCGAATTCGTTCACCAGCTCGGCGGCTTCACCCAGGGAGCGCACGAGATACGCCTTGCCGTGGGTGTTCAGAGCCGTTCGGATGATGTTCGCCTTGCTCAGGGTTTGCAACTCAGATTCGATAACGCGTTGCGCCTCTTGAATAAACCCTTCATCGGTTGCGAACAATACGCTGACCGCATCTTCGTCGTGTTCGGCTTGGGCCATGAGTTCGGCCGCGGCCAAGCGCGGACTGGCCGAGCCGTCCGCCACCACGGCCACCTCCGAAGGACCCGCCTCCTTGTCGATGTCCGCCACATCCGAGACCAGCCGTTTGGCCACCGTCACGAAGATATTGCCGGGTCCCGTAATCTTACGGACTGACGGTATCGAGTCCGTGCCGTACGCCAGGGCCGCCACGGCGTGGGCCCCGCCCACCCGGAATACGCGGTCCGCCCCCGCCAGCGATGCCGCCGCGAGGACGAGGGGATGAATGGTCCCATGGTAGCTGGGCGGCGAGACCATGACGATTTCACTGACTCCGGCCACCTTCGCGGGAACGATGTTCATCAGCACCGACGAGGGATAAAACGCCTTGCCGCCGGGCACATAAACGCCGGCGCTCTCGATGGGCGTCACGCGCTGGCCGAGCACGGTCCCGTCATCGTCGACGTGTTCCCACGACCGGTGGGCTTGAACTTTATGGAACGCGCTGATGTTCGCGTGGGCTTGTTCGAGGGCCTCACGGAGTTCGGGACTCAACGCGTCGAAGGCCGCCTTGATTTCGTCCGGCCCAATCTCGAATTCGCCGGGCTTTAGCGATACCCCGTCGAAACGCTCGGTATATTCCGCCACGGCCGCGTCGCCCCGGTCGCGCACGTCGTTGACGATGGCTTGGGTATTGTCGAGCACTTCCCTCCGCCGGGCCTCGTCGCCCCCGCTTTGTCCGCGCCTGGCGAACGCCGTCTTTAACGCGTCGCGTTCGGCGTCGCTGGTAATCCTGATGATTTCCATGGGTGAGGTTCCTTTCGTGCTCCACGGAGGGCGTCCTTGCCTTGCGGCGCCCCCGCTACAGAGGCTAATCCCTGACTCGTTCTATATCGGCTCCCAAGGCCATAAAACGTTCCTCGATGCGCTCGTAGCCCCGGTCAATGTGGTATACGCGGTTAACGGAGGTCTCGCCGCGGGTGGCGATCAGGCCCGCCACGATAAGGGCGGCGCTTGCGCGAAGATCGGACGCCATGACGGGGGCCCCTTGAAGGGCTTTGACGCCCCGGATCACCGCGGCGTTGCCGTCCACGTCTATATCGGCCCCCATGCGCAACAGCTCGCCCACTTGCATGAACCGGTTTTCGAAGACGGTTTCCTTAATTACGCTTGCGCCTTCGGCCACGCACAGCGTCGCCATTATCTGGGCTTGCAGGTCCGTCGGGAAACCAGGATAGGGCTGGGTGGTTATGTCGACGCCTTTTAAGCCATTGGGAACCGTTAGCCGGATGCGTCCATTGTGGGCCTCGATTTCGGCGCCAGCTTCCCGTAGCTTGTTTAGGAAGCTGGAGAGGTGGTCGGGATTGCTGTTCTGAACGGTGACGTCGCCGCCAGTCGCGGCCCCGGCAAGCAAGAAGGTGCCCGCCTCCACACGGTCCGGGATGACGGTGTGCTCGGCGCCGCCCAAGGTATCCGCTCCAACCACCGTGATGAGATCGCCGCCTGCTCCGGAGGTTTGTGCGCCGAGGCGGTTCAAGAACTGCGCCAGGTCCACGATTTCGGGCTCGCGCGCCACGTTGGCCAGGCGCGTGACGCCCTTGGCCCGAGCCGCCGCCATGAGAAGATTCTCGGTGGCGCCTACGCTGGGGAAGTCCAACGTCACGTCCGCGCCATGAAGCGGGCCTTCCGCATACACATACCCGTTTTCAATACTGATTGTTGCGCCCAGAGCTTCCAAGCCCTTCAGGTGAATGTCCACGGGCCGCGTTCCGATGGCGCAACCGCCCGGAAGGGAGACCTTGGCCTTGCCGTACCGGCCGAGAAGAGGTCCTAGTACAAAGAACGAAGCCCGCATTTTCCGCACGAGGTCGTAAGGGGCCATCGGTTCGCCAACGTTGGAGGAGTCCAGCGTCAAATACCGGCCCGTGAATTCGATGTTCATCCCTATGGCGGACAGAAGCTTATCCATGGTGAACACGTCATGGAGGCAGGGGATGTTGTGGAGTGTGCAAGGCTCCTCCGCAAGCAAGCAAGCCGCCATTAAGGGAAGGGTGCTGTTCTTGGCGCCCCGGATGTGTATGGTCCCCTGAAGGGGTTTTCCCCCGCGTATCAGAATCCGATCCATGATGCTGTTCCATTGGGTGAAAAGGCTCACGTTCCGCTGAAAAGCTGCGCGTACGGCGCGAATGCGCCGCGGAGCGGGGTGGAAGAACGGCCCAAAGCAAACGGGTTAGCTTTGGGCCGCTTCGTGATCAAACTATACCAAAGAAGGGCTGCCTATTGCTCTTCGGCTTC
>JBKHFO010000278.1:0-3691 GCA_046540175.1 Candidatus Hydrogenedentota bacterium
AGCCATTACCACCTCGGAGAATACAGAAAAAATGACCCGCGCACCCGCCGTCGCACCCCTATCCAGAGCGGCCATGCGGCTTCCGGCTCGGGCCAGGAACCCCTACAGCACACGGACTCTTCCGCCTACGGCTGCTTCCTTCCGGATCTGACCGGGTTCGGCGGCGATCCGTTGAGTAGGACCCAGCCTTCAACACCGCAAACCGCACGCCTGACCAAAGAATAGGCGGTTCTCGGGCGGGAATTCGACCTCGCTAAAGCGGATTGCGAGTACAGGACACCGCTAGCTTCCCGTCTAGCGCGGGTCAAAACCTTGAAGCGTCACAACGTTCACACCACGGGGAACAATAGCACGCCCAGACCACGTGCGTCAATTACGGCTCTCCCCAATCGCCGGACAAGCCAGCGCGCCAGGTGTTTACATCCCCCGGGGCCGTTGGATCTTTGTACGGTGGCCCCCTTCCTCGCGGCTCTCTGGGCCACACTGACATCCTAGGTGTGTCGCATATGTAAGCCGTTGATTCTAAATCTTTTATGTATAACTGCTTGTTTGTGCTCAGTAGGTTTGCTTATAATAGTACCATGCCGACAGAAGGGAGGCCGCCATGAGTACTCGCAACGAAGAGATCCATCCTTACCTCAATCTCGCCCATTCCTCCGCGTTGCGCGCGCCAACCTATGCCCGTGTGGATGGCTGCTGGGGGATTCTGGGAAACGGGTTCTTCGAGACCCGCATAAACTTCGATCAAACTTCTAAGGAGCGGTGCCGCTTTACGAACAAGTACGCCGAAGAGACGTACAGTATGAATTTCAGCCTGTTCGAGGCCTGGTTCGAGGACAACATGTATACGGGGGCCGACGCGGAGCTGGGCGCGCCCGAAACACGGGGGTCGGCTGACACGTCGAGTTTGACGGTCCGCCTTTCTTTTGCAGATTTCGACGTAGATGTTTCTTTTGTTGTGTCCCGGGGCGAACACTTCTTCCAGAAGCTCGCCGTCATTCACAATGTCCGCCATGAGGGTGTCCTGCGCCGGGTCTCTCTTTTCCGGCACAAAGTTCAAGAAGGATACTCGGCGGTATTGCACGACGGCGGCATGTATTATCCGATTGTGTTCTTCCGGGGGGCGCAAAGCGGCATGTTTTTTTGCATTGATTTCCCGGGATACTTTGCCTCGGTGGAGGGAAACATGTTTCGGTTTGACTTCTATCCCGGCGTTCACCTCGTCCCCGGGCATAGTTTTCAAGCACAGACGGCCCACGTTGGAATCACGGCGCTTACCGGCCGAAAGCGGAGCAATCCCTTTCACGAAACGGGGGCGGACCTCGATGAGGGCGAACGGCAATGGTTCCGCGAGTATTTGACGCGGGGCGCCACGGTGACTCATTTCCCTCACGTGGAGATTCAGGGGCGCAAGCCCGATTGCCAGGGCCCGAGCGAGTTGGAGACGCTGGACCAATGTCACTGGCTTAACGCACAGCACGTGGCGCTGCCGCGGATGATGGAACATATCGACGCCTGTCCCTTGGCTGCCTGTCTTAAACGGCGCATGGCCCAAGAAGGCATTCGCGCCTCCCTGACGCTCACCCGTGAGCGGAATGACAACGTGAGCTGGGTGGCGGTGGACAGCGAGGGCCGGCCCATGGATCCCGGCATGGGGGCGTGCTTTGCTTGCGAAGACTTCTGCCGCTTTCTGGTTAGCCGCTATGTCGATCTCATGGACGCGCATCAAATAAAGAACGTGGAGGTTAGCGGCGCCCCTATCGTTACCTGTTACGGCAAAGGGCACGGGCATGCCGAAGGCAGGGAATCCCTGCAAATGGCGTTTCAGGGATTGGTTGAGGTCGTTGGGGCGCTTCGGGAAAACGGCGCCCATCTCACGTGCTCGGGACCCTACAGCAGCTACGGCGCCGGGGTGGCGCGCATGTTCGACAGCATTTCGCTCATGGCGCCGTCTCACCCGTTGCCTCTGCCCGACATTCACGTGGGCCGCTTGTTCGCCGACATGAACCGCCTCTATTTCCGGCGTTCGTTCAACTATCTCTTGCCCAAGCACAAACTCGTCAACACCGTGGGGCTTGACGCCGAATCGTGTCCAGACGCGCCCTATCCCGGCGCCGAAACGTATCCGTGGCACCTCTATCACGACCGGACCGGGTGGCGCTACGCCGTGATAAGCGCCATCGCGACAGGGTTGCGCCACCGGTTCCACGTGATGCCGCAAGACCTTGGCAAGGCGGACCGGGATTTCGCCGCGCGTTGGCTCGCTTGGGAAGGGGAGCATGCGGCGGAGTTGCAACACGTGGAAGAGATCCTGGACGAGCCCGGCCTGGGGCCCGTGGATGGATACAGTTGCGCGGGTCCGCGCGGCGCAATCGTCTTCTTGTTCAATACGGCGTACGATCCCCAGGAGGTCCATCTCACCCTGCGCCTGGACTACGACAGCGACTATGTCGTGCGCGAGTTGTATCCCTGGGAATACAATTACTTGGGGTCGAACGATGGCCTCTACCGGCGCAACAGCACGCTGCGGCTCAGCCTTGCTCCCAAGGAGGCGCGGGTGATCGAGGCCGTGCGCCGTTCCCCGGCCTCGGCGAAACGCAAGCGGCCCGAGATCTTCGGCGCGCCCGGCGAGGAAACCAGCAAAGGCGTTCGCGTCCGCGGCGTCCCTGGAACCCGCCAGAGCTTGGGTATCCGGACGGCCGAGGGCTACCGGGAGACGGAAGCGCGTTTCCCGGGGACGGCGCCCATCCATCACATCGTGGATTGGACCTGCACGGAGCGGACGTACGACGAAGGGGTCGAAATGCTGGCGCAAGGCGGCTTCAAAGGGAAACCCTGCGCCGGGATTGAGGGCCGCGCGCGGAACATGTGGATGACAGCTGAATTCACGGCCCCCATGGAATGGAGAGACCACCTCGATGTCAGCCCGTTTGAGTTGATCCGTCCCTGCTGGACCTACGAGGATCGGCTGTTCTTCGTGGCGCGTTTTGAGCCCCCCGGCGTGTTCGATCCTATTCGCACCGCCTCGGAAGTGCCGGGCATTCCCGAAAACTACCAACGGGCTCTGCCGCACAAGTGCGGGTTTGACTTGACGCCCATGAACTTGGGGCTGCGAGCGTGGATAAATGGAACCGCGTGTCCCATTTATCCCGCCTTGGCCGCATGGAACGGATATACGCCCAATCCCCATCCCATCGTGGCGTACTTTTTTGAGGCGGGAAGCCAGATCCGGTTCGGGGAGATCAACCACGTCACGCTGTTCACGGTCCAATTTGACCCCGAAATGTTCCGGGGCATCTACGTCGAACATGTCCCCGACATTACCGCCACGGCGGACATCACGCTGGGCTGAGGAGGGGACCGCAATCAAACTCACGCCACGGCGCGGCGGCGCAACGTAACGGCTTTATAGACATGATGGACATGATTGACAAGATTGTGTATGTATCCGCTGGGGGTAGCAGACGCTGGGAGTGTTCATATACAATCTGGGTTCATTGATCCTCGGTTGAGCGCATTTAGGCGCCGCGCTTCGCCAATCTTGTCCATCTTGTTAATCCTGTCCAATTCCGGAGCACTTCCGTGAACGTGTTGCATATCGACGAACAACGGGGCTGGCGCGGCGGCGAACAGCAGGCCAGTTATCTCATTCGCGAACTCGGCGAGCGGGGGCATGGCGCCGTCGTCGCGG
>JBKHFO010000279.1:0-3680 GCA_046540175.1 Candidatus Hydrogenedentota bacterium
CAAAGGAATCGAGGCGTCGATACCGCGGGCCCTTCCGTAATGTGTATTGAGCGCCGAAACCGGACACATCCCGGCAAACCGGCAAGAAAAGGAGCAATTCCATGAACGTTTGCGATTGACCCCGGCCCGTTGCTCAGGAGAGTGAACAGATCACGTTGCTAGCGTTGCATGGGACCGGAGTGCGGCGGGAATATCAGCAGACGGAGTGGCATAAGGGGCGGGAGGTCTATTGCATCGCGTTTCAAAACACGCCGCCAAACGGGCCGGCTCACGCTGGCTCGTCCTCGAATTTGTACCCAATTCCCCGAACCGTTACGACCAGCGTTGGATGATTTGGGTCATCCTCGATCTTCTGCCGTATGTGGCCAATATGGACATCCACCGCTTTTGCGATGCTGTAGCTCGGCTCTTTCCACGCGATGTCCAGAAGCCGCTCCCGGCTGAAGACGTGACGGGGCCTTCGCGCCAGCGAATACAGTATGTCAAACTCCAAACTGGTGAGTTCGATGGGGAGATCGTCTTTCCATACCCGCCGCTCGCCGGAATCCAATGTGAGCCGTTGATACGTTAGCACCTCGGCATCGGCCTGTTCATTTTGGGCCCTGCGCAGGATAGCCTCCACCCGTGCGTCCAATTCCTGGAGATCAAACGGTTTCGTGATGTAGTCATCCGCGCCGATATTCAGCGCCATTACTTTGACCGAGGGGATACTGGTGACGCTCAACATGAGTACCGGAACCGAACCAAACTCCCGCAGCTGACGAAGCACTTCAATCCCGTCGATGGTTTTCTTCGTTGAAATCGGGCCTTGGGAAAGCGTGATGTCCAGCACAACGAGGTCTGGCGCCATGGACCGCGCCAATTTCACCGCGCCGGCCCCGTCCTCCGCGCTGTCAACCACATAACCCTGGTCACGAAGATGGGCGGTCAACTCCCGCACCAATTTCGTGTCGTCATCCACAACCAGTATCTTGGTCTTTGCCTTGCTTTTCATCAACCCCGTTCCCTTCGTCACGCCCTTGACTTCCGGCCGTAATCACTCACCCAAATGAAAATAGAACGTCGCGCCGCGGGAAGGTTCGCCCTCCGCCCAAATACGGCCCCCGTGACGTTCAACAATGCGCTTTACAAGGGTCAGGCCAATGCCCGTGCCTTGCAGCGGCTGCTTTCGGTGTAAGCGATGAAACGGCAGAAATATCGAGTCCGCCTCATCCATTTCAAAGCCGGCCCCATTGTCGCGAACGAAATAGACCGTGGCGCCATCGGCCAGCATGGACCCCACCTCGATCTCCGCCCGCTCGCACGGCTGGGTGAATGTCAAGGCGTTCGCCAGCAGGTTTAGGAACACCTGTTTCAACAACGCGGGATCGGCATTACACAAAGGTAAGGCGCCGGCCGTCATCTCAACGGAACGGTCTTCCGTGTGCGGCTTCAATTCCTTCCACGCACCGCGCGCGATCCGGCCCGGGTCAACCCGCCGCTTCTTGACGGGGACGCGGTCAAGCTGAGTGAAACCAAGGAGGCTCTCGATAAGTTGCCCCATGTCCCCGGTGCACTCCAGAATCATCCGGACAGCGTGCTTGACGCTTGGGGACAGTTCAGCGTCATGCTGGTCCAATAGCTGGTGGGCGGTGGCGTTCATGAAGCGTAAGGGCGTGCGCAGGTCATGGGACACCCAGCGGTTGAACGCCTCAAGATCCGCATTGATCCGTTTGAGATCGGCGGTTTGGTGCTGGAGCGCCTCGTTCAACTCTTCAAGCCGGCGCTCCGTGGCTTTGTGCTGCGTGATGTCACGGAATTCCACCAGAACCATCACGCCGTTGCCTTTCTCGTCGAATACGCGCCGGGCGCCCACGAGAAAGGTCTTTTCCGCGGCAGGCGGGAGGACGTATTCAACCTCTACCCGTTCCTTACTGTTGCCGGATGCGATGACCGTCTCAAGGACCTCCTGCAATCCCGGTTGATCGCCGCCTTCCCGGACAAGCTCCTGGACTGTCTTACCCGCCAATTGCCCGGGACGTATCCGCACGAGGCCGTAAAAGGCCGGATTCGCCAACACGGCCCGGAGCGAACCGTCCAACACAAGGACCGGCGCGTCCAACGCCGATATGATGGACTCCGCGTTCATCATAGCCAATCCTCGCGTCCTCGTACTTTAGCCAAACCTACCTTGTTGAGCGACTTGCAGAAGTCAAGAAGAGGCCCGCCTTCTTGCCGTAACCGATTACACTATTGAGTATTTCGAGTACTGTCCAGTAATTCTCAGCACGATTCATCCTCGACCAAGGGACTTCTGCAAGTCGCTGTATTGAAAACGCGTTTCGGAACCGCGGCTATCTTCCTGGATTGACTGCTTGTGGCCATGTATCAACGAGATAGGTGGCGCCGGAAAACCGTTACCAAGCAATTCCTTACAATTGTAGCACAGTGACTAATGTTTCTCAACGGTTTGTGAAGCACGGCAGCGCGTTGGAGCGCAAGAAGGGCGGGACGCCGCCTTCTCCGGGAATCCGTGACGCCGGCGTCCTGCCGGCTTGCATAGTGTATGGCCGGAAAGGCGGGGCCACCTAAGCAATTCCTAAGAAGAATTTGATCGCTTTTCGTCAGAAATGTCATATACTGGTGGCAACGTTAGGGACGAGGCGGAGTGATGACCGGCCAAATATCCGAAACCGACGTAGCGTTGATGGAGCGGGTGCGCGAGGGCGACGAGCCCGCGTTCGCCGTGTTGTATCAGCGTTACACCGGGAAGTTACAGAACTTCTTTTACGCCTTGAGCCGGGAGACCGGCACGGCGGAAGACTTGGCGCAAGACACTTTCCTGCGCGTATGGCGGCTGCGCCGGCGCTACGCCGCCATGGGCCCTTTCCCCGCCTATCTCTTCGCCATCGCCCGGTTCGTCTGGCTGGAGCACTGCCGCCAGACCGGCCGTGAGGCCCGGCTCGGGTTGCGGTTTGACCTCGACGGGCCAACGCCCATCACTCCCGCCGCGCAAGCGCCGCAACCCGATGAGCGGGCGGAACGGGCCGAGGAAGAGACGCGGATTCGCGCCGTGTTGGACGCGTTGCCGGAGGAGCAGCGGATGGCGCTTGTGCTTCGGATCTTGGAAGGGCTATCGCTTGAGGAGACGGCGTCCGTGTTGCAGTGTCCCGTAAACACGGTGCGATCCCGGCGGCTGGCGGCGTTGAAGAAACTGCGCGAAGCGCTCCGCACGCATCGCACACAGGGTGATGTGAGGTGGCCTCGATGAACTGCTTGGATTATCAGGAATTGCTGGTCGACTGGCTTGACGGCGCGTTGTCCCACGATGAGCACGTGGCGGTGTCGGCCCATGTGGCCCAGTGCGCGGACTGCCAGGCCGAAGTAGACGAATGGCGAGCGGTGTTTGGCGCGTTACGCCGCGCGTTGCGGCATCCCTATCCCGTGGCTGCGTATACGCCGTTGCAGGAGGCCATCGAGCCGGTTCCGCTGACGCCTTGGGAGCGGGTCAGCCCCGCCATCACGCATCTGGCGGCGGCCGCGAGCGTCGCCGTGATCGCCGCCACGGCCGCCGTGACAGGTCCCACCGCGGCGAACATGTCGAGCCAGGCGGCCCTGGGCGCCTTGTCGCACAGTGAATGGGGGCAGGCGGTCGTGCAGCGGCGTGAACAGCTTGCCGAGGTGTCCGCTTGGCTGGATGG
>JBKHFO010000280.1:0-3663 GCA_046540175.1 Candidatus Hydrogenedentota bacterium
CTTGTCAGGAACTCTCATGTGGTCCAATTGGACTCACAGAAAGGTTCAGGGGGTATCGATCCTCCGTTTCAGCCGGTATGATCCACAATTTCTGAATAGAAAGAGCACTACAGCGAGATCTCTTTTCCGCCATGCTTGAGCGAGTGATCCGTGGCTTCCAACAACGAAACAATCCGGAGCCCGGCCTGGCCGTCGTTGAAGGGCTGCCTTCCCTCGTCCAAGCAGCGCATGAGGTAGTCCACCTCGGCGCTCAGGGCCTCGGTGTTCGGCACGATGGGCGCCCGCATTTCGCCAATACGCGGCGTCGCCAACACATGGTACATCCCCTCCTGCGTGGTTACCTCCATGCCCTTGTCGTAGATCTTGACCCGCTCGTCCATGTTGAGATCATCCCACACCAGCATCCTTTTCGAGCCGCCGATGATGGTCCGGCGTATTTTGACGGGGGAAAGCCAATTCAGATGGAAATGGGCCATGAGATTGTTGTCGTAGAAGACGCTGACATAGGCCACATCCTCGAGCCCCGTGCCGAAGTGATCACAGCCGTGGGCGGACACGCCGCGCGCGTTCGGCCCAATAAGATGATCCATAATGGAAAAATCGTGCGGCGCCAGGTCCCAAATCACGTTGATATCGTGCTGAAATATCCCAAGATTGACTCGCACCGAATCAAAGTAATAGGGGTCTCCCAGCTCATCATTGTCAATGACCCCCCGCATCGTCTCCACTGCGCCGGTGAAAAGGAAGGTGTGATCCACCATGATGGTTAAACCGCGCTCCGCGGCGATATCCACCAGTTCCTTGGCTTGGTCCAAGTTCGAGGTCATCGGTTTCTCGACCCACACGTGCTTGCCGTTGAGCAGCGCCGCCTTGACGAAATCATGATGCGTGAATACCGGCGTGGCGATAACCACGAGATCGATATCCGTGGCTTGGGTGATGGCTTCGGCATCCTCAACCACCTGCACCGCCGGGAAATTCTGGGCCGCCAGTTTGCGGCGTTTCTCATTCATATCCGTGACACGAGCCAAAACACAATCCTCGTGCGCGTTCAGGTTACGCGCGAGGTTGGGCCCCCAATAGCCGTAACCGATCAATCCTGCTCGTATCATGAGCGCCACACACTCCTTTTTCCGAAATAGCCGCGTTCCGCCACGGAGTACCCCTTTTTTTTTCAAACGGAGAGACGCAGTGCCGCGCCCTACTGGCGGCTTATGTGCCGGCAAGATGCCGGCGTTACGAGTACCCCTGCGAAGGGCGGGGGAATGTTGTCTCTCTTGCTTTGAATCTTCTCCGGGGGCTGGACTCGGTATTTCTCCTCTTCAACAGCGAGGTCCAGGCGCGGGAATTGTACTGCCAAGCCGCTCGCTACCGCAAATTCCCGCTCACGGCGCCCTTTGCCCGAAGAGGCGCCGGGTGGCGGCGCGGTGTTCTCTCTTGCTAAAGTTGCGCCATGAAGACGAGCGAACTTGTTTACACCTTGCCTCAGGAGCTTATCGCGCAACGGCCCCGCGAGGAACGGGACCAAGCGCGGCTCCTCATTGTGGACCGCCAGACCGGGCAGTTCCATGACGATGTGTTTCATAATCTGCCCGCCTATCTCCAGCCCGGTGATTGCGCGGTGCTCAACGACACCCGCGTCATCCGCGCCAGGCTCCACGGCCGGAAACCCACCGGCGGGAAGGTGGAGGTATTCCTCCTTCGGGAGATAGCGCCAGGCGAGTGGGACGCATTGGTGCGGCCCTCGGCGCGGGTTATGCCAGGAACAGAAATCACGCTGCCCGCGGATCTGACGTGCCGCGTAGACGAGCGCCTGCCCTCGGGGAGGCGCAGGGTCCGGTTCGGACGGGCCGATGTACTTGAGGCGCTCGAAAAGGCCGGGGAGATCCCCTTGCCGCCTTACATCGACCGCGACCAGCCCGACGCCTCGGACCTGCGGCGCTATCAGACGGTGTACGCCGAAAGGCCCGGGGCCGTAGCGGCCCCGACGGCGGGGTTGCATTTCACCGAGCGCGTCTTTGAGGCGTTGGCGGCCAAGGGCGTCCAGAGGGCGCGGATCACCCTGCATGTGGGGTACGGAACCTTTCGGCCGATACAAAGCGAGGATTTGGCCGAACACGCGGTGGAGGGAGAGGATTTCGAGTTCCCCGAAGAAACCGCCGCGCGGCTCAACGCCATCCGCGAACAAGGGGGGCGGATCCTAGCCGTGGGCACCACGACAACACGCGTCTTGGAAACGTGCTGCCCCGAGGGGCGTTTTCGCGCCGGCAGCGGCGTGACCGACCACTATATCTATCCGCCCTACACCTTCCGGGGTGTTGATCTGCTGCTGACCAACTTCCACTTGCCGCGATCGAGTCTGCTGGCGCTGGTATGCGCATTTGGAGGAAAGGATCTTATCCTGCAGGCCTATCGCCACGCCGTGGAGCAGCAGTATCGCTTCTACTCGTACGGGGACGCTATGTTAATCGTTTAATCGTGTACAATGAAGTGACTGTAAGGGAACGCGGAGTTCGTGAGAAGTACGGATAATAGGCCGTGGACTTGACTTATACTTATATATGACAGCTTTGCGCAACAGAGAAAAAAGTCCAATCATTTTTCATTGTTGAACAACATATTGTCAAGGGTGAGCCCAATGTAACGGTGCGTTTTGGGAATAATCCCTCCCCAGGAGCCTGTTTTTTTATCATACATAAAGGGCCTTGAACCCTTAATACCATATGCGGAATGAAACTTGCTGTCTCGTTTCGAAAACCATGCTCCGTAGCACGGATGGAACTCGGAACCGTAATTGCGCACAACTTGAAAAAGCTTGATTACGAGGGTTTATAAGGAGATATTGTTAATGACATCGATTGGTACGGCAGCCGTCTTGGCCGTGGCTTTGGCTCCAGGTGTGATTCCGGCGGAACCTTGGACTTCCGCCGATGAGCAGCTGAACCTGTTCGAGATTTGGAACGAACGGTACGGCACGGATTACGTAAGCAATCTGGAGCTTGAGGAATACCGTCTAGAGGATGCCCAACTCTTCGCCGTGGGACAACGTGGCGGGTCGGTTGAAGCCGTGGCGCGTTTTCATGAGAGCGACCACGCGTTTGGATACTACAAGCAGACAAACGGCGAAATTGAGCAAGAATTCCTATTTGATGTCACGGATTGGGGTATGATTGAAGGGGATGAGTACCGGGAAACGCTGCCGCTTGAATTCTCCATCGGTTTCTACGCTAAGCCCGGCAATTTCCCGCACACATGGTTCAGCGAACCGGCGTTGCAGGCTGAACCACATACCGGCCAGCCGCAGCTAGCGGTGTATGAAGCGCCGGAATTTGGCAAGCTGTTGCTGGCTTGGGAAGCCAATCCCGTGGAAGACAGCAACAAGGATTTCAACGACCTCGTCGTTGAATTGGACCAAGGGCCTGGCGGCATGATCCTATTTGGACGAGGAGGCCTCGGCGGGCTAATGTTCGCGGGTTTGGGCATTCACGCGCTAGAGCTTGTGACGTCCAGCTCCGGCGCGGGAGGCGGCCTCTTGGGGCTGCCTGTGGAATCCAATCTTATCGAGCCGCCTTGGCCAGGATTCCCTCCTAATCTGGATTTTGGTCCGCCCAAGAGCCCGTCTTTGCCGCCCGATCGGCCCGATCGGCCGTTGGAGGTCATTCC
>JBKHFO010000281.1:0-3646 GCA_046540175.1 Candidatus Hydrogenedentota bacterium
TTGTCATAGATTAGGCGTAGGCGCTTGGTAGAAGAAGGCCGAACCGGACACAATCCATGGGAGAAGCAGGATGCCGACATACCGCTACCGGGCCATTGACCCGAACGGCGATCCAGTCGAAGCGACCATCGAGGAAGCCTCGGCGCGCCGGGTTACGCTGACCCTTGACGAACGAGGCTATCAGGTCAGCCAGGTCGAGGCCGTCGAGGAGAAACGGCCATGGTTCCAGCGTGGGCCGCTGACGTGGGACGACCTCGCCTTTCTCAACGAACAACTGGCCTACATCACGCGCGGCGGCTTGCCGCTGGGACCGGCCATCCGGGCGTTGTCGGAGGATATCCGCAATCCGCGTCTGCAACCGGTCCTCGCGGAGCTGGAGGACGCGCTTGAAGGCGGCATGGCGCTGTCCGACGCCCTTGAGGTCCACCGCGCGAAATTGCCGCCCTTCTACGTCAGCCTCGTGCAGGCGGGGGAGAAGGCGGGCAACATCGCGGCCGTGCTCGACGCCATGACCCAGCACGCGCGGACCATGGCGGGCGCGATGAACCGGCTCCAGATCATCATGGTATACCCGGCGATTCTCGTGGCGGCGGGCATCGGGCTCATCACGCTCCTCGCCATCGTGGTTGCGCCGGAGATGGCGGCGGCGTTGGGGAACATGGAGGCGCGCGTGCCCGCGGTGACGCGCATGTGGGCGGGCTTCGGCGAATGGCTGCAAGGCTACGGCGTGGGTGTGCTGCTTTTCGCCGCGCTTGCCGCCGTGACAGGCAAACTCGCGTTGAATCGGGCGCAAGACCGGACCGTCATCCAGAACGCCAAGGAACGGATCGTGCGCCGGATACCGGTTATGGCGCGCATCCGGCGGGAAGGCGCGTTGACGCGTTTCACGGAGACGCTCGCGCTTATGGTGCGCGCCGGCGTTCCGCTGCCGGACAGCGTGGAACTCGCCGCCCGCGCGTCGGGGAGTCCACGGCTGACGCAGGCGGGCCTCCAAGCGCGCGAAGCCATCGAGCAGGGAACGCCCCTCGCCGGCGCTCTGTCCGGGAGCCAAACGTTTCCCGCGCTCTACATCTGGTCGTTGCGGGCCGCGGAGGATCAGGGCGGGCTCGAACACGGTGTCGCACAACTCGCGGCGGATCAACGCCAACAGTTCAGTAACTACTTGGAGCGCGTGCAGGTCTATCTTTTGCCCATGATCATTATTGTATTGGGTATTCTTCTTGGAATAGTTCTCTTTAGTATTTACTACCCCATGTGGGCCTTTTCGGACCTGTACGTCTAAACCGGTGTCTTGAGGTAATCCCATGACCAATTGGTGGCGCCGCATAGCGGGTATGCGCATCAGCTTGCCGAGGCTATTCTGGCCGGGCCAACGGCCCGAGCCGCCTGAGGACAGGCCGGTGGCGCCTACGTTGTCACGGTGGGCGGCACGCGTTAGAAGCCGTCTGTCCAAGGGGGGTGAACGCCCGGCGCGGCTCTTCTCCGATCCCCGGTGGAAGGGTCCCCTGTACTTCGACTTTCGCGTCATCGGGTTGCTCATTCCGCCGCTGTTCTTTCTGTTGTTCCTTCCCAACCCCCGCACCCGGCATTTCGAGGACCTGATCCGGTTGACCCAAGGCCTTGCGTTGATTATCCGCGCAAACCGGCCCTTGCCCGAAGGCCTCGGGCGCATGCAAGAGGATTTCCCGAACCGGCGGCTGCGAAGGCTGTTCCGCGTGTTGCGGGCCGATCTGGAGGGAGGCCTGAGCTTGCCGGACGCCATGGCGGCGCGGCCTCGTTTCTTTCCGGCGGACTACGTCGCGCGGGTGCGCGCGGGCTACGAGACGGGGACGCTCGCGGACACGTTGGAAACGCTTGCGCGAGACTTGTCCTTTGAGCACGAGCGCAACGCCTATGTGGGCGCGAAACTGCTGTACGTGGGGTTGTTGAGCCTCGCGGTTGTGTCCGGTCTTATGTTCGGGCTGATATTCGTTGTACCTCAATTCGTGGAACTCCTTGACGACTACGAGGTAAGTCCTGTGTTGACCATCGAAACACTCTGGTTCGCGGGAAGCCTCGGCGCCGGCGCGCTTGCGGCCACATTGCTTGGCGTGGCGGTCCTTCGCAGCCGTCCCTTTTCGGCGCCGGGCCGGTTCTTTCGGCGGTTGCTGAGCCGCGCGCTCCGGTTCGTCCCCATGGTTGGGCCTTGGCTGGAGCGGGAAAACCTGGCGATCGCTTCCGATATCATGGCCCGCATGCTCGACGCCGGCGCGCCGCTGGACGAGGCGTTGGACGCGGCGGCCAAGGCCCCCCTCGATCCGCGTTACGCCGCCGCATTCGGCCGCATGGCGGAGCAGGCGCGCAGCGGGTTGAGCCTCACGGAAGCGGCGGACGCGGAAGGCGCGGTGCTCCCGCGAAGCTATCGCGGTTTCGCCGCGTGCGGCGAGCGCGGCGGCAGGCTCGGCGAAGCATTGCAGCAGACGGCGGCGTTCTACCGGACGCGGAACGACAAGGTGGCGCGGATTGCCTGGGATATTGTGCTCCCCTGCATGATTCTATTGCTAAGCGGCTGCGTTTTTCTGATGGCATACGCCATTTTGGGTTCAAATATCGCGCTTGTCGAGACTGCTTTGTGAGCTTGTGGAAACGCGCAGCGCTAGGTCACGGACAGGTTAACGGGTTAGGTATGGAGCAGGAGATGGACGGCCAAATCAAGACCGAACCGGCGGCGCGGGCGAACCGCACGCAGCTTGACCAGATCGGCGAGCGCGTGAACGCCATCCTCGCGGAAGGCGAACAAGGCGTCGTCGACGCCGTCGACTGCATTCTCCAAACGGCGGCGGACTTGCGCGCAAGCGACATCCATTTCGAGCCGTGGGACGAGGCCATCTCGTTGCGCTTCAGGCTCGACGGCCTGCTGCACGAGGCGGCCCGGTTGCCGAAGAGTTGCCAGGAACGGCTCATGGCGCGCATCAAAGTGCTCGCGCGCATGGCGGTCTATCATAAGCATATGCCCCAGGACGGCCGGATCGATCCGGACCGCAGCAAGTGCGGCTGCGCCTTCCGCGTGGCGGCGTTTCCCACCATTTACGGGGAGAAGGTATCGCTGCGTTTGCTCGGCGAGCAGGACCGGCCGCTGAACCTTGACGAACTCGGCCTTTCCAAAACCGTTACGGACACCTTGCGCCAACTCGTGGGGCGCGCCAGCGGCGTGGTGTTGCTGACGGGGCCAAGCTCCAGCGGCAAGACGACGACCATCTACGCCTTGCTCCGCGCGCTGATGGCGGACCGCGAGACCCCGCCCCATGTGGTGACCATCGAGGATCCCGTGGAGTACCGGCTCGGCAACGTGGCGCAGACGCAGATTGGTCCGCCCACGGAATTGACCTTCGCCACGGCGCTGCGTTCGCTGTTGCGCCAGGACCCCGAAGTCATCGTCGTTGGCGAGATTCGCGACGCCGAAACCGCGCACATGGCCATACAAGCGGGGCTCACGGGCCATCTCGTCATCAGCACCATCCATTGCGGCACGGCGGCGGGCGTGTTCACGCGCTTGCTCGACATGGGCATCGAACCGTTTCTCGTGGCCTCGTCGTTGACCGGCGTGCTCGCGCAACGGCTCGTGCGCAGGGTGTGCGAGGCGTGCGCGGAACCCTATCAGCCGGAC
>JBKHFO010000282.1:0-3643 GCA_046540175.1 Candidatus Hydrogenedentota bacterium
CGGGCTTCATCTCGGCGTCCATCGCGCCAAGTCCGAGGATGGTATTCATTTCACGGATTTCGAGCCGGTCTGGCATGAGCCCGCCGTGGGCATTGACGATTGGCGCGAGGGCGGAGTCGATTACGGGGTGTTTCTGGGCGACGGCCATGGCCATGTCCCGGATCCCAAGAATCGCATCCTCTATTACCAGGGCCGGAACAACTACGGAAACAATCATCCGGGGTGGCAGTATCACGGCAGCGAACGCGTGCTGCTTGCGGGTTGGTTCACCGGGCTCCATCTCGATGTGCCCACCCACGTGAAGCCGGATGGCGCCTATGAGTACGAGAGCTTTCCCTTTGGGGCCGAACGCATTGATGGGCTCTACGCGCAAACCACCTCGCCGGGCTGTATTGTGGTGACCCGCTGGCCGCCAGACGAGGATGTGGCGGTTGAAGGCGAACTGCGCGGTTCGCGGGGAACAAGCTGGCGCATCGAGATCACCGGCGGATTGGAGCCCGAGTCCAGCTACGATCTGATCATTGATGGCGAGGTGGGCGATAGCCGCAACTCGGGGACCTCCGGCGATACAGTGCTACGGGCCAATCTCCCCAGCGACGGAGCCCAGAGCTTTCGCATCGAACACCAGGACTGAACCACAGGGAGAGAACATCTCCTTTAGCGTATTCACCCCGCCCGAAGATGGGCGGGGTGAATCGCTTATAACAAGCGAACACGGTTACGGCAGTTCAACCCATGCGTTAGGTTGCGCTTCGTCGTCCAAACGGCGGCCAGCAGCGGTATTCCGAAACTTTTCGAGTTCTGGCCCGGCCGGAGGCAACTGCACATGACGGCCAGACTCGGCCCGTTGCAGACGGCGTTCAGCAAAAATGCGCTGCACCTGTTGCAGTGTCACGCCATCCTCGGCGTTGAGCTGGGTAATCTCTTGATAAAGGGCCCGGCGATCCTCGTTTTCTTCGTTAACGAGTTCCCGAACCTCTTCTTCTTCCTCGGGCTCCAAATCGTCACACCCCAGATAACTGAGGTACCCCCGGTTGTCTTCCCCTACGCAACCAGCCTCCTTGAGCTCCTCTATATCGGAATGACGCTCCCGCATGCTCTCGGCAAGCCGCGTCACCTCCGCCGAGCTTTCTCGCAAGTCCTCACTGGCATGAGCAACTTGCACAGGATTCAGCGCTTGCAGAATGCGATGCAACCTCGACGCGCCAGCTCCTTCTCCGCTCTCCTCCATCGGAAGCGTGTCGGTTCGGCCTTCTATGTAATCCAATACGGCGTCGGCTTGCTGACGCACATGACGCACATCCACTCGAATATGAGCGTCTATCGTGTGTTCGGTCCGGAGCACACACCCCAAAAGGATCAGCGTCATGAGCGTCAAACTTGTTGCAAAAGCGATTCGCATACGTAACTCCTTGTTGAGTTATCGGCCTTGAGGGCCGCTTTGGGTCAGTAACGCGCCTTATTGTACCAGACGAATCCGCGCCCGAACCATCTGCCGATAGAGCCGTACCGCATCGTACCGCCCTAAGCGCGGCGTCCGGCGGGCGTTTTCCCACGAATTGGCGGCGGATTGAGTACGGTAGGCGCTACGAGGGCCGCTCTCGTGGAGCCGCTTTTGGATCGCAAGGCTTGATTTCCGATTCGCCAGACTGGCCAGCATCCCCTCCTCTTCAACCGGAAACTCCCGCACGGCGCATTGACTTACTCCGCTTAAGCTCTTATACTGAAAGTGGAGCATTTAAAATCAGTTTATCTGGCCATGTTTGCGGCTAGCTTAAGCAGGATGGATAGCGCCATGTTTAGCCTTTGCCACTGGGGTGGCTTTCACATATTTTTGGTTTTCGCCTTATCCTTGACCTTCTTATTTTCGGGGAAGAGGAAGTGGATATGCGCCGTTGAGGTGAACAGGCTCCTGCGTCCGTCATGCCGCAAACCGTTGGCCAGAACAGGCAATACAATACCCCATGTTGGGGATGGAGGAAAGCTACGTGCCTATGGGTCCGCAAGAGATTTTGTGGATCGGAGTGGGCATCGTTCTGGGCCTGGTTTTCACGGTTATTGGCGCCCGCATCGTGGCCAATGGATTGTTGGGCAAAGCCCGGCGGGAAGCCGCGCAGCAGATTTCGGATGCAGAACGAGAAGCCGCTTCGATCATCAAAGAAGCCAATACGAGTCTGAAGGAAAAGGAACTCGAGCTTCGCTCCAAAATGGAGGAGGAAGCCCGGCAGGAACGTAAGGAGATTGCAAACCTCGAAAAGCGAGTAATCGCTAAAGAGGAGTCGCTGGACAATCGAGCCGATGCCTTGGAAAAGAAGGCTGGCGACCTGAACGAACGCGAGAAGGACATGGCCAACCGCGAGGCGGCCTTGCACGAGGAGCGCGATAAGGTAACAGCCCTGATTGAACAGCAGACCGAAAAGCTGGAAGAATTATCGGGCTACAGCGCCGATGAGGCGCGCAAGGAGCTGTTTAACCAGCTCGAGGCCGAGGTAAAGCGGGACTGCGCCATCCGGCTCAAGCGCATTGAGGACGACACGGCCGAAACGGCGCAGAAAAAGGCGCAGTGGGTCATCGCCCAAGCCATCCAGCGGTGCGGCGCGGACCACGTGGCGGAAACCGCCATCGCCGTAGTTAGTCTGCCCAATGACGAAATGAAGGGCCGCATCATCGGCCGTGAAGGCCGCAACATCCGCTCCCTCGAAAACACGACAGGCATCAACATCATCATTGACGACACGCCCGACGCCGTCATCCTCTCGGGGTTTGACCCGGTGCGGCGCGAAGTGGCCCGCATCACCTTGGAACGCCTATTGGCCGACGGCCGCATCCATCCCGCCCGGATCGAGGAGATGGTGCAAAAGGTCGAACAGGAGATCAACCAGACGATCAAACAACTGGGGGAGGATGCCTGCCTTGAAGTCGATGTCCACGGCTATCACCCCGAACTCGTCAAGCTGTTGGGCCGCTTGAATTACCGGACATCCTACGGCCAGAACGTCTTGAAACACTCGAAGGAAGTCTGCCGCCTGGCCGGAATCATGGCCGCCGAACTGGGCGTCGATATCGCCCCGGCGAAGCGCGCCGCCTTCATCCACGATATCGGCAAGGCCGTCACGCCCGAGGTGGAAGGCTCGCACGCCCTGATTGGCCGTGACATGGCGAAGAAATTCGGCGAATCCGAACTCGTCGCCAACGCCGTGGGCGCTCACCACAACGAAATCTCACAGGACACCATCATCGCCGTGCTGGTGCAGGCCGCCGACGCGCTTTCCGCGGCCCGGCCGGGCGCCCGCCGCGAGACGGTCGAGACCTACATCAAACGGCTTGAGCAATTGGAGCACATCGCCGACGGATTTCCGGGCGTGGAGAACGCCTTCGCCCTGCAAGCGGGCCGGGAGATACGCGTGGTGGTGGAGCCAGGAAAGATCAGTGACGCCGAAGCCTATCAACTCGCGCGGGAGGTGGCTCGTAAAGTGGAAGAGGATATGACCTACCCCGGCCAGATCAAGGTGACGGTTATTCGTGAAACACGGGCCGTGGAAACGGCCAAGTAGCCGTGGCCGCTTGATGAAAATCCTTTTTGTGGGAGACATTGTGGGCAAGCCGGGCCGCCAAGCGCTTAAGGAGTGGTTGCCGGTACTGC
>JBKHFO010000283.1:0-3631 GCA_046540175.1 Candidatus Hydrogenedentota bacterium
ACTGGGAGCCAGAGGCTCCCGAGGCGAACTGGGAGCCAGAGGCTCCCGAGGCGGACGAAGACGACTACGATGAAGATGGGGGGTTATTGTTTTGACGGACGTTTCCGCGTACTTGAAGGACAAGGCGGCTCGCACGGAAGAGGCTCTTGAAGGGTATTTCAACTCGTGGAACGGCGCCCCCCACCAGTTGGCGGACGCCATGCGGTATAGCCTTTTTGCGGGCGGTAAGCGCCTCCGGCCCGGCTTGGTCTTGGGGGCCGCCGAGATTGTAAGCGGAGACGATGCCGCGGCGCTGCCCGCGGCGTGCGCCATTGAGATGATTCATACGTATTCACTGATCCATGACGACTTGCCCTCAATGGATGACGACGCCCTCCGGCGGGGCCGGCCCACCTCGCACATCGTCCACGGCGAGGCTATGGCCATTCTCACGGGGGACACGCTTTTGGCCATGGCGTTCGACATCATTTCGCGCGCCGGCAACGCGGCGGTGGTCGGCGAGGTCGCCCGGGCCGCGGGGGCGGAAGGCATGGCCGGGGGCCAAGTGATTGACCTCCTGAGCGAGGACAAGCAGCTTACGCTAGAGGAGTTGCGCCGGCTCCACGCCTATAAGACGGGAGCGCTTATCCGCGTAAGCGTCCGGGCCGGCGCCATGCTGGCGGGAACGGATTCGGACGCGCTTGAAGCCCTGACGCGCTACGGCGAACACATCGGCCTCGCGTTTCAAATCGCCGACGATATCTTGAACGTGACCGGCACAGAGGAGGCCTTGGGCAAACCCGTGGGCAGCGACCTGGCCCACAAAAAATCCACCTATCCGGGACTGGTTGGGCTCAATGAAGCCCGCCGTCTGGCCGAAGCGTCCTCGGACGAAGCGTTGCGCGCCCTCGAACCCTTCGGCGCGGAAGCCGCCCCGTTCCGCGCCCTGGCGCGCTATATCATCGATCGAAACTCGTGATTTCCTTGAAACACAACTTCCTACGGCGACAGGATACGCCTCAGCCTCCCAAATAACGTCTTCCGCTCGGGGAGAACTTCCACGGCGCTTTTGACTTGCCTGGAGGCCTCGGGCGGTGCGGCGGTCACCTTGAGGACCACGGCCGTGACGTTGTCGGGCGCGCCCTTTTCGAGGGCCTGACGCACAAGGCTCCGGGCCGCCCGTTCCGGGGAGGCCTCTTGCGCAAGGGCTACTTCAATATCCCCATCTTCCACTACGCTGGAGAGCCCGTCGGAACAGAGCAGCAAAGCGTCGCCCTTGGCAAGCTGCACCGCGTACAAGTCCACCTCGAGACGTTGCCGCGCGCCAAGGGCCCGCGTTATCAGATTGCGCATGGCGTGGGTGCGCGCTTCCTCCTCGTTCATCATCCCTTGCCGCACTTGGTCGGCAACGTAGCTATGGTCTTCGGTCACTTGCTGAAGCCCGCCGTTGTTCCAAGCGGCGTAAACCCGGCTGTCTCCCACTTGGGCAATGTAGGCCTGATCGCCGAGGACCGCGGCGGCGGAAGCAGTGGTGCCCATCCCTTTGAGTCCGGGATTCCCCTCTCCCGCGCTGAGAATGCGGCTGTTGGCCTCCACAAGGGCGCCGCGGAGACGTTCGGGCGCGCCGCCATTGGGATTGCTGTTGGACGCATTGTAGAAACACTCACAGATAGTCTCCACAGCGAGGCGGCTAGCGTATGCTCCTCCCCGTGCGCCGCCCATGCCGTCCGCCACCACGAAAAGCGTCTCCCTGCCTTGCGAACCTGGACTGGGGATGGCCGCGGCGCACACGTCCTCGTTCGCCCGCCGCCTCTTGCCGACGTCGGAGATGAGATGGGCTTCCAGGTAAGCGCCGGTCCAATGATGTTCGTAATTGCCGCCCTCATACGGTCCGCTATGAATCGTAACCTCATGGGTCATTGCACAAAATCCCAATGGCGCGCGCAAGGTTATGGCGACAAGGGCTCGAAGGTTCCGCCGCCAACACTGGAGGCGTAGAGATCCTTGAACGCATCAGTAATGATGAATCTCCCCACCCCTCAAGCCCTATTCCGCGCTGGCCGGCCGTATACCCTCGACCGCCGAGCGCACCATGTATACCCCGGAGCGGGCGGTAACATAGAAATCACGGCTATCTTCTCCGCCAAAAGCGCAGTTGGCCGGCGTCTGCGGGAACTCCACGGTCCCGACATGCTCCCCATCCGCCGTGTAGATTCGCACGCCGTCACCGGCTGTTGACCAAACGCGGCCATCCACATCCACTTTCATTCCATCGGGGCCCGGCAGTTCGCAGAAGACGCGATCGTTGCTCAGGGCGCCCTCCTCGCCGACATCGAAGGCCCTAATGTGTCCCCCCGCCGTGTCGGCGATGTAGAGGATTTGCTCGTCCGGAGACAGGGCCAAGCCGTTGGGGCGATCGAAGTCGTCCGCAAGCAGTTCGAGTTCTCCCCCACCAGCGGGAATCATATATACCCCGGAAAAATCGAGTTCGGCCTCGCGGTCCTCAAGACCGTAGGGCGGATCGGTGAAGAAGATGGCGCCATCGGAGCGCACGATGACATCGTTGGGGCTGTTGAGCTTGTCGCCATCGTATTCGTCGGCCAGCACGGTTGTGGAGCCATCGGCCTCGGTACGGGTGACGCGCCGGTTCCAATGCTCACACGCAATGAGGCGGCCTTCGTTGTCCAGTGTCAGCCCGTTCGACTTGCCGCTGGGCTCGCGAAACACCGACCCGTCCGCCCGGTAAATCGTGTCCGCGGGGATGTCGCTAAACAACAGCCCCTCTTCGGGATGCCAAATCGGACCTTCGGTGAATTCAAAGCCATCGTTCACGAGTTCCACTTCACTGACCACCAAATCCTCGAGCACGGTGTCTTCGGCGGCGGCTGCCGCTGTCAATAACAGGATGCTAAGCATGGTGTTTCTCCTTCACGTGGTTAGGGCCCAAAGACCGGAAATGTTGTTTGCCGTTTCTTCACGTCGACATCGTGAAATCCAACCGCTGAACGTTCAGTATAACCAAGAACAGCGCGTCATTTCGCGCAAGGCCGCAGGGCAAGGATAATCAACAATTGGCACTTGTCCCAATCGACCGCGTTAGCGGTCACAGCCGGTAGCCGGGGGTTGCAGCCCGCGAAGCGGGCAATACCCCCGGATCGGCGGCGCCCCTCCAACGACCCCTTTAGGGGTCGCGGCAGCTCAACCTATTCGAGAAAAGACGGGTTATAGGCCACCCCCGCCTTCTCCAACATCATAACCAACTCTTCGCGAAAAGAGCGCTGTTGATGATGCTCTTCTTGCGTCATGATGTAATGCCGCACCGCCTCAAGCCCCGGTGCGCTTACCGTGAACCCGGCGTATCCATCCTGCCATGCGAACCCGCTTTCTCCCATCTCGTCCCGAACCCAAGCAGAGGAGTTCTTCTTCGTCTCGCGCATAACGTCGGCGAGCCATTGGGTGGGATTCATGCCGAAGAGCAAATGAACATGATCCTGTGTCCCGCCCACCCCGTGCGGATAGGCTTCAAGGCCCCGCAATGCGCCGCCGATGTAGTCGTGAAGCCGGTCGCGCCACTCGGGATGAATTAAGGGTTCCCGGTTCTTCGTGCTGAACACCACATGATAATGGAGAGCTGTATACGTGTTGGCCATGG
>JBKHFO010000284.1:0-3627 GCA_046540175.1 Candidatus Hydrogenedentota bacterium
GCCCTATTGGATCCAGGCCATCATTTTGCGAAGCTCCTTGCCTACTTGCTCAACGGGATGATTCGCATCGGCTTCCCGCAGTTTTTGGAAATTTGGACACCCGGCCGCATACTCTTCAAGCCACTCGCGAGCGAAGTCGCCGTTTTGGATGCGGGTAAGGGCCTCTTTCATCGCCTTGCGCGTCTCCTCCCCAATCACCTTGGGACCCACGGTGAGACCGCCGTATTCTGCTGTGTCGCTCACGGAATAATTCATGAACGCCAGCCCGCCCCGGTAATAAAGGTCCACGATAAGCTTGAGTTCGTGCATGACTTCAAAAAAGGCGATCTCGGGCTGATACCCGGCATCGACGAGCGTCTCGAATCCGGCTTTGATGAGCGCCGCGGAGCCGCCGCAGAGCACGGTCTGCTCTCCGAAGAGATCCGTTTCGGTCTCTTCTTGGAACGTGGTTTCCAAAATGCCCGCGCGCGCGCCGCCGAGGCCCGCGCCGTACGCGAGCGCCTTCTTCATGGCTTCGCCCGACGCGTCTTGGTGAACGGCCACGAGGCACGGCGTGCCGGCGCCGTTTTCATACTCATGGCGCACGAGATGCCCCGGCGCCTTTGGCGCAATCATGAATATGTCAATGTTATCCGGAGGGTCAATGCATTTAAAATGGATGTTGAAGCCATGCGCGAACATGACCGCCTTGTTCGGAGTTAAATTGGGCTGAATGGCGCTTTCAAAAACATTTTTTTGAATGGTGTCGGGCACGAGCAAGGCGATAATGTCCCCGCGTTGGGCGGCCTCACCGGCGTCGACCACCTCAAATCCCGCGTCGACGGCGTTTTGGTAGTTCGGGTTCGAGGGCTCGGCGCGTTCAGCGACCAAGACCTTAACGCCGCTGTCACGCAGATTCATGGCGTGGGCATGGCCCTGGCTGCCAAAGCCAATCACGCTGACCGTCTTGCCTTGGAGATAGCCGAGGTCGCAATCCTTCTCGTAGTAAATCTTAGCCATTGTTGTTCTCCGCTCCTTCTTGCTTGTGCGAGCGGGCGATGGCGATCCGGCCCGTCCGCACCAGTTCTTGAATTCCGAAAGGCCGCATCATATCGATGAATGCGGTTAGCTTGTCGCCCGCTCCTGTCGCCTCGACCGTCAGCGCGCCTTTCCCCATGTCGACCACCTTGGCCCGGAAGATATTGGCGATTTCAATGATTTCGGTTCGCTGCTGAGGGGTGGCCTCCATTTTGAGCATGACCAATTCGCGCTCGACGAAGTCTTGTTTGGTAAGATCGACCACCTCGATCGTGCTGACGAGCTTATTGAGTTGATTGATGATCTGCTGCAAGACGCGATCGTCTCCGCGCACCACCACCGTCATCCGGGACACGCTGGGGTCCGTGGTTTCGCCCACGCAGAGGCTGTCAATATTGTAGCCCCGGGCGCTAAAGAGGTCGGATACGCGGGACAAAACTCCGAATTGATTCTCGACCAGGACGCTGATTGTATGCCGCATGGTATCTCCGCCTAAGCTGGCTAGGTATGCCGCGTCCGCGGCGCTCCAAACATAAGTGTAAAGCGGCGGACCGGCTTGCGACTCCGGAAGCCGCGCTCCCAACGCGGCGCCTCGGCCAATAAATGTCGTTCCCCTATACCGGCCGGTTGACTTCGTTCATGGCGCGTTCGGCGCCTTCATCCAGATATAGCAACACGCCGTCGGCCGCCCGCTTCAAGGCTTCGCCCAGCGTTTCGCGCTCCCCAGGGGTGAAAGACGCCAACACATGATCGGCCAAGCCGGAACAACCCTCTTCCTTACCCACGCCTATGCGCAGTCGAGCGAACTCCTGGGATCCCACATGCTCGATGATCGATTTCAACCCGTTGTGGCCGCCCGCGCTTCCTTTGATTCGCATGCGGAGCCGGCCCAGAGGCAAGTCGGCGTCGTCCACCACCACGAGCAGATCGCCGGGTCCATTGGGGGCATTGCGGACGAACGGCGCCACCGCCTGGCCGCTGCGGTTCATGTAGGTAAGGGGCTTCATGAAGACTACGCGGCCGTCTCCGCGGGAAACCTCCGCGAGCAAGGCCTGGTGTTTTTCCCGGTCCAGGCTCACCCCCAAACGGCTGGCCACTTCGTCCAATACAAGGAACCCCGCATTGTGCCGCGTGTTCCGGTAACGCGGCCCGGGGTTCCCCAACCCGGCAATAACCTTCACGGTGGAATCCCATGCAAACGGCTTTGGAAGACTCGCCCCTAGCCTTCCTCGGTCTCGCTGCTTTCCTCGCCGACCACCTCGGGCTCGGCGGGCATTTCTTCCTCAGCCTCTTCCTCTTCTATGGCCACGCGCGGCGCCAGCATCGTCACCACGGCCCGATCCGCCTCGGTGACAATTTCGGCATTTTCCGGCGTCTTGAGATCCGAGACATGCAAACTATGCCCAATTTCCAGTTCGGTGATATCAAGTTCCAGATACTCCGGCACGTCCGCGGGAAGACATTCCACCTCGACCTCGCGCAACTGATAGTCGAGCACTCCGCCTTCGGTGAGCCCCTTGGCCTTGCCTTCCAAGTGAACGGGCACGAAGGTCGTGATCTGCCGGTCCAGGCGAATGCGTTGAAAATCAACGTGCATCACCTCGCCCCGCACGGGGTGATGCTGAATCTCGCGCAGCATGGCCGGGCCGCCCTTATCCGGCGCGTTGTCCATCTTCAGTTCGACCACCGCGTGTTCGCCGCCCGCAGCGTGAAGCAGGCGGATAAATTCGCGCCCATCCAACGATATGCTGACGGGGTCGCGGCCTTCGCCATAGACAACGCCTGGGATGCGGCCCGCCGCGCGTTCCTTGCGGGCGGCGCCTTTCTTGCGGCTCGTGCGCGCCTTTGTGTCGAGTGTTTGCAGCTCCATGGGGGATCACCTCCGAGAATGACATTTAGTAGACGCGTACACCTCACACCTTGCCGCGTCAAATTCCAGATAGCGGGCGGAAAAGCCGCTTTCATCGCATGCTTTACCAGAAAGCGGGGGGAAGCCGCCTTCATCGCGTGCTTTACTTGAACAATATACTGATGGATTCTTCTTCGTGAATGCGCCGGATCGCTTCGCCGATGAGCGGTGCGAAGGGCAATGCGCGGATCTTCGGGCTGGCTGCCGCGCCGGGGGACAGCGGGATGCTATCGCCGAACAGGACTTCACTCAACGCCGAATCGTTAATGCGCTCGACCGCGTCCCCGCTGAGCACCGCGTGGGTGGCGCACGCCATCACATCTACCGCGCCTTCTTCTTTCAAAGCGTTCGCCGCCCGCACAAGCGTGCCCCCTGTATCGATAAGATCATCGAAGATCATGGCGTGCCGGCCTCGAACATCGCCGATGACGTTCATGACTTCCGACTCGTTCTCCTTGGGCCGCCGCTTATCCACAATGGCGAGCGGCGCCTCAAGCCGGTTGGCCACTTCACGCGCGCGTTTCACGCTGCCCGTGTCAGGCGAGACTATGACCATGTTTTCCGGCCGTTTGCCATCGCGCTTCAGAAGGTGATCCACGAAGGTCTTCTCGCTGTTGAGATGATCCACGGGGATGTCAAAAAAGCCCTGGATCTGGCCGCAATGCAGGTCGAGCGTCAACACACGGTTCGCTCCAGCCGCC
>JBKHFO010000285.1:0-3606 GCA_046540175.1 Candidatus Hydrogenedentota bacterium
CTAAATAAAGGGCTATCTTTGGGATGGCGCCCGGTGGCGCTCTTAGAAGACCCTCTTCACGCTGCCCAAGAAAAGATCAAAAGCGGCGCGAATGACGTCGATGAAGTCCTGTAACGCGTCTCCCAAGTCGTCCTCGAGGTTAGCCTTTTGCACGGAAACCGTCTTGACATGTTTCATGGATAAAACCTTTCCGTATTTGCTCCACGGCTAAAGCCGCGGAGTTTGAGGTGGGCGGTAGGGCTACCCGGTTCGCACGCCACCGCTACTGGATTGTTATAAGGTATGCGCCATCTTTTTAGAAGCGGCGCGAAGTATCTTTGACCGCGCCTACGATGCTGTCGAAAACACCCACGATCCCATCAATCAACTGTTGGATCACACCACGCGCTGTACCGATAAACGCTTTCTGAACCGATACTGCTTTAATATGTTTCATTGGATGTGCTCTCCTTGGCTTCTTTCTACGGGGCGTATTGGCTCATCTTGCGCCAGCGGCCCGCCACGATGTGTCTTGGCGGGGTGACTGGGGACCAGATTGGGATCCCCAGTCACCACGAAGCGTATTCCAGGGTGCGCCTCCCCTCCCGTCAGCCTTGCGCGGCCTCCGTACGACCGTAGGCAAGGGAGCAGGTCCATAGTTAAAAAAAGAATGGACCCCGGAAGCGCTTGAATTACTCCGCGCCGTGCTCGTTGTCGGTTTTGCCAAACGCTTCGCCAAGGCTGATCTCAAGAACCGGGGCGAGGATCTTGTCCAGAATGTTCTCCGCGTCCCCTTCCATGGCGGTTTTGGGAGTGCTGATGGCTTTGAGGTGCTTCATGGTTGTGAATCTCCTTTTGCGTTGTTGTTAACCCACTCTTTCGTCTATGACCTCACGCGGATAAACAGTACCCACGGGATGTCCGCTGAACTACCCACACCGGCCGAACCATCCGCCGAAGTGTCTAACCGGATTGGATGCGCGGTTTGCCGAGAAAGTCAAGGATGGCGAACCAGAGCGCCTCGATAGGATTCCTCGGCTCAATGGCTTGACGCGGCATGCTAATCTGTCTGATATGCCCTCTCATTGTTAACCTCCTTTTCTCCCGTGGATTCGGGCGCCGCCAAAGGTATGGTCATACAAACGGCTCTTGTTGCTGAGGTTACTATGATTTGACGCTATTTAGGAAACGGCTGGGTAAGCCGCAAGTAAAGCGTTTCGCCGGATATCACTCTTCCAGGGTCTGCTTCTTTTGGGCTACGGCCTGCAGGATTTCGGTCCACATTGGAATGTCGCCCGGAAGGGATACCTTTTCAGACGCTTGGGTAACTGCCACAATATGTTTCACGGTGTACGCCGCTCCTCTATAGCCAAGTGCATGATCGCTTTGGAAAGGCAGGACAGCTGGCCCTAACCACGCTCGCCGTGCTCCTATTCCCCAAAAGCGGCGGCGGTTCGCCTTTCCAGACTTCTGTAGTTGTGTACACGTAACAGGCAAAAACGTTACACTGCATTTTCCCTGCTCCCCATGCGGATGGTGCGCGAGGCCTCTGAACCCCCTAGCGTCAGGCCTTCTCCATATCTTCGGGAGGTCACGCCGACCCAAAGTAGGAGGGCGCTTTTCTTCCTTTCGCTGAGAGGCATCGACGCGCTAGATGCGCCTACCGCTGGGTGGGGCTTCAAAAGCCACCCCTACCCAATATATAGAGTAGTATTGCAAAAGCCGTGGGGCGATGTCAAGTGTATATGGCCGTCCGCAATGGTGGATATTGAACAAGGAGGGCATGCTGTTCCTGTTTCTTGATGGGGCCGCCTTGACTTGTTTGCGCGCCGCCATTCACAATGCGGTTGGGCTGGCTTCCCTTGGAAGAGGATGTCAGCCGTTAGAAGCGGGGAGAGGCAACACCGTATAATGGCGCGATACCGGGACGCTACGGACTGTCCCGGGGGCAGAGAGTTGTCTATCGTTTCCGGCGGCGCCGGGCGAGATGGCGTCCTGCTCGAAACTTGAGAAGGGGAGAATGGATATGAGCGCAGTTTCGTATGCATTGCAGTTATATACCGTGCGCGATCACATGGAAAAGGATCCCGCGCGGACACTGCGGGAAGTGAAGGCCATGGGTTACGATCACGTCGAAACGGCGGGATTGGCGGGGTTGAGCGCCGAAGAGTTTCGCCGCCGTCTGGACGAAGCTGAGTTGACGGCATTCAGTGGCCATTTCGGGATAGACGCGATAGCAGAGGATCTCGACGCCGTCATCGAAACGGCGCAAACCCTCGGGCAGGAGTATGTGGTGGTGCCTTGGGTGGGCAACGAACAGCGATCAAGTTGGGAAACATGGGCTCAATACGCCCGCGAAATGGAAGCGGCGGGGTTCGCGATGAAGGAGCACGGGATTACTTTGTGTTACCATAATCACGCGCACGAATACGAGACCATAAACGGCGAGACCGCGTTGGACATCATATTCGAGACGGCGGAGCCCGAAGCGTTGTCCGTGGAGTTGGACGTGTATTGGACGCGCTTCGCCGGCTACGATCCCGTGGCGGAAATCAACAAATACGCTGGGCGTCTGCCCTTGATTCATCTCAAGGACATGACCAGCGGCGATTCGCCCACCTTCACCGAGCTGGGGAAAGGGATTCTTGACTGGGAACGCATCATGGCGGCGGCCAAGGCGGCTGGCGCCGAATGGTATATCGTAGAGCAGGACATCTGTCCCCTCGACTCATTGGAAAGCGCCCGGATAAGCGCGGAATTTGTAAAGAATCTATAAGTGATTACTCTCAAAACCGAACGGAGCACCCGTCTGTTGGGCGGGATTGGCCGCATCTGCGGTCTTACGGTTATGCTAGCGGGCTTTGCCGGGTGTTTTCCGGGTACCATCCAGGGCACGGTCGAGGATCTTCAAGGAAACCGTCTGCCGGGGGTGGTGGTGGAAGTTCAGGAGACCGGCCGTCAGGCCCTCACCAACGCCCGGGGCAAATACGAGGTGCGTTATGAGCCCGGCGCGATCAACTTGCGCTTCATGAAGACCGGCTACACCGGCGGCCACCTGGAAATGACCGTCGAGGAACCACGCCCGGTCCTGGCGCGTCCCGTGACGTTGTGGCCTCTGCCCCGGCAAAAGGGGGTGCACTTCCTCGAGAATTACCGGTACCGGGCGGCCGGCGCCATCGAGCCCGAGCGCTTTGATTCAAACAACCTGGGCACGGTGTATGGCCTGGAACGCTGGACCGATGTCCAGATCGGTCCAGAGCCGCGGATCGTCGCCCATCGGCTCCCGCCCGATGGGTTGCGCGTCTACCGCATGGAAATGGTTGAGCTATTTGTCGAAGATGAATGGGGCGAGACCCAGATCCTGGAAGTCTATACGGGCGCGCGTTTGACGCCGCACGAAGCGCGGTACATCGACGAAGCGGGAACCCTGCTCGCCCTCGACTTCCCTGACGGCCTGCCGCCCGGCAACTACGCCATCTCTTGGGGCGCGCTCCAAGGCGAGACCAACGTCGACTCCCGGATCTGGATCTTCAGCGTCCTCCCCTCCGAGCCGGAGCCAACCGAAGAGGATGACGGCGAAGAAGTCCCGGAAAACGGGGATGAGGCCGAGGCCAACGGCGAGGGAGA
>JBKHFO010000286.1:0-3590 GCA_046540175.1 Candidatus Hydrogenedentota bacterium
GCCCCCGCCCAAACGCCCCGCATTCTATGCGAACGCGCGCTTTGGATTATTGCGGCGCTCTTTCTTCTGAGTCCAACGCAATTTCCCTGGTACTGGACATGGATGCTTCCGCTTCTGGCCATACGTCCATCGCCGGGACTACTGATATTAACGGCCACGTTGCCCTTGTACTATCTGCGCTTTCCCATGCGGGAACTTGGGTACACGGCCTGGTTTGATCACGGCGTGGTCTGGCTTGAGTTCGGGCCCGCGCTGGTGTTGTTGATGTGGGAGGCTTGGCGCACCCACAAAGAAACTTCGCCGAAGATTCCGGACCGCGAAAGAGGAGTGGCATGAAGAGTTTTATGGATATTGCAGTCATTATCCCAGCCCTAAACGAAGAAGCCGCGATTGGAGCCGTCCTGGAAGGAATGCCCTCATGGGTGCGGACCGTTGTCGTGGCCGACAATGGCTCCACGGATCAGACCGCCCAAATCGCTCAAGCCCATGGCGCAATGGTGGTGTATGAACCGCGGCGCGGCTATGGCGCCGCCTGTTTGCGCGGACTGAATAGCGCCGGAGAGCCGGATGCGGTCATATTCCTCGACGCCGATATGAGCACGGATTTGAAGGATATGGCGGCGCTCATGGAGCCTATCGCCCAGGGCGAGGCCGACCTTGTTATCGGATCCCGCACATTGGGTCAGGTGGATAAGGGCTCCCTTACGCTTCCGCAACGGATGGGAAATGCGCTCGCGTGCTGCTTGATCCGGCTGCTGTGGCGGCATCCCTATACCGACCTCGGACCATTCCGCGCCGTGCGCTTTGACGCCCTTCAGGCCATGGAGATGTCTGACTTGGACTACGGGTGGACCATCCAAATGCAGATCCGGGCCATCAAATCAGGGTTGCGCGTCGTCGAGATTCCCGTCGGCTATCACCGCCGAATTGGACAATCCAAGATTTCAGGCACGTTACACGGCGTCGTGGGCGCCGGCGTGCGTATCTTAACAACCATCGCAAAGGAAATGGGGCGCGGCCATCGCAAACCGTTCACCCGCCGAATGCTGCAAGTGTTCACGCGCTACCCCGAACCTGGCGTTACCAAAACGCGCTTGATTCCCGCGCTTGGGCCTCAAGGCGCCGCGGAACTGCAACGCGCGATGACGCATCACATCCTCAACGTTGCGCGGTATTGGAAAGGGAACAGCGCCGGGAACGCTGTCGATGTCCGGTTCGCAAGCGGCAGCGCCGAATTGATGGAATCCATGTTCGGGGCTGATGTCTCCTATACCCCGCAGCAGGAAGGAGACCTCGGGGAACGCCTGAACCAAGCAATCGAAGCCGCGTTCGCCGATGGCGCGGGGGCGGTTGTTGCGATTGGGGCCGACTGTCCAGCAATGGACTCCGCCACCATCCAACAAGCCTTTGACGCCCTTAGCGGTCATGAACTCGTACTCGGCCCGGCGAGCGATGGCGGATATTACTTGATAGGGTTGAACCGTCCCCATCCGGAGCTATTCACATCGATTGACTGGGGAACCGGGCGCGTGTTGGCGCAAACAATGCAAGCCGCCCGTGAACTTGGCCTTTCCGTGGCCATGCTCGACGAAAAAACCGACATCGACGAACCAACGGATCTGCACGGAGGCGAAGCAATTACGTATATGAAAGACCAAATCCCAAGACTTTCCATCATCATCCCCGCGATCAACGAAGCGGATCGCTTGCCGGAAACGCTCGAGAGCATCGGACGCTCGCCGCTGGTCGAGACGATTGTCGCCGATGGAGGCAGCGATGATGCGACACGTTCGATCGCCGAAGCATTTGGCGCAACGGTCATCCAATCCGCCCCCGGCCGGGCCAAACAAATGAATGCGGGCGCCGCCGTGGCCCGGGGGAACATCCTGCTGTTTCTTCATGCGGACACCCGCTTGCCCTTCGCGTATCTCGATCCAATCCTGGCCGCCATGCAAGATGACCGCGCCGCGGCCGGGGCGTTTCGGCTGACCTTTGCTCAAGCCGGCCTCGGTTTGAGGTGTATTGAGTGGGCCGCCAATCTCCGCAGCATCGTTGGGCAGTCCCCCTACGGCGATCAGGCGCTTTTCGTCCGGCGGGAGACCTTTGAAGCCCTGGAAGGGTTTCGGGACCTTCCCATAATGGAGGATTACGACTTGGTTCAACGTCTACGAAAACTCGGGCGCATCAAGATGCTTCCCCTGCCGGCGATAACCTCTCCCCGCCGGTGTATCGAGCGGGGAATCTGGCGTACAACACTAACCCACAAATGGATCATTATTGGGTGGCGTTTCAACGTGGATCCCGCCCGTCTGGCGCGTTGGCGGAATGGGATATCCAATGCGCCCGACCTCGCGGAAAAGACGTCCAAAGAGACGTGTGTTCCGCAAGCGAAAGGATACTCTCATGGGTCTGACCCTGTCTGAAAACGAGACCGCGCCCGCTTCGCTCCAATGCATGAACGTCTGGTGCGGCAATGGCATCTGCGAAACCGATTTCAGCGTGACCGGTATGGACGTTTCCGTACGTTCCGCCCCATGGCATGGCGAAAAGCACGGCGGCGATGTGTATCTCGTGTCCATGTGCGCCTGTGCTTCCATATCGCGCTACATATTGGCCGACGTGTCCGGCCACGGGGCGGCCGTGGCGCCGCTGACCCAACGGCTCCGGAAACTCATGTACAAACATATCAATCATCCCGATCAAACATACGCCGCCCAAGCGCTCAACCGGGAATTCGCCGAACTGCGCAACCAGGGCCGGTTCGCTACCGCCTTGCTCCTCACCTACTTGCCCGAGAGCGACCATCTTATCATCTGCAATGCCGGCCATCCACCGCCGCTATGGTATAAACACGCGGCAAAGAGCTGGCAATGGATTGAAAACGAAACGAGCGCCACCGTTCCCGGCATGGATTTGCCCTTAGGGGTGTTGCCCGGCACGACGTATCAACAAAGCGCTGTTCAGTTGGAGCCCGATGACCGAGTCGTCCTATTTAGCGACGGTCTTATGGAAGCGCAAAAGGCGGACGGAACCCAGTTGGGTATGGAAGGATTTTGTGAAGCCGTCGTTGCATTGGATCCCGAAGCGCCCGGTTTTGCCACACAGGTCATGGAAGCCACCTCGAACCCACACTGCCAGCCCGATGACGACCAGACCGTGGTCGTGTTGCGCCACAATGGCTCCGCCGCGCCAGAGCAAACATTGCGGGAGAGGATTTCTGTTATGACACGCTTAATCGGCGTCAGAGCGGGCGATCTTGTCGATTACCTGAGAGATAAGACCGTGTGGAGACCAGATGGCGCATAAAATGGTTTGGGGCGCAAAAGTCTCTGCCGCACCCGTCGTACACATTCCAAGGAGAACAAAGGCATTCCCCAAGCAGCAGTTTCGTTTCCCCGGCCGGTAGGGTTAACCCCAATCGCCGGATAGGGACGCTCTGTCACAGAAAAACATCCCCCTTGCTCCCCCTTCACTACTGTCCTAAACAGCGGTCATTTGCTATCCCCTTGAGGTTCAAAGGCTCCAGAACTCCAGAGTAAGGCGCCGGAACACAGCCCGAAGGGCTGAAACATAATAGCCCAGGGCAACCG
>JBKHFO010000287.1:0-3587 GCA_046540175.1 Candidatus Hydrogenedentota bacterium
AAGTCGCAGGTGGAGAGCGACACCAGCGAGACCTCTTCGTATCCGGTGTTTTCGAGGGTCTCGTCCATGAGTTTGTCCACATTGGATAGTGTGCGCTCCCGCACGGGCCGTGTCACCATGCCAGCTTGGCAAAAGCGGCACCCCTGCGTGCAGCCGCGTAGCACCTCCAGCGCAAGACGATCGTGCACTTGCTGGGTGTATGGTACGATATAATGCGTCGGGAACGCGGCGCCGTCCAGGTCCGCCACGAGACGCTTTACAATCGGGGGAGCGTCTTCCTTGGGGAGCACACGTCCATCGTCCATTGTTTCGAACGGATACAGCTCCGGGACGTAGAAGCCTTCGAGCTGGGCGATCGCCTCTAGCTTCTCGCGGCGCGGGGCGTGTTTCATGGACCGCAGGAGTTCCGCCAGCTCCACAATGGCTTCCTCGCCGTCCCCGATGACGAAGAAGTCCATGAATGGGGCCATCGGCTCGGGGTTGAACGTGGATGGGCCGCCGCCAAACACGAGGGGGTGGGAATCATCCCGGTCTTTCGCGCGGATGGGGAGCCCCGCCAGGTCCAGAATGTTGATGATGTTGGTGTACGTAAGTTCCGACTGAAACGTGAACCCAATGAGGTCCATCCCGTCCAGCGAATCCTTGGATTCGTTGGTGAACAGGGGGAGCTTCCGTTCACGGAGGGTCTGCTCCATGTCCGGCGCGGGCGCATAGGCGCGCTCGGCCCAGCACCAGGGACGTTCGTTCAAAATGGCATAGAGAATAAGCAGCCCCAGGTTGCCCAGGCCAAGATCATAAAGGTCGGGAAAAACAAGGCTGATTCGCAGGTCCACTTCGTGTTTGTTCTTGTGCGCCGTGTTGAGTTCCGTGCCCAAATAGCGGGAGGGCTTTTCCACGGCGGGGAGTATCTCGCGATAGAGCACATCGCTCACGTTCATGGACTTGGGTCTCCTTTGGATTTGGGGCTTGGGAAACGATTAGAAGCGCGTACTCGCCTCGCGGGGCCCCCGTGCAAGACGCAGGGACCGGCTTGGATGGTCTTACGATGCCTAGGCAGGGAACATCTCCATTTTAAAGCTCATTCCAGCATACTGCAATGAGCGGGATCGATTTTGAGGGCAGGCGCCGGGAGGCGCAAGGTGATAATTACAAAGGAGAAAATAATGTGTAAGAGAAGACTGTTGTGTGGCCTCGGAATGCTATGCGTAGCGGCGGGGATTGCTAGCGCGGCGCAGAACGTGGACGGGGTTGAGGCTGCGTGGGACCGCATTTGGGAGCATCGGCTCAGCCCGTTGCAAATCCGGGTGGTGGATGGGGCTGGAAACCCCATTGTTGGCGCTGAGGTGCGCGCCGCAATGACCCGGCACGATTTTCGTTTTGGAACGGCGGTGAACGCCTCGTTTTTTGCGGAGTTAGACGACGGCCATCCCTATCGGAAGCGTCTGCGCGAGCTGTTTAACAACGCGGTGTTGGAGAACGCCCACAAGTGGAAGTACTGGGAAAGGGACTCCGAGGCGGCGGATGTCACGGTCGAGTGGCTTCAAGCGCATGGATTCACCATCCGGGGACACACCATGCTCTGGCAAACGTTCCGCTACGGGGTTCCCATGCCGGGAGACGTGGAGCGGGCTTTGCGGGCGAATGACGAGGCGGACAGGCGCCATGTCCGGGACCGCGTGACCGAGCACATTGAGGCGATTGGCACGGCGTACCGGGGCGTCATCGACAAGTGGGAAGTAGTGAACGAGGTCACGACGGAGCACGAAGTCACGGCTGTCCTTAATCCCGACACGCGCCCACAGGAAGCGCCGGAACTCTTGGAGTGGTTCGAGGCCGCGAGGAACGCCGCCCCGGATGCTGCGCTGTATGTGAACGATTTTGACATTCTGCCGGGTGAAGACGAAGAGCACCGCGCCGCCTATGAGCGGCTTATTGAATTTCTACTTGCCAATGGCGCCCCGCTTGGCGGGATTGGGTTCCAGTCGCATTTCCATCAATCCGATCTCCGGCGAACTCCGGAAGAGTATTGGGAGACGTTGGAGCGCTTTGCCCGTTTCGGTCTCCCGCTCACCATCACCGAGTTCGACATGTTTGGCTACGGGTGGGGGGATGAGCGCGAAAGCCGGGAGTATCGGCAGGCGAACGCTTTTCGCGAGTTTCTCATCACCGCCTTCAGCCATCCCGCCGTGACGGGCTTTACCATGTGGGGGTTCTGGGATGGGCGGCACTGGGCCGATGAAGCCCCCTTGTTCCGAGAGGACTGGACGCCCAAACCGGCCCTGGATGTGTATGAGACGCTCGTTTTCGATTCGTGGTGGACGGATGAAGCAGGGGAAACCGGCAACGGCGGCAGCTTCGAGACTCGAGGATTTCACGGGGACTACGAGGTGACCATCGAACGCGATGGAATGGAAACGGAGATTGTGGAGGTCTCTCTGCCGAAAGGCGGCGCGGAGATCACGGTCGAACTGCGCTACCGTGGCCCCATCCTTGTGCCGTCGCACTCCGGGAAATAAACAGGCCGCACCGGGGCGTTTAGAACGCTGGCTGAAGCATGCGACTAAGAGAAGTCCGAAGCATAATCCCCTGTAATTCAACAATCCCGTCTCGTCACTATCAAGGAGGTCAACATACGGCAGGCTTTCCCGGAAAACGCGACATGAACCAAAAGAAAAGGGCTACTGCTGCGGCTGATCTGTCCTCCAACAGCCCCGCCTCTAACATCAAAGGGGGAATATGTACCGCCGGGATCCTGTCGGCACACAAGCCGCCTGGAAGGTTGGGGATGTTGTCGCCTGGAGTAGCGTGCTTACCCGGCGATTGAGGCTGCCCTTGCCGGGCTTTGCTCCAACACTTCAGAGTACACACACCCGCCGTCCCTCCACGCGCAACCGGCCTTCGGCGAAGAGCTGGATGGCTTGGGGATAGAGTTCCCGCTCCTTGGCTTGGACGCGTTCGGCCAGGGAATCGGGCGTGTCGGTATCGAGGACCGGCACGCATTCCTGTAGAATAATCGGTCCGTGGTCGTATTCGTCATCCACAAAATGGACCGTCACCCCGCTGACCTTCGCCCCGTATTCGATGACCGCCTCATGGACGTGGTGTCCGTACATGCCCTTGCCGCAAAAGGCGGGGATGAGCGCGGGATGAACGTTCATGATGCGGTTGACGAAGCGCTCGGGGACCGCCAGTTTGCTCATGAATCCCGCCAACACGATGAGGTCAAGGTTGTAGCTGTCGAGTTCGCGCCAGATCGCGTCATTGAAGGTTTGCCAATCGCCGTAATTCTTCTTGGGAACTGTCGAGGCGGGGATGCCGTTGCGCCGGGCCCGCTCGAGGCCGAAGGCGTCCTTGCGTGAACTCACCACGCATTGGATGGCCCCGTCGAGTTCGCCGCGCGCGATGTAACCGAGCAGATTCTCGAGGGTTGTGCCGCTGCCCGAGAGCAGCACGCCAATGTTGATGGACATGATTTCCTCTGCTGTTCAAGGCTCCGTTATCAACCCCAGTCGCCGGAGTAGGCGGTGTGGCGGTTGTTTCCATCCCCCTAGTACCCGGCCTATCCCAAAACTGTGGGTAATCCTGTC
>JBKHFO010000288.1:0-3546 GCA_046540175.1 Candidatus Hydrogenedentota bacterium
ACCCGAATCAGGGACGTCCACAGCCTTGCGCGGGCCGGGTAGTAGTACTTGTTCTATTCCAAAATGCTGGATAATCCCGCCCGCCCCTCGTCATCCCCGCGAAAGCGGGGATCCACACGGCGCGTGTCCGCCCCTCGTCATCCCCGCGAAAGCGGGGATCCACACGGCGTGTGTCCGCCCCTCGGGATTTGGATCCCCGCTTTCGCGGGGATGACGAGGAGGTGCGCGGCATCACATGAGGTGCGCGAGATCACATGAGGTCCGCGGGATGGTAATTGTCAGGAACTCTCTTGTGGTCCAATTAGCCTCACAAAAAGGTTCAGAGGTATATCAATCCTTCGCTTTGGCCGGTGTGATCCACAATGTTAGAAGAGTCGTAGTCCCGAACCCGCTCCAACGAAAGAACCGCGCTCCGGGCAGGAAGGACCTAAAGCCCGGAGCGCGGTATGCGGTCTCACAAAGCGGTGTTAGCGCGAAGGATTAGAACTACTGGGGCGCACCCTGTTGGCCTTGCGCGCCCTGGGCTCCTTGCTGCTGCTGTTGCTGCTGTTGCTGCTGCTCCCGTTGCTGCTCTTCGGTATCTACTTCGTCCAAGGCTGTAGAGACTTCGTCCTGCAACTCTTCTTGGTCTTCTTCGAAGGCTTCGTCTTCCTCCGCGGGGATCTCGTCCGCGAGGTCCCGAGCCTGACGATAGTAGTCGCGGGCTGCATCGAAATTCTCGTTCTCGAGCGCGTCGTCTCCGTCCGCGATCGCTTCATAGGCTTCGTCCAGCAGGCCTTCGACCGCCCGGCGCACGGCTACCTCGATTTCGCTGAGCCGGTCCTGCGCCTGCTCATAATAGTCGGGGAAATCGTCTTCCACCGATTGATACAGTTCGCGGGCGCGGAAGAAGGCGGAAAAGGCGGCCCCATAATCGTCCGCGTCTACGTTCGAGCGCGCCTCCTGAAGCACGCTTTCCGCCCCCGACATGATCTGGGTGACCATACGGCGCTGTTCCTGGCGCTCCTGTATCATGGCGTTCACCTCACCCATTAGCTCGGGGGCCTCATCGTCGCGCGGGTCGTAGCGAAGCACATTGCGGAAGGCCTGCTGCGCCTCGTCGAGGGCCTCCTCGCGTTGCTCGGGATCACTCTCCGCCATGGCCAAGGCATCCAAGCCCAACTCCATGAAATGGTCCGCGAGTTTTTGGGCAACCCGGCGGCGGTCCGCGCCGTCCAAGTTCAGCGCGTATTCCCATTCACGCACCGCCCGCTCGTGATTCCCGTATTCGTAAAACGCATCGCCGATCTCTTCATACGGGGCGTATAATCCTGGGTTAGCCTGCTCAAATTTCCGGTAAGCCAGGTCGGCTGCCCGCCGATTGCCGCGAACGTTCAGCACATAATCAATCTCATCGGTGTAGTACCAAGCCAAATCTTCCCCAGAGGGGGGTTGTCCCTCCAAAGGAGCCTGAGGCCGCAAAACCGTATACCACGCATCCGCCGCGGCCTCAATGGACGAGCTGAATAACCGCGGCGCCGCGTTGCTCAAATACCCCTGGTAACCGCGGCTTTGCCGGTAATCGCTGGCGATGACCTGCATGGCTTGCCGGTGAAAAGCCCGTTGGTCACGAAAGTAGGCCGAGGGAACATCCAGGGCAATCCGCCCCGCTCGGCGGGCTTGAAAGGAGAACTCGCGCAGGTGATCCTCGATGTCTTGGTTGATTTGTTGCGCCAAGTCCTCCTCGCCTTCCGTCCTTGGAAATCCGTATGGGAACATGAGATCCGCCACGAGGGAGCCTAGCGCTCCCATACGGTAGGCGAAATAACTGCCCGTTCCGTCGTCTTTCGCGGCCCGCAGAAGGTGGATCTGGCGTTCCACTTCGTCGATAGCCCGTTCCTCGGATATGGGGCGGGAAATGCCGCGTAAGGCCTCCAAGCCAGCGTGGGCTCCCCGAACGACATCGCCATCGAATGTTTGGGCTTCCGGTCTGTACCTCTCGGTCTGACTCGCGGCCCTGAACGCTTCTGAATGAACGCGCCGTGTCATATGGATGGCCGTGTTTATGATGGCGCTCTCTGCATTTGGGCCCCACGCCAAAGCCTCAAGAGTTGGAAACATGGCCAGCAAAGTTACCACAGTTATTGTGTGCAAAGCCGTCTTTCTTTTCATTACCCACCTCACTCAGTTGCGGTTGTATGACTGGTTCCGCCCCTAATGGGAACAACTTTTACGCCGGGCCCGGATTAGCAACAAAGACCCGCCTCCTCCCGTGAATTGATATACTGCCGGCCCCACGCTTAAAGGGCTAATGGGGCATCTTGACTCTCGCGTCATTATACACGTTTACCCCTTTCCGCTCCACACACACGGGATACGGGTGCAAGGGAGTAAGCAACGGTAGCAGCGGATGGTCGCGAGTGTCAAAACAACCTCGCTTATCGCGGGGCCGTTCTGAGCTGTCCAGCACCGCTATCGCCGGATAAGTCAGCCTGCTCCATTTTGCTGTCCGTATTGTTAGGGCCTGAAAGAAAAAGTCCTCCTCCCCGAATGGGTGAGGACGTACCGCCGGCGTCTCGCCGGCATTTATGAGCCGCGTAGACAGCGACGATACCGGTCGTGCGAATGCTTGCCCGCCTATCCGGCGATTGGGTCAGCACCGCTTTTTTGCCAGACCCGGCCTTGATTCTATATTATTGGGGCGCCGCGGGCGCTGGGGCTCTTCCGCGCGCGCATGGAGTGATTCGCGGCTTTGGCGGCGCCATCAATCTTCTTTCCCACCGTTACCATAAGGATCCTTTGCAAATGAGTGAATTGCGTTTGAACAAGTTACCGAACTACACCGAGTTCCCGGGGCCGGTCGTCTTACTCATCATGGACGGCGTGGGCCTTGGGAAACGGGATGAGAGCGACGGCGTGCACCTCGCCCACACGCCGATCATCGACTCGCTTCTCGAAGAGCCCTTGTACACCCAGCTCAAGGCCCACGGCACGGCCGTCGGCATGCCATCGGACGATGAGATGGGGAATTCGGAAGTGGGCCACAACGCCTTGGGCGCGGGCCGCGTCTTTGCGCAAGGGGCCAAACGGGTGAATCACGCCTTCGAAAGCGGGGAGATCTTCGAGGACGAGGTCTGGAAGAACATCATGGCCCAGGCTGAAAAAGGCGGCACGGTCCACTTCATCGGGCTCTTGTCGGACGGTCTTGTTCACAGTCATATCGACCATCTCTTTCAACTCCTTGACCGGTGCGCCGAGGAAGGCGTGAAGCGGGTCCGGGTCCATCCCCTCTTGGATGGGCGCGATGTGGGCGAACGCAGTGCGTTGACCTACACGAAGCCCCTCGAGGAAAAACTCGCCGCCTTGAGCACCGGGGGACGGGATTACCGGACGGCTTCCGGCGGCGGCCGCATGATCACCACGATGGATCGCTACGAGGCGAACTGGGCGATCGTCGAGCGGGGGTGGAAAGCCCATGTGCTCGGCGACGCGCGGCCGTTCTCCTCGGCTACAGAGGCGGTTCAGACCATGTACGACGAGAACCCCGACATTACCGACCAGTACCTC
>JBKHFO010000289.1:0-3522 GCA_046540175.1 Candidatus Hydrogenedentota bacterium
CCGGGAACCTTCGCCGTTCCGCGAAAAAACACTCCATTCACTACTGAGGCCGTTCGCGCCAAAGCGCGCATCACGGTCCACGGAATGGGAATGATGCGCGGCCGCTCCGGCATGTGGCGGCGCAACTCGTTCAAATAGGCGCGCTGGGAAGGCGTTTCATCATCAACCACGTTCAGTACAAGCTCCCGCTGTTCGCCTTCATATTCGGCCGCTTTGACGATAGCCTCGGCGCAGTTCTCGACATACGTCAACGGAAGGGGAGCGAACGTCCCCGTGCGCACCCACCAACGCGGCTTCACTTGCATGCCCACCCGTCCATTCCATAAGTTATCCCGGCCGAAGATGACCCCGGGCCGGAGAACCACACACCGCCAGCCGTTTTCGGCCGCGTGTTCCCGCACACGCTGTTCTTGGGCTAACTTTGTTTGGCAATAGATGTCCCGTTCTTCAGGATGCCGGCTGAGCGGAGACGTTTCGGCTAAAGTGTCCCAGCTCTGCCGATCCAAATACTCGTACACCGAAAGGGAGCTAACCAAGATGATCCGCTGGGTCTCCATGCTTACCATGGCGTTGAGCAGGTTTTCCGTAGCCTTGAGGGTAGCTTCTACGGGATCGCCAGAGGTTTCTTTCTTTGCCACGGCCAGATGAACCACGGCATCGGCGCCATGGGCGCACGCGGCGGCGGCGTTGGCGTCTTTGAGATCCGCGTGGAGTACTTCGATATTTGGTTGATCTTCCCAAGACGCCGGAACGCGGGTGGTTTGTGAGCGCGCCAGAACGCGGACCGTGTGTCCGCGTCGAGTAGCCACTGTAACCACATGACGGCCCACAAAGCCATTCCCCCCCGTTACCAACAAATGCATCAACGGCTCCCTTCCGGTTCAACGGCCCATGGCATGGGGTCAACTGGACCAAACGAAGTGGTCATGCGGTACGGCGAGGCCTGGTCCAGGGCATTATGTAGGGCGAGGGTGATCTCGTTCACATGAAGACAGAATCTGGCCGGCAATCGGCACATCCGATCCGCCGTAATGGCCTCCGCCATGTCCGCAATGCCCGCACAGAAGTCGCGGCGCTGCGAACCACGGTAGCGAACCTCTCTCTTGCCACTGCCCACTAGGGGATAGCGCCGCCGCCAAGGCGAGAGCATGCGCCGCCGGCGCACTGTAATGTAGTGTTGCACACGAATGGGCGACTTGTCGTTTCGCGGATCCGCCACCTCGATAACGCCCTCGTCGCCGAAGAATCGCATCGTATGATCTAGAGGAGCATAAATCCCACAGGTCAGACGCGCAACGACACCGTTATCGAACGTGATGCAGCCCATTGAGAAATCTTGCGCTGGGCGGATGCCTTCGCCGGGAGCCTTGTCTGGCGCTATCGTTGTTGAGAAGGCCGAAACCGTGCGCGCGGGTCCGAAAAAGGCGGCAAGCCACGACAAAACATAGCCGGCGTGCTCAATCGTGCAACCAGTTTCAAATTCATCCCGGTAGGGCCACGGAACGCCCGCTTCGTTGATCCACTTATGCACGGGCATACGGTGGACCATACCGTCCTCCATCTCGGCATAAACAAGCCGGACCGGGCCAACCGGCTCCTCCCGAAGGGCTTTCCACACACTTTGCGCGGCCGGGTTTAGAAGGGTGCATGGCGCCGACGACAGCTGTAAGCGGTTGCGCTCCGCGACCTGCACTAACTCCTTCGCCTGTTCGAGACGGAGGGCGAGGGGCTTTTCGGTAAACACATGCTTCCCGGCATTGAGACAAGCAAGGGTCAACTCATAATGGCTTGCGGGATTTGTCAAGTTGAGGACAAGATCTACCGTGTTATCCGCCAGTAGCTCGTCAATATCCCGGTAGACCTTCGCCGAGGTTAGTTCGCCCATGCTGCTGGCTCGGACCGAGTCGCGGTCAAGGACGCCAACCAGCTCCAGCTCAGGATGAAGTGGAAGCGTAAGCCGGTACATATTGGCGACATAACCGCAACCAATCATGGCTAAGCGCATGGGCGCGTTCTCCTTGCCATAGTGTCATGAACCAACCTAGGGCAATGCTCCTCACGCGAAGTAATGTTGCCCAACAAGCTGCCAAAGTGAACGCGAGACGTCTCTTCAGCTGCCGCTCTTTTTGGTCTCCAAGATGACTACAAACGGCCTCACTTGTACTCGATCAGCTCACTCCGCCGTTTTCGGAGGCGGTTTAGGGAATACTGGACGATACCGATGGTCTCGGGGAGCTTGCCCATCATACAGAACAACGCATAGATAGTGGCGTCACCTAGCCCATGACCACGCTTTCACCGGCCTCGGGCGATGCGCCATCCATGGAAAACCATGGCGCCGACGCACGCCACAACGCCCAAAGAGGCCGGAGGCCACACGAAGCTTCCTGCGCCACTCCCAAGAATAATGGCGGGCGCCACCCCGCCCCAGATCAGTGAGCTGCGGACTTCCCTGACTCTAAACCGCTCGGGGGAGCGGCCGTGCAGGGCCATGCCCTCCGCCGCCGCGTGGCCGCTGCGGACGGACCGTTTCCACCATTGGCTGAAGCGCATCATTTCCGCGTCGTGGGTGGCCATGTGGCGGTCGAGGCGGTGGAGGCGCCAGCCCGCTTGGCGCAGGCGCACGCAGAGTTCGGGTTCCTCGCCGGCGATAAGGTCCTCGCGGAAGCCGCCCATTTGCTCGAACGCCTCGCGGCGAATCATGAAGATGCCGCCGCATGTCGTAATGTCGCCGGTGGGCGCGCGCCATTCGAGTTGGCAAAGCCGGTTGTAGATGGAGGCCTCGGGATTCTTCTCCTTGAGCAAACCGGTAACCACCGCCATTTCCGGTTGGCTGGAAAGGTACATGCAGGCCTTCACCAGCCATCCCGGCGCCAAGGCGCAATCCCCATCGACAAACTGAATGTAATGCACTTCCATTCCGGCCTCGCGCAGCCTCGCCACACCGGCGTTGCGGCCCCGGGCGGCGGTATAGGGCCGGCTGTTGTCCAATTCCACAACCTCGGCCCCATATTCCCGCGCCAAGGCCACGCTGCCGTCCGTCGAACCTGAATCCACATAGACGACTGTCACGGACTTCGGATCGACGGCGTTTAGGCATGCGCGCAAACGCTGGCCTTCGTTCCGCCCGATCACTACAACCGCGAGATTGGGCGGTGTATTCTCCATGCGGGTTCCCGTCTCTTCTTGGTGTCTACGCAAATTGCATGCCGCGCAGCCCGCCCTCTCCCCATAAACTGTGCCTCTAAGAGCATCCCTATAGAATAAAAATAAAGGCAGGGAGGACCCAGCGGCGCTCACACGGTATGCCCGACCTCCATGGGGTTAGGGGTCACATCTCTGTTCGTATCAATCAGTCCTGTCCCTGGTCCTCCCCGGGAGGGTGGTAGAACTTGGGCGCGTCCTCTTCTTGGATATCGGAGCGATACGGCGCCTTCTTTACATCGGGGCGCTTCTCCTGTTCGCCGATCGGCTCCCCCGCTTGTTTATGTTCAGAGGGGGCGTCCCCGCTATCTTGGCGCT
>JBKHFO010000290.1:0-3519 GCA_046540175.1 Candidatus Hydrogenedentota bacterium
GCCAATCGCAACGTGTGAGCCTGTGCTGGCAGAGGCCTCTCATCTCCTTCGCGCATTGCCTCCGGGCCATCAGGCAATTCTGGAATTGCTCCAAAAGGGGAGGCTCACTGTCCCTTTCCAGCTTGAAACGCACGCTGCTCCAATTGCCTCATTATTGGAACGCTATGCCGATGTCCCCATGTCGCTGGCCGACGCCTGCCTGGTGCGCATGAGCGAGACGGTCACCGGAAGCACGGTGTTTACCATGGATAGTGACTTCCGCGTCTACCGGCGCCACCGCCGGGAGCCCATCCCGCTGCTGATTCCCACAGACCGATGAGCCGAAGCCCTGTCCGCGGGGCGCGCAGCCGTTCCAAGCCGTTCAGCCGTCCGGTGTGTCCAGCAGTTGTTGCAATCGCCCGGCCAATGCCGGCGGCAGGCGGTCAAGCCAATCGGGGCCGATGAGACCAACCTCGATCAGATCGCGCAGATGCGTGCGATCCTTGTCCCGGAATGAGGTCAGCTTCATGGTGACAAGCGGCTCAAGGCCGAGAAGCCTGTAGGGATCGTTGGATTCGGCGGCGCAAAGATCGGGAGCTGGCGCGGGATAATCCGCGTGGACTTTTTCCCGGGCGAAGACAATGTGCACCGCATCGCGTGGCCGCCCGGTTGGCCCGTCAAGGAACATATCCACTCCGCCAAGACGGCGATGGATGAAACCGGCCTTCTCCATCGCGGTTTTCACGGCGCCGAAATCAGCGCGCTCCACCATGAGATCCACATCGGCCGTGTTTCGGGCGGCGCCCGGATCCACCTTCGCTACCCACGCGGCGACGGCATTTCCCCCAATCACAGCATAGGGAATTCCCGCATCCTCCAACGTCCGCGTGGAACGTTGCAATCGTTCCCGCACCTTTTCCACGGCCGAAACCATCCTGTCGAGTACGTCTTCGCCAAATGATGTAACGGTGTGTGGGTGCTCATTCGTGCTCATCGGTTTTCATCCCGCCTTGCGCCGCACCCGTCATTGTACCATCGCGCTACAGCAGCTCGTACCGCCGCGGCATCTTCTCGCGGAAGGTTTCGAGTTCGGGTTCGAACGAGACCGCGATGTCCAGCGCTGGCATATCTTGTTCCATGAGGCGGCGCAGACGCGGACCGCCGGCGAGAGTGTTGAACATCGGCTTCCACTCGAATTCATCGGGGTGCCGCCGCCGGATGGCTTGGATGACCGCCAGCGTGGTGGTTAGGGGCCGGAACAGCCGTTTGTCGTCCACCTCAAACCAGATGCCCTGGCAGGGCTCGTCCTTGTATTCCGGGTTGGTGGCCATGCCGGGGATGCTAACGGGCGTGTAATCCGTGCTCGCCAACCGGCAGCCAACGGTCTCTTCGGGCGTCAGCTCCGCCAGGACCGCGTCCGGATCGAGCCAGGGCGCGCCGATGATGTGGAAAGGCGTCCGGGTCCCGCGGCCTTCGTTGATGTTGACGCCCTCGAAGAGGCAGGTTCCCACATACAGCAAGGCCGTGTCCGGCTCGGGGATATTGGGCGAAGGCGCCACCCATGGCAGGGATAGCTCCTCGTAATACAGGTCGCGATGCCAGTTGTCCAACGGCAGGATGCTTACTTCCGGCGCGTTCTCGAGTTCGTGATCGCGGAAGTAGAGCGCCACCTCGCCCATGGTCATCCCGTGCCGGATGGGAATGGCGGCGCAACTCACCAGGGACTCCGTGTTTTCCGCGATGGGACCTTCGAGCACGGCCCCGCCCACGGGATTGGGGCGGTCAAGCACCAGCACGGGCACGCCCGCCTCGGCGCACACCGCCATGCAATTCTTCATGGTGGCGATGTAGGTGTAATACCGGGATCCCACGTCGGGCAGGTCCACCACGAAGAGGTCAATGTCGCGCAGCTCTTCCAATGTGGGCTCCCGCTGTTCGCCGTAGAGGCTGACCACGGGCACGCCGCGCCATTCCTCCGCGCCCACGTGTTCGCCCGCCTCGGCGTGTCCGCGAATGCCATGTTCCGGGCTAAAGAGCCGCGTGAGTTCGAGGCTGGGATCAAACGCAATGAGGTCAAGGATGTGGCGGTCCATGTGATCCACGGCGCCGTGATTCGTCAGCAGGGCGAAGGGACCCGGCTTCAAGGGGCTGAACCCATCGTGCAACACCCGGTCCAAGCCCACGTGGGTGGCCGAATTGCGGAGGTACAAGTTCCGGGCCACGGCTTGGTGGAAGGTTTGGCGGAATTGTCTACTGCGGCTATTGGCGCGGCTGGGGTGGCGCGTGTTCCCCAACAAGATCGCGAAGTTGCCGCTGTCCCAATCCAGCCAGAGGCTGGTCCCCGTGAACCCGGAGTGACCAAAAGCCGTGCGCGAGGGCAGGAAACCTTGGGCGGTGTCCGACCACGGATTGATCTGCCAGCCCAGTCCTTGCCACGGATAAAAGGGAAGCTGGCCGGGCCGGATCATCTCGCGAATCGTGGCTTCCCGGAGGAGTTGGCCATTCAACATACCCCGGCAATACCGGGCAAGGTCCCCCGCCGTCGAGAAGAGTCCGGCATGCCCGGCGACGCCCCCCACGGCGTAGGCGTTCTCGTCGTGAACTTCCCCCACCATGATGCGCCCGCGCCAATTGCAGTCCTCCGTGGCGGCGGCGGTGGCCGCGAGTTCCTCGCTGGGGTTGAAACCGGTGCGGGTCATGCCGAGGGGTTCGTAGATGCGTTCCCGGCAGAAGTTGTCGAGCGTGTCTTGTGCGGCCAGTTCGACGGCGTGGCCCAGCAGCATGAACCCGACGTCGGAATAGCTCCGGCGCACGCCCGGCGGACCGTTAATTCCAAGCTCCGCGAACATGGCGAGCATTTCGGTCATGTCCGAGGCTTCGCGGTAGTAGGGCCGGAAGGACACCAGCCCCCCGGAATGCGTCAGCAGATGCCGGAAGGTGAGCCGCTCGTACGCTTCGATGGGGATGATCTCGGTTACGGGGAAATCGGGATCGAGGAGCCCATCCTCCCACAGGAGCAGAAACGCCGTAGTCGTCGCCGCCCCCTTGGTCACCGAAGCCAGGTCGTACAGCGTATCCACCTCGGCGGGCTTCTGCTCCGGCGTGGTCTGGCGGAGCCCATACGCGCTGAGCAGCACATTGGTGTCCCGGTTGCCCACGCACGCCACGGCGCCGGGGTTGTTCGTATCGTCCACTGCTTTTTCCAGGGCGGCTTGAAGGCGGGCTTCGATCGTGCTCATGGCGGTTCCTAGCCTTTTTCGTTACATTGGACCAACTCAACTACAGCCCATGCAGTGTACTCAAAGAGGCGCGAACACCACAAGCAAATGAACCACGGATGAACACGGATGAACACGGAATTAATGGACGGAATAATCTCTACTCCGTCAGTGCGTCTGGAGAGTGAGTGTAACGCTATTTCATGTGTGCGATTTCTGTTTTTAATAGAACAAAATAGCTATTAAATATATTAATAGTGTTTTTATGGGCTTTTATCCGTTCTAAGGACGTTTGAGTTGTGACCACAGCAACAAAAATTCC
>JBKHFO010000291.1:0-3440 GCA_046540175.1 Candidatus Hydrogenedentota bacterium
AAGGCGATCTTCTGCGAGAAGCCCTTGTCCAAGTCCTTGGACGCGGCCAAACGCATGCGCGAGGCTGTCCGGCGCAACGATACCGTCTTTCAACTTGGCCACCAAGGCCGGCAGCATCCCGCCACGGCGGAGGCGGGCCGGCTTATTCTTGATGAGGAGCGTATCGGTCCTGTCACTTTTATCAAGACCGGCCGCTTTTTCAACGGCACAATGGAGCAAGCCCCTTGGCGGTGGTATGGCTACTATTCTGCATGGGACCGGCCAAATCCCGATGACGTCTTGGAAGAATTGGATTGGGAAGCTTGGCTGGGGCCCGCGCCGGCCATTGATTTCAACGAACGTCATTTCTGGCATTGGCGGTGCTATTGGCCCTATGGCACCGGTCAAGCGGGTGATCTGCTCTCCCACGAGTTTGACCACGTGCAGACCGTACTGGGCTGGGGCGTGCCGGATACGTGCGCCTGTACCGGCCATATTGCCTATTATGATGACGATCGCGATGTGCCGGACACCTGGCTGGCCAACTACCGCTACGAAGACCGCGGCTGCGCCTTGTCATTTGAGGGCATCATGAACTCCAACCGCGACCAGCCGCCCGAGTACATTGGCCGGAACGGCCGGCTCATCTTCAACGCCATCGGCCAGGACGCCCACACGTACCATGTCTATGGCGACCACGCCGCCTATCCACACATTGGCCGCTATAGCGAGGCGGAGGAGGTCTTTGAGCGTCAGGACGGTCCCCGGTGGCCGAGCCACATGGAGGATTTCCTCCAATGCGTTCGCACCGGCGAAACGCCGAAGTGCAACATTGACGAGGCCTTTACCGGCGCGGCCACCATTTTGATGAGTGTGGAGTCGTATTTCTCGAAGCGGGAGGTTCGCTGGAATCGCGAGACGGAAGTGATCGAGGACGCATAGCCCGAAAACCACAATGGACGAACCACGAATGGACGCCGATTATAACTTGCGTCCATTCGTGGTTCACTGGCTCTCGCATCGTGGGTTGCTGTTCCTCTTTAGCCGGTTTCACCCTAATGTGGTTCGCGTTACGTCCGCGCCGCTACTTCGCTCAGGTACTCTTCCAAGGAGAGCCCGTGCGCGTGCGCAAGCGCTTGGAGTACGGCTTTCGAGGCGCGGACGTCGCCGCGCTCAACCCGGCGCAGATGACGTTCGGTGACGCCGGTGACGTCCTTCTGCCGGACGCCATGCGCCTTTCGGGTCTCTTCGATCGCTAGGCCGTAGCGTTCGTTGAACTCTCGAGCGCGTTGTTTGGCGTCGAGCGCCGCCAAGGGGTCAACAAGCTCTTGGCATTGTTCCCAGCCGAAGTAGGCGTCCGCGTGGGGCCAATACACGAAACTCCCATCTTCATCCAGTTCGAAGGCGTGGACGGTTTCGGGCTCGGCCCCAATGTAGGGCTCTAGTTGCTCCAGGGGAACGTGAAGCCGGTCGAAGGAAGGTTCCAATAGCGCCAGGTTTTCCTTCTCGATCCAAGCATCCACGATGCGGGGAGGAGCCTGGGGTTCCCCCAGGCCCAATACGAGCCGGTGCAGCATGTCCGCCATGGCTAACCATCCTTTCTGTTTGGTTATGTGAAGGCGTTTGGGGTCACGCACCCCTAGGCGAAGAATACGGGGAACCACCGCTTCAATCGGGAGATCCTCCGCAAACAACAAGTATTTGGCGGCCTGCCCGTGACGCACGGGGGCCGCGGGGGGGATGTCTTCGACCCGCGCCGCCGTGATCGGCATACAATCGGCCTCGGATTCATCGCCGTCCCCGCTTACATCATCCCAGTTCGAGGCGAAATCCACGGAAATTTGTGGCTTGCCATGGGAGATATCCGGTTTGAGTTGGTTTTTTAGCCAGCGCCGCGCGCCGGGGTCTAGCGCGACAAGCCGAACGCGGAACTCCCGGGCGGTTTTCCCCGCTGGCGTGGGCCGCATTTCGAGCGCGGCCTCTCTCGCTACGTCTGGTTGCCGTGAATCTTTTCCCATTGCATTAGAAGCTCCGTCCGATGTTGCTCCACCAGGGCGCACAGTTGATTGATGCTCTTGCGCGAGGGCGCTTTACGCCGCCACACGAACTCAATCATTTCCGCGCGATTGCTTAGGAAGAACACGCGCGCTTCCCATTCGCCCCGTCGTTTGATGTGGAAGTGGGGCGGGTCGTGGTCGTTGGACCAGAACCACATGCGAACCCCATCAATCGTAAACGCTTTAACCGTTCCCACTGACTATACCTCATTTACCGGACATATGTCAAGTGTAGCTTCTGAGTAATGTCCGCTTCTGTGTTGCGCGGAATCTGAGTTCCACGCTCCCTCTTGTTAGGAATGTGTAAAATACGCTTGTGTGATGCGGTTCAGAAACGCTTGTTGATCCACGCTCCAGTATTCTTCGGAGAAGATCTCGACTTCGTGGAATCCATCGAAGCCTGTCTCCTCCACCCATCCCCGGATGTGTTTCAGAGGGATGCACCCCTCGCCCATGATGCCCCGGTCCGTGACCAGGTTCCGCGTGGGAGTGCGCCAATCGCAAGTGTGGAAGGTCAAGAGATGCGGTGCGGCGCGGCGGATCTCCGCCTCAAGATCTGGATCCCACCAGACGTGATACACGTCCACCGTCACGCCCACGTGGGCATGGTTAAAGGATTCCGCCATATCGTTGGCTTGTTTCAACGTAATGACCGCGCTTCGGGAATCCGCATACATGGGATGGAGCGGCTCAATGGCGAGCTTAACGCCCGCAGCCTCGGCGTGGGGCAGGACCGCTGCGATGCCGTCCGCAATCTGCTGGCGGCCTTCCTCCAGCGGCATGCCCGGTACGGCCCCCGGCACCAGGACCACCACGGGCGCGCCAATCGCCTGCGCCGTGTCGATGGCCGCGAGGTTGTCGTCGATATTGGCCTGGCGCTGGGCCTCTGTCTCGGCGGGGAAGAACCCGCCCCGGCACAGGCTGACCACGGTCATTCCCGACTCGGCGAGCCGTTTAGCCGCTTCGTCATTACCGATGGACTCGATGTGCTGCCGCCATACGGTAATCCCTTGCACGCCCGCTTTCTGGTATCCCGCAATAGCCTCGGCCAAGGACCACGGTTTGGTCGTGATGGTGTGAACACACAGGCGCGACAAATTACGGATGAGTTTAGTCATTGGCGCTGCTCCCCTCTTGGTTTGGCGGATTAGAGTTCCGGCACGTCGACCCAGGCCCGGTTGGACCAGGACTCGTAGCCGAGTTCGGCCATCTGCACGCCCTTGGCTCCTTCCTTGAGGTCCCACCTAAAGGGTTCGTCGAGCGCCACATGCCGGAGGAACAGCTCCCATTGAGCCTTGAAGGCGTTGTCGTAGTCCTGGTTCCATGGCATGGGGGCCCATCCGCCCTTAAAGTCGATGGGACTCGGGATGTCCGGATTCCACACCGGCTTGGGCGTGTTGGCGT
>JBKHFO010000292.1:0-3348 GCA_046540175.1 Candidatus Hydrogenedentota bacterium
CCGTGGCCGGTTCGGGGACCACGGCGCCATTGACTTGGAACGCAAGGTCATACCCGGGCTGTTCCTGCGTTTGAAGGCTATCTCCTGTGTCAAAGGCTTGAATTCCGTTGGTGGGCGAAGCCTCGCTCAGTAACCAAGCGCTGGAGTCCGCGCTAGCTTCGCTCACCATCCAACTGAAGGGCCAGGAATCGCTCGGGAGATCCACGGAGATGTAGTGGACGCCGGGACCGAGCGTGACCGGATCGTCCAGCTCCAAGGAGAACTCGTAGGCCTCCCTCATGAGGGTATTGTCTTCGCCTAATGTCCCATGCGTTAGATCGGTCTGAAAGCCTGCATCCTCGACGGAGACTTGTCCCATAATGCTGGCCACTTCCGCGCCCGGCGCCCCGGTTCCGTCATCCCCGAAAATGGTAATGTCGAAAGCGGCGCTTTCCACCGCGCTCTCTGCGTCGGTGTTGGCGCCCCACCACGTCAGCTCATCCACGCGCCAGCCGGGACCGGCGTCAAAAGAGGCGGCATAGTCCAGATTGCCGTGATTCGTTATGAACGAACCGCCGCCGTGCACCGGTGCTTGTTCCCAGAGGAGGCTGTCCGCGCCCGCTGGGAACACGCCCATGGCCGCCACCCCCAACGTCATGCTCAACAAAACGCCCCGAACTCCCCATGTATTCATCATGATGGATTCATATCCTTTCTTGTTGTTCGCCTCGTTCTAGAAGCCAGCTAACCCAACAGTCCCAATAGAACCAGGATGACCAGTTGCACATCCAACGCATCCACGCGCTCGTCCCCGTTCACATCGGGGTCGTAATCCGGATCAATGTCGCCCCCCAAGACCGCGTTGATAACCGCTTGCAGGTCGTCGGCTTGCACTTCGCCGCTCCCGGTTACATCGCCGAACACCTCCTCGTCCATGGGGGGAGGGTTGTTCAACAAGTAGGGATAGGAGAGAGCCTCGTCGATACCCCATATGCCTTCAAAATCCCAATCGGCGGCTGTGAAGGCGCTCTCCGTCTGCATTTCCACCGTGCTCTTGCCATCGACGCCGTCGCCGCCGGCGGATTCTGATTGCGCCGAGGTCTCGATGTCCCAGAAGCTATTGGTTACTTCGCCGCCGCCACCTATGCCGCCCACCAGGCCGCCAATATCATCAGCCTCGCCTTCAACCTTACCTGTCGAATAGCTATTGATCACTTTGCTTTTAGTGGTGGCATATCCGACCAACCCGCCTACCCGTTTGCCGCCTATCACCGCCCCTGTGGCATAGCTGTTTTTGATATTACCGTTACCACCCAAATTTAGACCGACTAGACCTCCGGCATAGTCTTCGCCGCCCACCACATCACCCATTGCATAGCTTTGTGATACTGTCCCTTGGTCATTCCTCCCCACCAACCCTCCTACGTAGTTATCTGTGGCTGTCACATCCGCAGTGGCATGACTCATCGATATGATCCTGTTATTCTCACCCACCAGCCCCCCAATTTTTTCCTGGCCATCTACAAAGCCTGTGGCATGGCTCCCTGATACGTCGCCCTGATTCCAGCCTATCAAACCGCCAACACGTTCACCTCCGATAACGCTCCCTATGACATCGCTCTTCAACACGGTCCCTTGATTCTTCCCCACCAGCCCGCCAACTGCTCTGCCGCCCATCACATCGCATTCCTCCAGAGTGACATTGCGAATCTCTCCCTCATTACCCACATAGCCAAAGAGCCCGGCGAAGTTCGTCTCCGGCCTATCAATGGTGAGCCCGGTGATGACATATTCGTTTCCATCGAACACTCCGGTAAACGGTTTAGAAGAATCGCCAATCGGCTCGAAGTTATCCAAACCCGAGGCATTGATGTTACTGGTGAGGACATAATCGCCGTCGAGCGACTCCTGGTCTTCGCCAATCTCCTGCAACCCTTCAATGGTACTGACCTCGATAACCGCTTCCGCATGCGCCCCCGTCAGCAACGCCACCAGCAACGCCGCTAACACGAGGGCGCTCAACGCGCCACCGTACTGCTTTCCCTTTGTCATACTTGTTCTCCTTGCTAGATAAATCATTTTCCCTAGAGATATGACCCTGGCGAGAGAGTATTTCGACGCTGATCCCCTCTTGCAACGACTTAATGGCGCTGAACAAGCAAAAGGGGCGCCAATGCATGAAAGTACTGGCTAACTAGTAGAGATATAACAACTTACGTGATTCAACCACTTGATCGTGAGTTATTGTGTTTTCATCCGTGTGTATTGAAGATTGGCGCTTCCAACATACTGTTTAGCATGTATGAACATTATTACGCCCTTTGCCCGCCGACGAATTCGGGGCGGTTCGTTGCTGGAAGTGGGTGCTGGGCGGAAAGAGCGGCTAACCATAAAGGGAATGGGGGAGAGGGGGTGTGCGGGACGGAGGGGCAAAGCGCCTCTCGCGCAGAGAAGGGGATCGGCGTCACGAACGGGGGGGAGGCTCGATGCTAATCTCTGCGGACCCAGCCCGCCTACCGTCGCCAGCGAAACAGCGGCGCGACAAGCTCCACGGCCAATACTTCCTGCTTCGCAGTTAGACTCAAGGTGACTGGCGATTGCGGTTGACCTGATCTTTTGGGCCCGGCTACAATCCTTCTCGTAGAAGAAGCCGGTTCCCCTTTTCTTTTATTACCAGCGAAAGCCAATTTTGACATGAACCGCCGCCGTTTTCTCCAAACAACATTGGCCGCTTCCCTGGCCGGGCTTGTCTGGCCTCCCTTGCGCGCCGCTGCAATCCCCACGCCGCCCAGGATTCCAGTGCCCGACCTTGATATTCAATCGATCTTCGAGGCCGATTCCCCGGAAGTGCTCGCCCTCGCCAAACGCGTGATGGAACGGTGCGTGCTCGACAAACTCCGCTTGCCGACGCCGCCGCTCGAACGCGAATGGGTCGCCCCTGGTGGCCCCCACTACGTGGGCCAATGGATCTGGGACACCATGTTTGTGGTGGATCTGCTCAGCATCCTGCCAGGGCGGGAAAAGCAGATCCGCGAGATCTTCGCGAACTACTGGGACTTCCAGGACCGCTGGAATGCGAGGATGCCCGAATACGCCCACGACATGGTCGCCGGCACGATCAAGACCGACCCCCAGGACAAGCGCCAGTTCTCGCAAATCCCCATTCTCGCCTGGGGCGTCGAGCGTGTCTATCAGCGAAACGGCGACAAAAAACTGCTGGAACAATGCCTCCCCCGCCTCGAGCGCTTTCATGAGTGGTTTTGGCGTGAGCGGGACCTGCATGACAACGGGCTGATCGTGGTAGGCGCCTACACCGGCAATACCCAGCACGCCCGCTGGGAAACCTTCGACTACGAAGTGAACATGGAC
>JBKHFO010000293.1:0-3333 GCA_046540175.1 Candidatus Hydrogenedentota bacterium
GGCGGTACGAATTCCCCCTTTCAAGAAACACGAATGCCGCAACAAATCTTTTAGGCGAGTAGGGGCGGATGTTGTCTCTGGAACCGATACGTTGTACTATGGGGCGCCTGGGATAACGGTATTTCCTACGAAAAGGCGGGAGGGGAGGCGCTTTTTTTGAAGGATGCCCGCCGGGGTATTTCCTTTCCGTTATTGAGTAACCTATTCCCTTAGGGGGAGTTTTTAACCTGAAACTGACCATGGAGGACATAGAACATGGCGCGGCTGCAAGATTTTGAGACCACGGCGACATTCACTGGCGCGGTGCTGAGGAACGAACGGATTACGGCCGAGACCTCGGATGAAGAGGTGCGGGAAATCGAACTGGAAATCGACAAGAAAGATTTCACTTACGAGATCGGCCAAAGCGTGGCGGTGTTCGTGCCGGGGCCTCACGAATTCGGCAACACCCAGCATATGCGCTTGTACACCATCGCGGAAGACGGGACAAGCCCCAACGGCAAGACCACGGTGACCCTGTGTGTTAAGCGCTGTTTCTACATCGACGAATTCAGCGGGGAGCGCTATCCCGGCAAGGCCTCGAACTACCTCTGCGACCGGCAACCCGGCGACGCCATCACGATCGCCGGACCATACCCGACGCCCTTCACGCCGCCGGAGGATGACACGGCTCCCATTCTGATGGTGGGCATGGGCACGGGCATCGCGCCGTTTCGCGCTTTCGTCAAGCACATCTACGGGGCGCGCGGCGGATGGAAGGGTAAGGTGCGGCTGTTCTACGGCGCCAAGACGGGCCTCGAAATGCTCTACATGAACGACAGGCAAAACGACTTCGCCCACTATTACGATGAGGAGACGTTCAAGGCCTTCGAGGCGGTCAGTCCCCGCCCGGCTTTTGAAGCTCCCGCGGCCATCGATCGCGCTATTGAGGACAACGCCACCGAGGTCTGGGAGATGATGTCCCACCCCGAGACCCATGTCTACGTTGCGGGTCAAGAACAAGTGGCGGAACTCCTGAACGAGGCCGGCGCCAGCGTCGCCGGGTCCAAGGAAAAGTGGGAGCGGCGCAAAGCCGAACTCAAGGCGGGCGGCCGCTGGCACGAGCTGCTTTACTAACCCGCGCCCCTCCAAATACACTACCGCGGGCGCCGCTTCCACGTTAGGATGCGCGGAAGCGGCGCCTGCGTCTGCTTCTCCACGGTTAGGGGGTAAAGTCGGTGGTGCTTTTCAGGCTCGCAACCCACTCCGCGATGAGTTTGGCGGCGTTTTCCACGTCGTCCAGCGACACCATCTCCACGGGCGAGTGCATGTACCGGTTCGGGATCCCCACGATGCCCGTGGCCACGCCGCCGCGGCTGAGTTGCATGGCGTTGGCGTCCGTGCCTGTGCCCCGGGGCTCGGCTTTCATCTGATAGGGTATCTTGCCTTTCTTGGCGGCCTGTTCCAAGGTGTCCTCGACGACGGGGTTAATGTTGGCCCCCCGATGGAGGATGGGGCCTTTGTCCAACGCAAACGCCCCCCAACGTTTCTCATCGCAATTGGGATGGTCCGTGGCGTGCCCCACGTCGACGGCGATGCCCGCATGGGGATCGCACCCATAGGCGCTGGTGGTGGCGCCGCGCAGGCCCACCTCTTCTTGAACCGTCGTCACGCAATACAGCGCGCAACTGATATTCCGCTTCTCAAGCAACCGCGTGGCTTCCAGCACCACGAAGGCGCCCACGCGATCGTCTAGCGCCCGGGCCACCACGCGGTTGTTCAAGACTTCCGCGAAGCCGGCGTCAATCGTGATGGGATCGCCCACGGCCACGGCGCTCTCGGCGTCGCTTTTGTCCTTGGCGCCGATGTCCACCCACATCTCGTGCATTTTCAACGGCTTGCCCCGGTCTTCTTGGTCGGTAAGGTGTATGGCGCGCCGGCCAATGACCCCCTGAACGGGTCCCTTCTCCGCGTGGACGATCACGCGTTGCCCATCCAAAACAGACGCGTCTATCCCGCCAATGGGGACAAAGGTTATGAAGCCCTGGTCATCGATGTGATTCACCATCAGGGCGATCTCATCCGCATGGCCCGCCAACATGACGCGCAGCTTGCCCTTGGGATTGCGCACGGCGTACTGGTTCCCGTGAACGTCTTTATACACTTCGTCCACCGAGTCCTTGATGTACTCCTTACACACGCCTTGAATCTCGGACTCAAATCCCGATGGACTCGGCGTGGCCAGCAGTTTCTTCAAAAAAGTCAGCGATTCCTTCCGCATCGTCTCACACTCCAATAGCCTCAAGCGGCCGGTTATTCCCCAATGCCCGGATAAGGCATGGCCGACATAAAACACACCCGCTCCGCACCCTTTCAAGAGGGAACCAAACCCAGGATTCCCTCTCCACGGGGCTCGGGGATGTTTTGGGTGGCCGTAGCCTTTATCCGGTGATTAACAACGTTAGCTGGATTTCTTAATCCGCTCGCCCACGTCCGCCTTGAACCGGTCAATGTGGTTCTGAGCCAGTTCGGCGGGATCCAGGCCATCGTCCTCGGCCAGCGCCGTAAGATCCATGGCGAAGGTGAAGCCCGTGGCCACGTCGGTGGCGTGCGAGGCGTGATAGGTGGCGTTGGCCCGGCGCCGCCCCATGGTGGCGAGGTCGTAGCGCTTGCCGCCCGCGATTTGCGAGTCGAAGATACCCACCAGCGCCATCTGGAGATTCTCGTGGGCCGACACGTCCAGCGCGAGCTTGTCCTCGTCGTCTAGCCAGTCCAGGTCGCGCCAGACCTCACACCCATGGATGGCGCGGGGCCGTTGCTCCTTCGGCAAGCGGCGCACCGCCTCGATCACGCGCAGCACCACGGCCACGTGGCTGTCGTGTTTGTCGGCCAGATTATGCGTATAGAGCACCTTGGGCTGGGTTTGCTCCAGGATAAGGGCGAGGTCGTCGACGGGGTTCTTGTTGCCGCCGTCCTTGATGGTGCTGCTGGGGTAGTCCAACATGATCTGCGCGGCGTATTCCCCCAACACCGCCGCCTTCTCTTGTTCGCGGAACCGCACGGCGCGCATGTCGTCATCGGTGTACTTCTCGTACACGCCCGCGCGAGGCGACCCCGCCCCATTGGTGACGACAACCCCGGTGAACCATTGGTCTGGCTGTTGAAAGCACTTGAGAATGCCGTCCATGGCCATGATTTCGAGATCGTCCTGATGCGCGCCGATGGCGAGATGCGTCGTGCGGGGCAACGCTTCCGAAGCATCTAAACCATCGGGTACGAAAACCTGTGCGGTGTCCATGTGAAACTTCATTAACGTTCCTCCTGTTTGGTTGGTGAATGTCGGGGGGTCCGTCT
>JBKHFO010000294.1:0-3320 GCA_046540175.1 Candidatus Hydrogenedentota bacterium
CAAACGAGTTCCAACTGCCCTCCTCATCTCCATCGCCATCCCAACTATCCGTCCATGTGAACCAGACCTTGAGGTCGTCAGCGCCGCCCATACCAACAATCTCACCCTGTAGCGTGGCGCTAGTGGCCGTGAGGTCTTTCGCGTCCTTAGTCACCACCTCAGGTGGAACTATGAACGTCACAGTATCGGAGTCGGAAGCAGCATCGGTACCAGTCGCTTCCAAGGTAATCTCGGCCTCGGCCCCGGTGTCTGTAGTGTCTACAGTCACCTCCACAAAAACACGTTCGGAGTCACCCGCGGCAACGGATACAGAGTCTTCTTGTACGTTAACTTGAAACTCGTTATCGTTGTCGGACGATGCCTCAAGGGCATATGTGTCGTCCTGAGTGCCGCTGTTTTCCACCATGAAGCTGCAAGTATACGTGTCGTCTGTGTCTTCTATCTGCCTTATGATCCCGGTTGCGTCTACATTGACTTTATCGGGATCGGCGTCTGCTACGTCCGCCACCGCTGCATCCGCGCGCACGAGGCCATAGCCCTGGTGGTTGTCATCGAGGCCCAGGTCCTCGGCAGTATCCGTCAGAATGTTGCGGACCTCCGCGTTGGTGAGTTCGGAATTCGCGGCCCAGACGAGGGCGGCGACGCCAGCGGTATGCGGGGAGGCCATGGATGTGCCGCTGTACCTTCCGTACTCATCATCGGGCAACGTGCTCAGCACATCCACGCCCGGCGCGATCAGCTCGACGGCATCGCCGGTGCTGGAAAAGGAGGCGCGCTTGTCATTACTATCCGAAGCCGCCACGGCGATGACTGATTCGTAGGCGGCGGGATAGCCAACGTTGTCGCCAGTACCGTCCTCATTCCCGTCGTTACCCGCCGCCGCCACAACCAGATGACCGTCGTTATTGGCTGCGTCGCAAGCTTCTTGCAGCGTTGTAGAGCCACTGGAGGCCCCCAGGCTCATGTTCATAATTGGAATGTCTTGATCCATCGCCCACTCGATGCCAGCGACAATGCCGCTCATTGCGCCACTGCCGTCTTGGTCAAGAACTTTAACGGCGTACAAATCCACTTCTGGCGCGGCGCCGACTACGCCAACCTCATTGTTCAGCGTCGCGATGGTCCCTGCGACGTGGGTGCCGTGGCCGTTATCATCGTCGTAATCATCGTCTTCACGAAGAAAAGGGCCAGTCATATGGAAACGAACCCCGCCCGCAACATTCAAATCCTCATGATCAATATCAATCCCGGTATCCAACACGGCCACGCCGACGCCATCTCCAGTTGTTGAGTCCCAAGTATCAAACTCATGGCTCTCGTCGCCAAACACCCGGTCAATGCCCCAGGGCACGTCCTGTTCCAGCGCCCAGACCTCGCCGTTCGGTTCCACGTACCGGACGTCGGGATGTTGTTCCAAGGAGCGCCAGCTGGTTTCGGGGATGTGAGCGTGGATGGCGGGCACGATCCGGAAACTGCGGTGCACTTCACCGCCATAGGCTTGGACCACATCTTGCGCGTGTTCCGGCGGTCCCGCATGCTCGGGTGGACCGCCTTGTTCGCGGGCTTCCGCGTCCGGGTGAAATCCGATGAGCACATCGACTTTTTCGACGCCGCCGTGGCTCGAATGGGCCGGCTGGTCTTGGGTTTGTCCTTCGACGCTGCTGGTGGGCAGGGCCCACGCGGCCGCCAACGCAAGCACGGCCGCCGCCGCGCACCACATGATCCGCCGTGTCATTTTCGTGCGTGATTTCGCTTGGGATTGGAGTCGCATGATTCGTCTCCTTCCGCCGGGTTTCTAACCCCGATTCGTTTCCCTAGCGGCCTGGCGGTCCATCCGCCGCGTCCGCCACTCGCAAAGGGGTGGAATTACACGCCCCGCACCCCGCAAAACCTTCCCAATACGAACTGAGTCTATCAGACCCTATATGCGAAGTTAAAGCTCAAATCGCCAAATACCGCGAAATTATGTGGAGCGCTTTTCCTATCTATCCCCTTGATCCACTTCGAGAAGCCACGAAATTTCACGAAAGCGCACAAAATTGGTATGGAACGCTCCCCCTTACGCCAAAGGGGGATACAGACTCGGTTTTTGGGCCGGCTGACCGCCGGTTACGCGTTCAGTTGGTTACTTGGACACTCCAGCGAAGCCGCCGGTAGGCCCAGACGGCGTCTTCCTCCGGCGCGTCGGCCACGCACTCCAACTCATACTGGCCGGGCTGCTCGAAGGCATGCGTCAGGCTCTGCCCGCTCCCCACTTCGCGGCCGTTGACGTACCACGTATAGGCGGGGTACCCCGCGGGGGCCTCGATGGTGAACTCCCGCCCCGCCGTGAGGGACCAGTCCGCCGCGGGCATCTCGCGCACCTCGAATTCCCCTTCCCAACTCGCGACGAGGGCGCCCCGTGAGCCGTCGCGGCGTTCTTCAACCCGCAGGCTGTGCGCGCCGGTCTCTTCCAAGGGGTAGGCGAGATTGGCCGCGCCTTCTCCTTCCTGCACCACTTCGCCGTCGATGATCCACAGGAAATACCGGCCGGGTTCATGGCCCGCCCCAAGCCGTAGGATCTGGCCTTCATAGAACGCGCTCGGCAACGAAATCGACAGGTGTTCCCGGGGCGCGGGGCGGCTCAGCCCCCATTCCCGTTTCAATGTTTCGACATCCACCCCGCGCCGTTCGGCTTCCCGCTCCAGGGTGTTGGGCAATTCGTCGAGCGGGGCGTGAACCGTGACGGAGGTCTCGTCTCCGTCTACCCCAATGCGAATCTCGTACGTGCCCACTTCCAGGGCGTCTTCCCGCCCTTCAATGATCACGGAACCCGCGCGATCGCCGGTCCGAAGGTTGAACATGCGGCTATAGTCGTTGCCGCTCGCGATCGCGGCTAGGGAGTGGATGCTATCCGTGGGCACGAATTCGCGGTCGCGCATCACCCGGACCTCGGCGCGCGCGCCGCGGGTGTGAAACGTGACGCGGGACGGCTCCGCGCGCAAGCCTTCCGCGCCTTGCGGATCGATGTCGTCCGGCCGCAGTTCAAGCGGTTGCGGCTGGGGACGGTCCAGCGGCTCGCTTTGGATTTGGGCCAGTGCGGGCGCGGCCGCGAACGCGATGGCGAGGACCGCCACAACAGGTAGCCAAAAGCGGAGTAGCCACGCGCTATTGCCGGACTGAAGTCGGCCGCGGCTGGGCGCGGCAGTATGTAATGGAAGCATCTCTTGATCCCTCTTTTCTGTTAATATGGCGCGTATCAAACGGACAACCATGGCATACAGTACTATCTCCCGGCGCGCCACAGGGTTGCACGGGAGGCTGCGGCGCAGTACTCAATC
>JBKHFO010000295.1:0-3293 GCA_046540175.1 Candidatus Hydrogenedentota bacterium
AAACCGCCCGTCGTGCCGCCAAAACCGCCCGTCGTGCCGCCAAAACCGCCGCCGTCTATGCCGCCGCCGCCCATGCCGAACTGACTTTGCATGCCACCGGTATTCTGGACGATTACCTTAAACATGGTTTCGGCGCCCGCGTTGCGCAGCTCGTAATAGCGGGTTTCCAATTCTTCAAAGGACTCAAAGCGTAACCGCTCATGCGTGCTTACCCACACAAAACCGGGTTGAATACCAAAATCCAGATTCAAAGGCCGCAGCAGCGCCCGCAGCGCTTCGCGAAGCGTCACATCCTCGAGGCGAATGTAGGGCACCATCCCATCCGTGGCGTATCCTTGGGCCTGCGCCGTGGGGGTAAACTGCTGCTCCTGGCCAAATTGTTGCTGGCCAAATTGCTGCTGGCCAAATTGCTGCTGGCCGGGACCACCCATACCAGGTCCGCTTGTCCCTGGCCCGCCCATGCCGGGACCGCCCGCGCCAGGGCCGCCCATGCCAGGCTGCTGTTGGAACTGTTGCTGACCTTGCTCGCCCTCGGTTTCCACTTCCGGGGGCTCTTCCACTTCAGGCATCACGACCCGATGATCCAGCACGATGTTTATGCCCGCAAACTCGGAAACAAACTCAAGAATGACCTCAATGTGTTCGTTCTCGAATTCCACCGAAACGGGCGAATCAAGAACTCGCTCTACTTCTTCATCAATCGGGTCTTCCGCTTCCTCGTACTCTTCCTCGACGACGGGCACCCGGAAACGGTGGTCTTTAATGCCGCGGTAGTCCGCCCCTTCAGGAAGCCGCTTCAATTCCTCCATCCCTTCCCGAATGCGCAGCACGTCTTCCCGGGTTTCTTCCCGGCTTCGATCAAGGCTTCGCTCGCCCCCTTCGAGCGTTGCTTCGTGGAGGAGATCCGTCGCCTCTCGATGATCGGGAGCAATCATGAGTACTTGATTGAAGTATTCAACCGCGCGGTCATAGCGCTGGTGTTCCATGTAGAGCTTCCCGATCTCCAGCAGTTCGTTCACCCGCTGAACCCGTTGCTCTTCAGGACTAACCGGCAGCTCCTCGCCGCCTCGGGGCAGGTCCCCGGGATCCACAATCTCGAAAGAGGCGTCGCCTCCCTGTTGGCCTCCGCCGCCGGACGCCTGCCCTCCGCCCAGCCGGTTCTGCGCAGCCGCGCGGAAGGACTCGGCTTCTTCATGATCCGAGTCAAGCGCCAAAACGCGATCAAAATGATTGATGGCGTTTTGGTACTCACCATCTTGATAAAGCACCATCCCCTGCTCGAAGATCTGCTCCACGTCGTCCCGGCCGCCGGCATCCGGCGCGCCTTCCATCTGCCGGGCATCGACGGGCTCGGGTTGAAAGTCTCCACCTGGATCTTGCGCCGCTGCAAACGGGGCGAGCCCCACTCCCAACAGCACCACAAGAACACCCCTACAAACTTTCGCGGATACAAAGCGCCGCAACCACGTTTTCATTTCGTCCTCCCAGAATTGGTGGATTAAGCTGCGTGTTTGGATGGCGTTTACTCCCCATGCAGGGTTGGCGCAAGGTGAGACTCCGCCCCATTTCCTACGACTCGAAATCAATCGTCCCATTGTCCCCATTGACGTGGACCAAATCGTGTTTTTCAAAGTTCTTTCCTCCCCACGAGCCGGGATGTGTGTCCCCGTTGTCGACGCTATCTACAAGAAGCCCGCCTATTCCACTTTCCCCATCCAACCGTCTCGTTTTGTATTGTGGCTTTTACGATCCTGACGCTCAACCGGCGCGCATCGCGCCGCCTAAACTCCCCTGAAAGCACTACTGCGGATTCGCCCAAAACGGGTTCTGGGACACCAGTTCATCGGGATCATAGTCGGGAGCTGGCGGCTCAGGCGGCTCCGCTGGCGGTTCGGGCACAGCCACCTGCCCCTCGGATTGGGGCGCGGGAGGCGGCTGGACGGGTTCCTGCGCTGGCGGATCGAGTATGACATACACGCGGTAAAGCAAGACAATGGCCATGACACCGAGCACCGCTCGCTCCTTACTGTCCCAGAGCCAGCGTCCAGTCTTCCACAGGATGTCCACCAGTCTATTCACGAAACCCCCCTTCTTAACTGAGATGCTTCATTTATCGTCAGCGTGTCATTCCGCCCTAAGCCCCTCGGAGTCATGCTCGACCCCCAATTCCTTCAGGCGCCGTGACAGCGCGCTTTTGTCTCCGGCGCCTTAGAACGGCCACAGCCAATCCATCCAGCCGCCGTCATCCTCTTGCTGCTGCTGTTGTTGTTGGGACTGATCTGGCTGCGGCGGGCCAGGAGAGCCTTCAGAAGGCCCACCAGAGCCACCGCCCGGACCGCCCGAAAATGGGCCGCCACCGCCCGGACCGCCGGACCCGCCTCCACCCTGACCTTGCTGCTGCGTCCTACGGCTCGCCGCCGCTTCCCGTTCATCCTCGTCCGCGATGAACCGGGCCTGCGTTAGCAACATCTCTATCTGGAGCGGCGGATTCTGTTGCGCGATAAGCTGTGTATTGGTTATCCGCAATGCGTCCACGGTGTAGTACTGATCTTCGCGCCCAAAGGATTCCAGCATCGGCACGAGATCGTTGATGCGCATATAGAAAAACGCCCCCACCGTCCGCATTTCCAAGATCCCATACTCCATGCGCGGGGGCCATACCTGGAACTCGTTGATTTGAAGGGCGTTGGCGTCGATGAACCGCCGCATCGCCGCATCGCCAAAGTTAAACCGGCGCAACCACCTCTCCGCCTGTTCCCGGTTGACCTCTTGCCCCGAAACTTGTTCCTGGGTGGGCACCCCAAAGGTCGTCTGCGGAATGTTACAGTTGTTGTCCCATGCGTACTGGAAGAGTTCCTGCACTCTTTCCTCTATTTGTTCCTCATAATAGAAGCGGGGCGTCTCATCCTCCGGCACCAAGGGTTCCTCGGGAAGCGCTTCGATCTCGAAGAAGCTGGCCCGTTGGGTCAAGGCTTCCGACCATGGTTCCACGGCCTCTTGCCATCGCGCGATGACGAACTCGGGATCGACCACGCCGCCATCCTCGGCCGCAAACGCGCTCTCAAGCGTGTTCAGTTTTTCTTCCAGCTCTTCGAGGTGTTGCTGGTTCTCGGCATATTGCTCCAACCGCTCCCGAAAATAGAACTGCCAACTGCCTCCCAAGGCAGCCACAAAAAGCAGCACCATCACTATAGGAGCAATTTTATATATATTCATGACTGGACCTTTTTCAACGCGTTACAGTCCCAGGCCCTCGGGGCCCTCGCCAGAGCCTTCAGGACCACCGCCTCCCG
>JBKHFO010000296.1:0-3285 GCA_046540175.1 Candidatus Hydrogenedentota bacterium
TCCTTTCTATTGTGGCGGGGGCTCTGTTATACTAGGGATGCTACAATATCTTGTAGGGGAGGTGCGATTTGTGAATGGCTTGACGCGAAACGTTCATTTTGTTGGGGTGGGCGGCATCGGGATGAGCGGCCTAGCCGAGATCTTGCTCAATTTGGGCTGCAATGTGTCGGGGTCCGACCTGAGCCCTTCGGATATTACCGGGCGGCTGGAACGCCGCGGGTTGCGGTTTGACACGGGGCACGCGGCGGCCCATCTCGGGGATGCGGATATTGTAGTGGTTTCGGCCGCGGTGAGCGACGACAACGTGGAAGTGGTGGCGGCGCGGCGGCGCGGACTGCCGGTGATTCACCGTAGCGAACTGCTGGCCGACTTGATGCGGCTCAAGCCCCATGCCGTCGCCGTGGGAGGAACGCACGGAAAGACGACCACCACGTCGATGATCAGCGCCATCCTCGACCGGGCGAACATCGGAGCGACGAGCATCGTGGGGGGCATTCTCCACCGCAGCGGCTCGAATGCGCGCTGGGGCAGCGGAGATTACCTTGTGGCGGAGGCGGATGAACACGACGGCTCCTTCTTGCGGCTTCACCCCACCATCAGCGTCGTGACCAACATCGACGCCGAGCACCTCGACTACTATGGAACCCTGGACAATATTAAACGGGCCTTCACCGAGTTCTGTAACATGCCGCCTTTTTACGGTCAGGCCATTGTGTGCCACGACGATGCCAATGTCCGCGCTATCCTTCCCGAGATCGAGAGCGTGTGCCTTACCTATGGCCTAGACGAGGATGCGTCGCTGCAAGCCAGCAACGTCCGCATGGTCCGCGAAGACGGGCCGGTGGACGCGGGCCGGCGTCACGCGCCCAACCTCTACACGGAGTTCGATGTAACCAGCCAGGACGAGCGCTTCCGGGTGACGGGCCGGCTGGGCTCCATCCGGATTCAAGCCATGGGTGAGCACAACGTCCGCAACGCGTTGGCGGCGTGCGCCGTGGGCCTTGGTCTGGGGATGCGGTTCTCGCTACTTAGCGAAGGCCTTGAGGTGTACGACGGGGTGCGCCGGCGTTTGCAAGTGTGTGGCGAGCACAACGGGGTGTTGGTGCTCGAGGATTACGCCCATCATCCCACGGAAATCCGCACGACGCTGGAGGCGGTGCGCTGGCTTGAGCCCCGCCGCGTCATGGCCGTGTTCCAGCCTCATCTGTACACCCGCACCCGCCACTTGTATAAGGAATTTGCCGAGGCGTTGCGCGGCCTGGACCGGTGCATCGTGACGTCCATCTACCCCGCGCGGGAAGAGCCCTTGCCGGGGGTAGACAGCGGGCTCATCGTGGACGCCGCCCGCGCCAACGGGACAGCGCCGGTGGAGCTTGTCAACGACATGCATGATGCGCCGGGGATGCTCGCGCCGTTGCTGGAGCCCGGCGATCTAGTCCTTATTCTTGGCGCGGGCAACATCAATCAGATTGCCGAACCCCTGCTGGAGGCCTTGCGTGCGCGATGATGCCTCCCTGCGTTCGAACCCGGCGCACCCAGGAAACCGAACGTCAGCAGCGGGGACTGGCGGCGCCGGGGTTGTTGTTTGGCTTGCTGCAGGCCGGGCTGTGCATTGGTTTTTTGGTTTTTCTGGTCTACGTTTTTCTTGTCTTTATCGAGGAATCAATGTATTTTAGGGTGGACGATATCCACGTCCGCGGAACCCGCACGTTGGATGCGGCCGCCGTGCAACGCCGGGCGGGGCTGGAGCCGGGAGATAATATGGTGGGCCTCCCCGTTTCCAAGGCCGAGGCCCGCCTTGACGCGATGCCATTTGTCCGGCAGAGCGAGGTGAGCCGCTCCTTTCCTAACGAGGTTACGATACAAATTGAAGAAAGGATTCCGGTAGCCGGCGTGGAGATGCCGAACGCGATTGCGGAAATCGACAGCGAAGGGGTTGTGTTACGCGAACTCAGTCCACACGAGTTGCATGTGGGGCCTCTTATTAACGGAGAGCCGGAACAGTGGATCGCCGCGGCGGGGGAGCGAATTGAATCGGCGAGGCTTATGGCGGGGCTTGATGTGTGGCGCAGTTTCGCGTCGACGGCCCTGGCGGCCGAAATGACCGTAAGCGAGATCTGGGTGAAAGAGATAAACGATATTCGGATGTTTTGCGACGAATTGCCGTTCGAAATTCGTTGGGGCCGTGGGGATTTTGAAACGCAAGCCCGCCGTCTGGCCGCGCTGTGGGAAGAACGGGGCGACGAGCTTGATTGCGAATACTATCTCGACCTGCGTTGGGGAAAAGATGTGGCCTGTTGGTGACAAAAGCGTGGATGTTCCGCGCCAGACAAATACACGGAAAGGCGGTGCAGCATGGACGCGGCTAATAAGACGGATTTGAACGAGGAGAAGATGGAAAATGGTCCGATGAGCGTTACCAACCGAGCTCTGCGGACGTTTGAAGACCAAGCCGTGATCAAAGTCTGCGGTATCGGGGGCGGAGGCGGAAACGCGGTTGATCGGATGATCCAGGAAGGACTCCAGGAAGCAGAATTCATAACCATCAATACCGATGCGCAAGCGCTCAAAAAGTCGCCCGCTAGCGTCCGGCTTCAGATCGGCGCCGACATCACGGGCGGGCTAGGCTCGGGCGCGGATCCCGAAATTGGCAGACAATCGGCTCTGGAAGACAAAGAACGCATCGCCGAAGTACTCAAAGGGGCCGACATGGTCTTCTTGACGGCGGGCCTTGGGGGCGGCACGGGCACCGGCGCCGCGCCTATCATTGCCGAACTCGCCCGCGAAAGCGGCGCGCTCACCGTGGCCATCGTCACGCTGCCCTTTTACTTCGAAGGCCCCAAACGGAAGAACAACGCATACGCCGGTCTTGCCGCCCTCGAAGAACACGTGGATACGCTCATCGTGGTGCCCAATGACCGAGTGATACAGTTCAGCCCGGAAGACATGAGCGTCGCCGAGGCCTTCCGCCAAGCGGACGAGGTCTTGCACAACGGGGTGCAAAGCATTACCGAGCTTATCCGGCTGCCCGGCAACATCAACGCGGACTTCGCCGATGTGCGCACCATCATGCGGGCCCGGGGACGGGCGCTTATCGGCATCGGCGTGGCGCAACGCGACCAGACAGAAGCGCAGACAGAAGCGAATGATGACGGAGCCATGGCGGAGAGCGGCCAGGGCCAAGGCCCCGACAGGGCCATCGTGGCGGCGAAAAAGGCGATTATTTGTCCTCTGCTTGAACAGTCCGATATCACCGGCGCGATGGAAGTGCTGGTGAACATCATT
>JBKHFO010000297.1:0-3275 GCA_046540175.1 Candidatus Hydrogenedentota bacterium
AAACCGAGGAAGTAGCTGACGCTGACACGCCGCCGGCCGAAAGGCCTATCACCAGCGACGTGGACGTTGATGCGCTGATGGAGGAAGTGCGGGAAGTCGAGTTCGACTATGAAGCCGAACGCATTTCCGGCAATCCGATGGCGCCCCGCGTAGGGCCATCGGTCATGGCGGCCAGTGATGGCGAGGGGGAAGACGAGGCAGCGGCCGCCGAGACCGCCGAGCGGGAACAGAGACTGCGCCGCCTGCGGGTGACGGGTATTGTCCATGATGGAGCCAATCCCCTGGCCGTGGTCAACGAGGATGTTGTTGAAGAAGGGGCGCAATTGATGGACGGGGCGACCGTGGCTTCCATCGCTCCGGACCATGTGGTGGTGGAATTTGAGGATGAAACGGTCACTGTATACCTGGAGGGTCAATAACCCATGACCAAGTCAAACAGCGGAGGAAGAATGCAAGGATGGCGAGTGGGCGCTTTGGTTGTGGGGATCAGCGTTGGACTGGCCGCCCTTGCGGCAAGCGGCGAATCCCGCATCGGTTACATCGAGAACGTCCTCGAAACCCAGCCAGTTGAGGCGCCCGAGAGCGTGATACGCGACGCCGCGGAGCGCGCTGGCGTGCTCGACGCCATCGCGGCGCAAGAGGGCGGGGATGTCGTCCTCGAAACAGGAGGGGAGGCCCTTCCATACCACGCCACGTTCATGGGCGGGGAGCGGTATGTCATTGACCTGTATGGCGCGTTGAACTTCCTGACTGACCCAGAAACGGAGCTGCCGGACCATCCCCATGTAGGGCGTATACGCACGAGCCTTTACGCCCTTGAGCCCCACCTTGTCACGCGGGTGGTCCTGGATCTCGAGGGGGAAGTAACGCCGCGGCTCGCGCGCGCGGAGGAGGGGTTGCGGGTTTCGTTTTACGAAAACCCCGGGGACCTTTCTCCCCAAGCGCGGCTTGATTACGAGTTGGAAGCCGCCGCGGCCCGCGCGGCCCTCCTCGCCGCGGAAGTGACGGAGCCCTGGATGCGCAACGCCTGTCAAGTCGAGCAAAGCGCTTCCCAGCTTCAAGAGGCCGCCGCATACTCCCGCGAACTGGTGAGAGAGGCGGAGGAGCTTCTCGAAGAGTTGAACCCAGCTGACAGCGAAGAAGCGAGATCGCTGGAGGAATTCACGGCGGCCTTGACGGGGCATATCGAAAAGGCGGAGCGCCTGGAAGAAGACGTCTTTGAGCCTTTCTGGAATCAAGCGCGGAGGCGCCGGGAAGAAGCGCAACGCGCCACCGAAACCGTGCGGCGTCATGTGGCCGCGCAACGGGGATTTCTGGACAGCTTTCAGGGGGCGGAAGATGTGGCGGCGCTTCATGACGCCGTGGAGCGTCTCAAGCGGCTCTGCGACGATCTCGTGAGTGAGGAGTTCGCCGTTCTGGAACAGAAACGCGGCGACGCGCAGCCCGAATCGGCTGATATCCATACGCAGGCCGGGGCCTTGATCGCCGTCTTGGAAGAGGAAGCCGCGGAGACGGAGTCCGTGTTGGCGGGATGGCCGCACACGAGTCCTGAGGAGGCCGGCCCGGAGGAAGACGAAAGCGTGACGCTCGCGCTGGATACCCAGGGCGAGGCCCCGGCCACCGGCCAATCGCCCCGGCAGGTCTTCCAACAAGCCGCGGATGAGATGGGAGACAACGGATATGAAGACCGTTTGACCGCTCTTTCCCAGGATCTTGAGGCGGTCCAAAGCGCGCAAGTGGACTTGGCCGTGGCCCGCCCAACGCCGCTTGCGGCCACCGAAGGGGACCTCGAGCCGATGGAGGCCGAGGATTTCGATTCGGAGCAGCTGGATCCTTGGGATCAATGGGAAATGGACGATGCCGCCGATCCCGAGGCGGAACCGGAAATCGACATCGAGGTTTCTCCCGAGGCGGAGGATGAGCCGGATGAGGATGAGCAGGATGAACCGGTAGAGGGTGAAGAGGAAGTGGAGGAAGAACCCAGGCCGTCTCGGGAGATTCCCCAGATTCCCACGACGGAGGGTGTCCATCAAACCATGCCGGCCCCCGAACGCGCCGAACAGCCGGACTACGATCCCAACAACGATCCGCTGCACCAGCCCGTGGACATCGACTTTCGCGAAATGGAATTGGCGAACGTGGTGGGGTTATTGGCGCAGCGCGCGCGGGTCAACGTGGTTGCGGGGACGGAACTCACCGGCACGGTTACGGCCAAACTGCGCAACGTCCCCTTGCAACAAGCGTTGGAGATTGTGTTGCAGATGAATGACCTCGGCATCATGGAGGAGGATGGCGTCTTCCGTATCGTGCCTTACATGGAGGCCCAAGCGGCGAACCGGGTTACAGAGACGGTGAAGCTTGAACAAGCCGACGCTTCCGAGATTACCAGTACGCTCGATAGCGTGGTGATGGGGGACCGCGATGCCGAGCTCATTAACTTCACGGGGAACGAGGCGACCAACCTCGTGCTTGTCTCGGGACCGCCCCGCCAGGTTGCCCGCTATGTGGAGCTTATTCGAGAACTCGACGTGTCGGAGCCAAGTCTGCCCACCATTACCCAAGCGATTAAACTCAACCACCTGGAGCCCGAGGAGGCCATGCCCGTCGTGGAGTCCATGTTGTCCGCCGAAGGAGGGAATGTGAACGTTGATACCCGCGGACGCCACCTCGTGGTCACCGATATACCCGTGGTCATCGAGCAGATTAACCAGCTTATGCGGGAAATCGATATACCTTCCAAACAGGTGGCCATTGAGGCGATGATTGTCGACGCGGTGTTGAGCGACGCCTCGCAAACCGGCGTCAATTGGTTGCTCGACATGGTCCGCCGGCGCACCGGCGATAACCGGGAGGAAGCGCTCCTTGACGCAAACCTTGGCGATCCAGGGGCTCCCGACGTTGACGCGGGCCTCCTTGAATTTGCCGTGCTTTCGAGCGATATCGATTTCACCGGCGCCATCGCCGCCGAGGTTGAGAGCGCCAACGCCAAGATCCTGGCGAATCCCGTGGTGGTGACGGTGGAGAACGAGGCCGCCGACATCAGCATCTCGGAGGAGTACCCCTACCAGCAGATCACGCAGTCCACCACGGGGCCGCCGATGGCGACCACCGAGTTCAAGGAAATCGGCGTTACGCTGGAGGTTACGCCGCGCGTGACCCACGAAAACGACATTATCGTCAACGTGGACGCCAAACAGAGTTCTGTTTCGGGCACATCGCCAGACGGGATTCCCATCGAGGAGAAACGGGAAGCGGCCAGCACACTGCGCACGGGC
>JBKHFO010000298.1:0-3182 GCA_046540175.1 Candidatus Hydrogenedentota bacterium
CCGAATCCCCGCAAGCGGGTGGATCCCCGCTTGCGCGGGGATGACGGAGGGGGCGGGGATGACGGAGGGGGCGCGAAGGACGAAGGGGGTGGGGACGACGAAAGGCACTCCACTACCACCGCCGAGGCGTGGCTGGAACGCATCCGGCAGTAGGGCAAACCCCAGCGCCGAGCGTCTCAGGCCACGACGCAACGCCGCCAGGCATGTTCGCACGCCTACTGGATTCCCGAAGAGAATCCGCCGGCGAATGGATGTGCGGCCGATTTCAGCGTTGGGGGGGATGGGGCCAGGCGGGAAGGAAACGGCGGCCGGCCCACGACTGGAGGCGGTAGCGGAGGATCATGGCGATCATCGCGCTTCCCAAGGTTAGGGCCCTGAGTTTGCTGCCCGTCACGGAGGATTCGCCGACGCGTTGGCGGTAGTTGAGGGGAATTTCTATGAAAGGGATATCGGCCAGGATGGTCAATAGAAGCATCTGAGGGCCGAAGTGCGAGCCGCCCACGGTGAAATGCGGCGCGAGGTGTTCGTAGGCCTCGCGGGTGAACAGGCGCATGGTGCAGCCCACATCGGTGAGGAGAGTGGTGTTGAACAGGACCTCGACCAGTTTACCGACGGCCCAATTGCCCCATTTCAAGAAAAAGCCCATGTTGGCGCCGCGCCAGACCAGTTCACGTTGCGTGCGCGTGCCAAGCACCACGGGGACGTCCTCGGAATAGGCCAGCAGTTTGATCACATCCGCGCCGGAAAACGTGCCGTCGGGTTCGGCGAGGATGAGGATATCGCCCTGGGCTTCGGACATGCCCCGCTGCAATGCGTGGCCGTATCCCTGGGCGGGTTCGTGGATGAGCCGGGCGCCGGTGCCCGCGGCTTCCGCGTCGGTGCCTTCGGCGGCGTTGTTGTTCACCACCACGATCTCGTCCACGTAGCCCGACGCGAAGAAGTCCATGACAGCTTCCCGTATGGATTCCTTCTCGTTGTAGGTCGGAAAGACAACGGAGACCCGTTTAGCGTTCCACATGCGCCCTCACCAGTACGTGTAGAAATAGCTCTCGGTGAACCAGCATTGGAAGGCGAGGAAAGCCAGTGTGGCGAGCAACGCGGCGAAGCTTCGCGTCCGGCTTCCCATCTGGTGGAGAGCATGAGCGGCGGGAAGGACAAGGAACGGGATGATGTGCATGGCGCTACGTTCCCCTTCGCCCCGGCCGAGATAGAGAAAACTCAGGGCGATAAGCGTCAGAAAGCATGCCAAGACGAGGCCCTTGCTTTCGGAGTCAGGGTCGAACAGCCGCCAGATGAAGAGGACGGACACGGGGATGCCCGCGAAGTAGAACCATGCCGCGGGATTCAGAAACACCCATGCCCATTGCGGATAACGCGGACTGAGCTGGTCGAGCTGATGCTGATCTACGTCGAATTGCGCCTTCGCCATGTGGAACGTTTCGATTATGTCGAAGCCCGACCACCACCAGACCAGGCCATGGAAGCCGAGGAAGACCGCCAGCATCACGGCGGCCGTTTGGATGACCGCCCAGCGCATGCGGGGCTGGGCCAACCGCCAAAGGCCCACGATGCCAAAAAACGCGCCCACGCCGATGAGATTAAACGACAGCAACGACATAACGCCGTAGCCCACGCCTGCCGCCACGGCGTACCATCCCGAGGCCCGGTGCAACGCCCGCCAAAACAGAAAAAGCGTGCCGATGGTAAACGGCATGAAGAGGATGTTCGCGCTGGTTGCGGTGAATAGCACAATGGTAGGCACGAACGCATACAAGAGACAGGCGGTGAGCGCGCCTCCATGGCCCATTAGGTCGCGGGCCCAGAAATACAACGGAATGACCGCCAAGCTGCCGAACGCCATCGTGGCCAAGGACAACCCCATCGCGCTCTGGCCCAGAACATAGGAGAGGATCCACAGCAAGGCAATGGGGCCGGGCGGATGCACCTTGGAATGCATCGACAGGACGCCGTGAAAGCGCTCGTACTCGCTGAAAAGGCCCCGGACGCTTCCCCCTGTGCCAATGTCGCCGATAAACTCGCTGTCGCGCCGTTCATACACCTGACTGATCCCGTCCGGGCCGCCCCGGATCATGGCGATCGCCCCGGAAAACAGAAAGCAGAACAAGATAAGCCCCGCCAAGAACCTGCGCGTAGTGCGAGGATCATCCGGGGCTTGGCCGAACCAATTCAGATGCGGCAAAAACGTAAGGAACAATCCAAGGAAACCGGCGAACAGGAAAATGGGGATGAGATGCCACCCCAACGCTTCCCAAAGGCGGCCCGCGTATGCCAAAACGCCGGGATCCGCTTTCAGACCCTGAACGATGAGCGCGGCCCCGGTGAGAGCCGCCACGCCGCCAAACGCCGCGAAAACCCATGGTCTGGGCGGCTTGCCGTCACTGCGGTAACCGGGAAAAAGGGCGCTCAGCAGCAGGTAGGTTCCCCACAGCAAGAGAATAGCTATAGCGACACTTGGGAAACCCGGAAAAACAGGCTCATACTTGGCATAGAAGGGCGTGGGATGATAAAAAATCGCCTCAATCCCCACGGTCCACAGCCCTATCATGGCCAACAGGTAAGCAACAAAGGTCCGGGCGTAGAGTCCGGTTAATCGCGCCCCTAGGTGGGCGCTCTCCTGTTCCGCAAACTGTTCAATTCTCATGGCGGGCGCTATTCTATCCGATTTGGAGACCGTTTCGCCAGAAGGCCGGGAGATATCAATCGCCGGTTACGCCGGCGCGCCAGGCGGTCACTCCGCGGCGGGATTCTTGATGTGGGATGTAGTGTGAAGTGGTGGATTACTTCCTGTAGCGATATAAATTTATAGTAATAAGACTAGGATCCATCACAGTGTGTATTCATCCTAAAATGCTATCGCCCGCTTGACGAATAGGGGAAGGCTTACGTTACACTTTAAAGAGAGGCGGACAGTTCATTTTTTGTCTCGAACACCAACACAGGCATGCGAGCCTGAGAAATGAGGGTATCAACTATGCGATTTGCAGTTCATTGCAAACAGAAACGGAGACCGGGCGAGGCAAGCCCGCGAACATGGAGCCGTGTCCTTGCCCTGGGACTCGCCGCCAGCGTGGCGGGTGTGTTGTGGGCGGGGACCGTTGCCGCCGATTCCATCGTGACACCGGACGGCGAGGAACATGAGGATGTCTACATCCGCGCTACCG
>JBKHFO010000299.1:0-3175 GCA_046540175.1 Candidatus Hydrogenedentota bacterium
ATATTTGAAGAAACACTTCCATCAATGTTAGTCTATGCTTGGTTGGGTGAAACAAAACAAGGGTCCTGAGTTGTTTCTTTGTCACACTAAAGGATGTTGTGCCGGAATCGCCGCCACCGTCTGGCGTATTGAGGTTGGCCGCTGTTGTCAAAGCTAACACCCACACATGAGGGATGCTCCATGAAAGAGTCCGGTGTTTCTCCGGAAGCGGCAAAGCGAACCTCCGCCTCCTCGCCTGATCCTCTCGTTTGGCTGGCGGAACATGGGGATGTGTTATACCGGTACGCCTTGGCGCGGGTGCGCCGCCCCGAAGTGGCGGAAGACCTGCTGCAAGAGAGCTTTGTGGCGGCCTTGCGGTCCAAGGATGGGTTTCAGGGCAAGTCCAGTGAGCGCACGTGGCTGACGGGGATTCTGCGTCACAAGATCATGGATTACTTCCGTTCCCGAAGCCGGGGGTTGCCTGAAGCCCAGCAGATGAGCCATGAGGACGCGCTCAATGAGTTCTTCGATGAGCGGGGCCGTTGGATTGAGCCCCCCCAAGCGGCGGCGGTGCGGCCTGATGCCTTGCTCGAGCAAGAGGATTTCTGGGCTGTGTTTGACGAGTGCCTGGACACGCTGTCTCCCCGCCAGCGGGAGGCCTTTGTGCGGCGGGCGATGGAGGGGGAGGATACGTCCACTGTGTGTAAGGCTTTGAAGATTACAGCGACTAATTTTTGGGTGATGATGTACCGCGCCCGCACCCAGATGCGTCGCTGCCTCATGCTCAAATGGTTTCAGGGCGGTGACTCAAAAGGCCAAAAGGAGACCTGACCGCGTTGCTGATGATTAGCTGTGAGAAGGCTGCGAAACTAATCTGCGAAGAGCTAGATCGCCCCCTATCTCTTTTGGAACGGGCCCAACTGCGCTTCCATGTGATGATGTGCAGCGCATGCAAAGCGTTTCAGAAGCAAAACGAAGCCCTTCTTCAGCTCTTTGAGCAACGATTTCAGGCGCTTTCGGCCACCCATGCTGAAACGTTATCCGAGGACGCCTGCGAGCGGTTGAAACGCCGTATCCAAGAGGCCGCCGAGGCGCCTGAAGACCCCTCCGACTCCGAATAATCTCTCCGTCATTGCGCGTGGTGTAAGGTTCGCCAGGTTCCTGCGACTCATCTTCTGGATGCCCCCGGTGCGTAGCCGGAGGGCGCTGGAGACTCAACGGGCATTTGCCCCGGAGGTGAGCCATGTACCAGAAGATTCTAGCAGCGAGCGCCTGCGCAATGGCGATGGTGATTTTGGCATACAGTATCCACGCGAACTGGGACCGCCTTCAAGGCCGTGCCCCGGCGCCCCAAATCCAGCAGGCAGACGGCCAGGGCGGCGCAGCGACCGCCCAAGCCCAGACCACGGGCCCCGGCAGGTTCATGGAGCAATTTGATGCGAGCAACCTAACCATCCCGGAAGAGGACATCCTTCGGGGCGGCCCGCCCAAGGATGGCATTCCGGCGCTCACAGCGCCACATCACGCGCCAGTATCCGAAGCTGATTTTCTCGACGCAGAGGATAGGGTCGTCGGGGTCTCCGTTGAAGGAGAGGCGCGCGCCTATCCCATCCGGCTTCTCAACTGGCACGAAATCGTAAACGACGAATTGGCGGGCGAGCCCTTCGCCGTGGTCTATTGTCCCCTGTGCGATTCGGCCAGCGTAATCGGGCGGCGCATCAACGGGGAAGTGCTTGAGTTTGGCGTCAGTGGGCTGTTGCACAACTCGAACGTTATCCTCTATGACCGAACCCACGATGCGCTATGGTCGCAAATCGGTTTTAGCGCGCTGAGCGGTCCTTATGCCGGGCAAGAGCTTCCCCACCTACCCTTCGAGTTAACCACCTTCGGCCAGTGGCGCCGGGATCATCCCGATGGGACCGTCGCGTCTTTCCAAACGGACTATCCACGCAACTACCGCAGCAATCCGTATGACTCCTATTTCGAAGGGGATAGGCTTATGTTCCCCGCGAAGGGAAGCGACGATACCCGCTTGGGCGAAAAAGAGCCGGTCCTTGGAATCAAAATAGGCGACGCGGTCCGCGCCTATCCCATTGACGCCATTGCCAGCGGCCAAGAAGGGCGCATCGAGGACGAACTCGGCGGCCATACCATCGTGCTCGAAGCGTCGCGCAATCCCAGTCAGGTAAAGGCCGTCTCAGCGCCAGATGACGCCCGTGTGGTCCATACCTTCTGGTTTGCGTGGGTATCGTTCCACCCCGACACAACCCTTTATCAGGCGGAGTAAAGACTACCCCCCTAAGCCGAACCGCTTTCCGCGCGTGTAACTGAAGGAGGGTCACTCCATGATTACGATACGCAAGCAAGCATCGCGCGCCATCCATGGCGAAGAACTCGTAGTCCGGTGGCGGATCATTTTAATCGCGATCGTTTTGGCGTTTCCCGTGGCCTATGTCCTGAGTATCATTGTGCCCGAAGGGCCGGAGTACGGGGCTTCTGGACTGATTTCAGGAGGCCACCCACGCTTGGCTGACGCGCCATCACATCCGGCCTTTGCCGGGGATGGCCCTATCAATATGAACCGCGATGGGGTGGCCATCAAGGGGTACGACGCCGTGGGATACTTCACCGAAAACGAGGCTGTGAAAGGCTCGCCAGATTACACAGCGGAATACAAGGATACCACGTTCTGGTTCGCTTCACCGGAAAACCGGGACATGTTCGCGGAGAACCCCGAGGCGTATGCGCCCGCCTACGGCGGCTTCTGCTCACTCGGCGTGTCGAACGGGTACAAGGACGACGTGCACCCCGAAGCGTTCAACGTCATCGACGGCCGGTTGTACTTCAACTTGACGCCTGGGATTCACGTGGGTTGGCTGAGGAATAAAGAGCAACACATCACCCGCGCGGACGAAAACTGGCCAGACTTGCGCCATGCCCCGGGGTACGGCCCGAGGGACGCGCGGTGACGTTGATTCTCGGTCGACTATTCCCGATATGCGCACGAACGCGCTTAATGGGATAAAGCCGGGCAGCTTGTCCCACTTCTGTTAAGTGAACGTACTGGAACCCGCCGCGCAAGCGGACAATGGGCCTTGTGTTTGCGCAGCTAGTGAACAACCCGAAATGGAGGCTGAACTGTGACTACCGAAACGTTCGAACAAACAGCGGCGAAAGAGTATTACGGCGTTACCCT
>JBKHFO010000300.1:0-3117 GCA_046540175.1 Candidatus Hydrogenedentota bacterium
GGCCAGCAGCCGCCTCAACAAGAGGGCCAGCAGCCGCCTCAACAACCTCCGCAGATGCAGATGCCCCAACAGCCGGAACCCCCCGATGTGCCTGATGTGGTGGCGCAGGTAAACGGCGAGGAGATCACGGGCGAAGAGTTCCAAGAAGCCTACATGCAGTTCTCGCAAATGATGATGACGCAGGGCCAGCAGCCTCTGAGTGAGCAGGAAGTGCTGGATCAGCTCGTCAACACCCGCATCCTTGAGATCCGGGCGGAAGAAGCGGGAATCGAGGTTCCGGATGAAGACGTCCAGGAGCAACTTGATGAGCTGGCGGAACAGTTCGGGGGCGAGGAGCAACTGGAGCAATTGTTGGAGCAACAGGGAATCGACCGTGATGAACTCGACGATATGATTCGTCAGGACCTCCGCAATGCGGCGTTCCGCGACGAAATCACCGACGTCGAGGTGACCGATGAAGAAGTGCAAGAGGCGTACGATGAGCTTCGCGAGATGGGCGAGTTCGAGCAAGGCGAACGGGCCGACATCCAACACATCTTCATCGAGGGCATGACGGAAGAGGACCGCGAGGCCGGTGAAGAAGAGATTTCCGACGCCTACCAGCGCATCGAAGACGGCGAAGCCTTTGAGGACGTGGCCAGCGATGTGTCCGAGGACCCCACGAGCGCCGAGGAAGGAGGCCGTATGGAAATCGAGCGCGGCATGCTTCCGGGGATGCCCGAGTTTGAGGAGCAGGCCTTTGAGGCTCCCACCGGCGAAGTGACCGAGCCTTTCATGAGCGAGCAGGGCTGGCATATTATGCAGGTCATTGAGCGGGAAGAAGGCGGCACGGTTCCGCTGGAAGAAGTCGAAGAAGATATCCGCGAGTTCGTGCGTCAAAACGAGCAGGGCGAACAGCTTCAGGAATGGGTTGAAGCCGAACGCGCCGAGATGGATATCGAAATCCTGATGGATCCCGCCGAGGAGGCCGAAGAGCCCGCCGCTCCCGAGGCCCCAGAGCTGGATCCGGATGCGATGCTTGAGTAAAGCAAGCGTGAGAGCGCTGGCAAGGATGGACTGGAAATAGTCCATTCGTAGCGTTTGAATTAGTGCTGTGGAGGAATAGTGGTGAGGCCTGTCCCCGCCCGGAGCGAAGTGGAACGCTTCTCCGGTGACGGGGGCAGGCTTTTTGCCAACAACGGTTACGTGTGGAAGGAAGAACGGGCCATGGAAATCAACGTGTCGGACACCAAACAAGCGATGGGCAAGGCCGCTGCCGGCCGCGCCGCGTCAGCCTTGCGCCAGAGCCTCTCGGAACGGGGAGCGGCGAACCTTATCGTGGCCACGGGCGCCAGCCAGTTCGAAATGCTGGAGCATCTTGTGAAGGAGCCCGATGTGGACTGGAAGAATGTGCGCGTATTCCATCTTGACGAGTATATCGGGCTGGATGACGCCCATCCCGCCAGCTTTTGCCGGTATTTGCGGGAGCGCTTTGAACAGAAATTGCCCGAACCGCCCGCCGCGTTCCACTACCTCAACGGGATGGCCCCGGACGCGCAAGCGGAATGCCGCCGGCTGGGAGAGATCATTGCACGGCATCCCATCGACGTAGCGTGCATCGGCATCGGCGAAAACGGGCACCTCGCGTTCAACGATCCGCCAGCGGATTTCGAGGTCGAGGATCCCTACATCGTGGTGAACTTGGATGAGGCCTGCCGCAAACAGCAATTTGGGGAAGGGTGGTTTGATTCTATCGAGGATGTGCCCCGGCAGGCGATCTCGATGAGCATCAAACAGATCATGAAGAGCAGGCTGCTGGTGGTGACCTGCCCGGACGAACGCAAGGCGGAAGCCGTGAAGAACGCGGTGAAGGGGGAAATAACCAACATGTGCCCGGCGTCGAAGTTACAAGAGCACCCGAATTGCGCGCTGTTTCTTGATAAGCCCGCCGCGAGTCTCTTGTAGGCCGGCGAGACAGCCCGCGGTTCCTTTCACGCCGCCGTGTACCGCACCATGGTCTGCCCACGCGGATGCCCCCACGCTCCGATATACGTGAACCGCCATCCCGTCTCTTCGCCAAACCGTTGCATCTCGCTTATGGGATAGGCGGCCAAGCTAAAGCTGTGGGAATGTTCCGGTTCGATGACGGACCCGCTTTCAAAGAAGGTCGCGTAGCACGTATGCCCGGGTTCCACAAAAACGCGCAGGTTGCGCAAGCACAACAGGATCGCCTCGCTTCGGATATGCGTGAAGAGGGACTGCGCGATGGAGTAGTCTGGCCGTTTGGAAAACCGGCTGAACTCAAAAGCGCCGGACACCACGAACTCCGGGCCCTTTTCGTCCAGCAAGCCCAACTCCAATTCCTTGGCCACGCCCGCCTCGATCAGGCCGGCATCCTTGTCGAGCCCGAGGTAGTTGCCCGGCTCCAGATAGCGGATGAAATGCGCGCCGCCGCGTAAGGAGCCGCATGCGATGTCCAGCAGACAGTGGCGGGGCTCCAACCCTTGCTCCACCATGAATGCGAGTTGCAACGGCCCAATCGTCTCCCACATCCCGCCCACGTACCGGCGGTGGCCGAGCAAGCCGCGGCCCCAACGGCCCTCTGGAATCATCCGCCCCAACCACTTGGAGAGGCGGGGAATGGCTTTTGTCATGCGCCCTCCCACGCCCGTTGGGTAGCCGGTACGGGTTCGGAAACCTCTAACGGGTCTTCCGAGCGATTATCCGGGACCGGGCCTTTCGCAAGCTCTTCCAGCACAGCCGAGGCCAACAGGCCGTGCTTCTTCAGGTACATGGGACACCCGTGGCGGCCCGTGGGCACGGGGCGAAGCGTCACTTCCGGCAAGTCGCCAACCAGTTTGGCCTGGCGGACATCCGGGCGGCAGCCCTCGCCGTATACGATGGTGGCCGGCGGGCGAGGAGCGGCGTCCCGGTACATGGAGGCCGCGTCCACGATGGGCGCTTCCGTGAGACGGCGCTCCATACGGCGCTTAAGCGTCCTAGCGATCAAGGTGACGGTGAGCACTTCGCCGTACTCCTTGGGGTGCGTAAGCGCCTTGCCGTAATCCAGATAATTCGCCCACCGCGCCTGCAGATCGGTCCATGCCCGGAAATCCAGCAGGGGCGCAAACGCGATGA
>JBKHFO010000301.1:0-3114 GCA_046540175.1 Candidatus Hydrogenedentota bacterium
CGTGCAGACCTCCGGTCAGTTCCGCGACATAGCGGAATGCCGCATTCATCTTTTGGATAGAGCCGTTCAGCTGGCCAACGAAGCGCCGGCTGATCCCGAGTTCGCCAATTATGTTCGGGAAGGGACCGCCAGCGCCGAGCGGGCGCTGCGAGAGAAAGGCATGAGCCCACTCGAAGCTCGAAACTTCGCCTCGGCCAGAGTATTCGGAGGTGTGGGAGGCAGCTACGGGACCGGAATCATGGGGCTGGTGGAATCCGGTGACCAATGGGAAGACGAATCGCAAATCGCGGAGCAGTACCTGCAAAACATGGGCGCCATCTATACGCGAGACCATTGGGGACATTATGCGCCCGGGCTCCTTGAAGCATCCCTACAGAACACGGATACCGTGGTGCAACCACGGTCGTCAAATGTTTGGGGACCCCTTTCCCTAGATCATGTCTATGAATTCACGGGCGGCATCAATGCGGCTGTCCGGCATGTGACGGGAGAAGATCCTAGCGCATACTTCAACGATCTGCGTAATCAACATAACGCCCGTGTGCAAGGGGCCGAGGAAGCAATAGCCGTGGAAGCCCGTTCCACGGTACTTAACCCGCGTTACATTGAAGGGCTACAGGAAGGAGACGCATCGTCAGCCGAAGTCTTTGCGGAGACGTTCCGCAACACTTATGGTTGGAACGTCATGAAACCGGACGCTATACAAGAGTCTATGTGGGAAGACTACTACGACGTCTATATCGAAGACGCCCTTGACTTGAACATGCAAGAGTATTTCGAGGATAGTAATCCGTATGCCCTGCAGGAGATGAGCGCCGTCATGCTGGAGACCATTCGCAAAGAGTACTGGGATGCGGACGACGCGACTATTGAGAACCTGTCCAGTCTCCACGCCAGTCTTGTCGAAGATCACGGAGCGGGATGCTCAGGATTTGTCTGTGATAATGCCCAACTTCGTGAGTTCATTGCCGAGCATGTTGATATGCCGGAGACCGCCGAAGCCTATATGGCCTCGATCGAGTCCGTTCGTACCGGCGAGGCGGCCGAGGCTGTGGAGGGGATGCGCCTTGAGCCCGAGAAGCAAACCATGGAAGTTATGCGCGAACTGGTAAGCGAGAACATGGCCATGATGATCGTTGTGTTGGTTCTTGTGGCGGCCTTCAGTGGCGCTGTCTACTATGGCGCCATGCGTCGAACCGCTTAGAGCAGCATTCAACAGCGCACTCAAGAAACCTCGCCCTTGGGTTGTTCACCCCCTGCCGGACGCTTATGAAACCGGCAGGGGAGTTTTTTCTTAGGCGGCGGCCCCGCCGAAGCAATCCTCGGCCGTTTTTTCGCGCCCTTCCGCGATGGGCCGGGCTCCGGCGGCCGCGTCCATTGCGCCGCCATCAACGATGGGCCTCTGTTGGCGTGGCTAGAGCAGCAAGAGGACACATGGCTGAAGAATCCGTTGCCCACCCGGCTCCTCGCCGAGGACGGCGCCGCCTCCACTTCCGCTTCTCCGCTGATCTTCCGGTAGAACACCTCCGCGATGTCCGTGTTGTCGCACACAATAACGAGCACAGGCGGCGGGGCGTCTTGTCCGGGCCGGGCATTCTGGAACTGTTCGAACTTCTCCTCCCACTGATCCGCGATCTGCCGCAGCGCGGCTTCCGCCTCCCGGTACACCACTTCCGGCTTGGGTTTGCGCGCCTTGCCCGGCAGCATGTGGCCCGGCTCCAGGTTTTCCTTGATGGCGTCCCAAAGCCGGAAATACTTCGGGTCGGGCCGCCCCGTGGTGTCCCGAACGGGAATGCGCGGAATCTTCACGATGCCGCTCTCGATGGCGTCCACAAGGCCGAAATCGCTCACGATCCACGGAAACGGATAGCCCTCGGGGTGGCCGCTGCCCTTGATGTAGAACGGGGTCGCGCTGAGATCCACCGTGAAAAGGATCCCATTGCGGTCCTCGTTCAAGGCGTTGTTCAGCCGGTCCAGGCCGTTCAACCAAACACGCGCCTCTTGTTCCTCGGCCTTCAAGACTTTCTTCTCATCCCCCGTGAGCTTCTCCTCGGCCGGCTTCGGCCGCCAGCAGTGATGCCCTTCATCGTTCAACACCATGATGGGCATGCGCCCGTGCATGTCCTTTAGCACGCGCCGCGCGAAGGCGCCCGCGTCCTCCGGCCCCTTGTCTACTACACCGTGGGTCGCCTCGCCCTCCTTTTTCGGCGATTCCGGAGCCAGTTGATGCCAATTCTCTATGATCACCTTGCCCTTCTGCAGGAACGGGCGGTATTTCATGGGCACAAGATCAAAGAGTTCGTAGTAGTTGTCGCGCTCCCCCGGCCGGAGCACCTGCAACCGCTCCTTCACCGTCAAGTTGGGACAGCAAATCAGCACCCCATTCGGGAATTCCCGGCTGGCGCTGTTCACGCCCCGATTGCAAAAAGCCCATGCGATTAGCATGGCCATGACCACCGTCTTGCCCGAGCCCGTGGCCATCTTGCACGCCATGCGGACAAGCGGACGAAGGTCTGGTTCCGCGGGCGGATCGATCAAGGCGGGATAATGCCTGCCCGTGACGTGAAACGACGGCCGCTCCCCCCGGAGCAAGCGGGCCAGATCGTCGTCATCAAGGTGGAAACTCCGAAACCCGGTCCGGCTCGTGCGCCGGTTCAGCCGCATCTCCGCAAGATAAATGAGCGTCTCCACGGCTTCCCGCTGACAGAAGAACAGCGGACGCGGGAGATCCACCCGCCCCCAGTGGACGAGCAGTTCCCGGCTCACCTTCGTGGCGCCCCGGTAGCCCGATTCCCGCCACCGCCGCACATCCTCCCGCAACGCGTTGACCAAGGCGAGGTCGTCCCGCTGCTCCTCCACGAAAAGCTGCCGCTGCCCCGCGCCAACGGCCTCCGTCTTGTAGTAATGCCCCGCCGGACGCCGCCCCGGAGCCTCCGAGGCCTCGCCCGTTTCCGGGTCGTAAAGCCAATACTGGTCAGGCTCCGCGTACGGCGAGCACAGGACTGGGCCCTTGACGGGCTGGATCGGGATTTCGTCTTGGTTGGGTAATTGCGGCATTCTTCATCTCTTAATAGCAAATCATCGGTTGATGTCTGCCTGTGGTTACTCTATATC
>JBKHFO010000302.1:0-3045 GCA_046540175.1 Candidatus Hydrogenedentota bacterium
TACGCGCCTCGGGCTCAACCCCTGGCTAGCATCTGTGACCCCTTCGGGGTCGTTTGGATATGCGCCCACGCATTGAAGGACACATCCACGTCATCGTGAACCCCTAGCGAAGCCAATCCAGTGGAGGTCAAACGAACCACGGCAGTATCCACGGGACCGCCGCCGCTGTGAGAATGCCGTTGAGCACCATCGCCACGCTGCTCAGCGCGCCGGTTTGCTGGCTCTCTTCGAAGGCGCGGGCCGTGCCGATGCCATGGGACGCCGTCCCCAAGGCCAAGCCGCGGGCGAACGCGGACCGAACCCCGAGCGCGTCGAGCAAGGGTGGCCCGAGAACGGCTCCAAGCATGCCCGTAAGAATTACGATAGCGGCGGTGAGCGAGGGCAGCCCGCCGGTTTCCCCGGCTATGCCGATGGCGATGGGCGTGGTCACGGATTTCGGGGCCATGGAGCGCACGGTTTCGCCCGTGGCCCCGAGCACAACCGCCATACCCACGGCGGCGATTATACCGACAAGGCCCCCTGCGATGACACTCCCTGCCAAGGCGGCCCCGTGGCGGCGAAGGACGCGCCCGTAGCGGTAGAGCGGCACGGCCAAGGCCACCACGGCCGGCCCAAGCAGAAAACTGATGTATTGTCCCCCGGCATTATACGTGGCATAAGGGATATCGGCCGCCATCAACAGCAGCACGATGCCCGCCGCCGCGAGCAGCACCGGGTTGGCGAGGGCGCTTCCCGGGCGCTGGCGCAGGATGTTGGCCGCCTGCCACGCCGCCAGCGTCAGCACAATGCCGAAGACAGGCTCTTCCAGAAGGCTTCTCATGGCTTGGCGTCCCCCAGCCGTTGCGCGAGGAGGCCCGTCACGCCCAGCACGAGAAAGGTGCTGCCCAGCCATGCCGCCACAATCGCGGGCCATTCGGAGGCGATGAGTCCGAAGTGCTCCATGACGCCCACGCCCGGCGGGACAAACAGCAATCCGAGGTATCGCAACAGCCCATCCGCGGCCGCTTCGACCTGCTCCAATCGAAGCCAGCCCAACCCCAGCGCGGCGGTCAAGGCCGCCATGCCCCACACCGGCCCGGGGATGGGCCACCCCGTGAGATACTGCGCCGCTGTTCCCCCAAGCAGAAACACACACAGCCACGCGAATCCGCTCACGAACCCCGGCTCCCGCACGATTCAGCCGTCCTTGTCCAATATGTGGCGGACCCTTTCAGCGAGCACCGCAGGGGTGAAAGGCTTTTCCAGATACTCGGCGCCGGAGACAAGCATACCATCCTCCGCGATGATGTTCTTCGGATATCCCGATACACACAAGATGTTTAGTCCGGGCCGGCGCTCGGCCAAGGTCTTAGCCACTTCATAGCCGCTCATGCCGGGCATGATGATATCCGTGACGAGGAGATGAATGGGGCCCTCATGGTGCGCGGCTAACTCCAGGGCTTGCGGACCGCTGGAGGCCGTCAACACCGTGTATCCATGCCGTGTAAGCGTGCGTTCCATGATCTCGCGCACGGCGTCTTCATCTTCGACCAGCAGCACCGTTTCGGAACCGCCAGCCGCTTGGGATGGGGTTTCGGATTCGGCGGCCGGGATATGTTCGTCCTGGGAGGCCGCGGGGAAAAGTATTTTGAACGTTGTCCCCTTGCCGGGCTCGCTGTAGACCCAGATGTCCCCGCCGCTCTGTTTCACGATACCATAGACGGTGGCCAATCCCAAGCCCGCGCTTAGATCCCGTTCCTTCGTGGTAAAGAACGGCTCAAAGATATTGTCGGCCGTCGCCTTGTCCATCCCCCTGCCGGTGTCGGTTATGGTAAGCATGATGTGGGGTCCCGGCGTGATAGAGGGATCGCGCCGGGCGCCGGCCTCGTCCAACTCCACGTTGGACGTTTCCATGATGAGCCGTCCGCCGCGGGGCATGGCCTCGCGAGCGTTCACCGCCAAATTGAGGAGCACCTGTTCCATTTGGGCGATATCCAGTTTCGCTGGCCACAGCCCTTTCGCCAGGTCCAGTTGCAGCTCGATGTCCGCCCCGATGATTCGGGTCAGCATTCGCTCCATGTGGATGACGACTTCATTAAGCTGAATGACCCGCCGGGTAAGCACTTGCCGGCGGCTGAAGGCGAGGAGTTGCCGGGTCAACTCGCCTCCGCGCTTCGCCGCCTGCCGAATGTCTTCAATGTCGCTGGCGATGGGACTGTCTTTCTCCAGGGAAGAGGCGACAAGTTCGCTGTAGCCCATGATGACGGCTAGCAGGTTGTTGAAGTCGTGGGCCACGCCTCCCGCCAGGCGGCCGATGGAGTCAAGCCTCATGCTGCTCCAAAGCTGGCTCTGCAAGCGCCGCCGCTCGGTCACGTCCCGCTGGATGGCCACGAAGTGCGTGACCTCGCCGCTTTTGTCGCGCACCGGAGCCACGGACCACTCCGAGATAAACTCGGTCCGGTCCTTGCGGTAGTTCGTGGTTTCTCCGGAAAAACTCTGGCCCTCGCGGAGATGGTCCCGCAACTCCCGGATAACACGCATATCCGTCTTGGGGCCCATAAGAAACCATGGAACCCGTCCCACGATTTCTTCGTGGGTGTACCCGGTCATCTGAAGGAACGCGTTGTTGGCGTACACAATCCGGGGACCGGGCGTCTCGGTGCGTCCCTCGGTTAGAAGGATGGCTTCCGTGGCGTTCTCGACGGCCGAACGGAGCAGCCGGTTATTCTCCTCGGCCTTTAGGCGTTGAGAAATATCCAACCCCACGCCCAAGAGATAGGGTTCATCCTCTAGCGTTACACGGCTCACCACGAAAAGATACGGTGTGCTCTCGCCGCTCTTGCTTGTGATGCGCGCCTCCACCTCCACATATCCCTCGTCGAAGCCCGTGTGAAACGCTTCAATGACCCGTGCCTTGTCTGGAGGCGCCACGACTTCCGTGTAGTCCATCCCCCACAGCTCCCCGTTGGTGTAACCGGTGACCTCGGCGAAGCGGCGGTTCAAGCGCACATAATAGCCATCCCGGCTGACCAGAAACACCCACCCCGGCAGGTTGTTCATCATATG
>JBKHFO010000303.1:0-3028 GCA_046540175.1 Candidatus Hydrogenedentota bacterium
CCCATCCTTGCGAGTGGCCTTCTCCGGAAGGGCTGACACGGTTCCTCCCCAACGCGCATCGCCTCAGCCGCCTGCACGCCTCGCGGTTCTACGCAAAGGCAACATATCACGGAACAAGGCAGGAATCAAACGGCCGCATTTGGCCGTTTACACCCCAGCGGCGTTCCACGTTGGCGCCGTCCTTTCCCTTTGCGAGGCGGCGTCTCCCGTTGCGCTCGTGGGCTGTGTGATTAAGGCGGAGCGGCTCGAGCGCCCTTGGTTCGGACGAGAGCGCAGCGTCAGTACTCGGCCCGCCCTAGAACTGTGGGTAGCGCGGCGTCATCTTGTTAATCCTGTAAATCCTGTCCATTGCCCGTGAACGCTGGAGGAGGAAGCTGCGCCGGGGGGAAAACATCCCCCTTGATCTCCCCTCAAAGGGGGAATTGTGCTTGAAAGTCGGCAAGATGCCGGCGTTACGGGGCATTGGCAAATCTATTCTAGGATTTTGGCTACCCGCGTCCCCCTCGTCATCCCCTTTCGCGGGGATGACGGAGGGGTGCGCTTCCGGTGCATGACGCATCTCGCGGAGACTCGTCGGCAGGGGGCGCAGCAGCTGTGTGCACGAAGGTTCTGCGACCCTTATCAGGGTCGGTATCGTGTAGATCCGTTTCCAGGGGTGTCGCCCGCATGCTATCGCACGCGGGCTCAACCCCTGGCTATCATCTGTCATCCCTACGGGATGGATTTATTCGTGACAACATTTTGGGTTAAGTAATCGGGACATCCACAAGTTTAGGGCGGGCTGAGCACTAGCTGTGACCCCGCTGGGGCCGTTTGGATGTCCGCCCGCGCACCAGCCTATTCACGGTGAACTCCAAGCGGCCCCAATGCAGTGGCGCAAAGCCGTGTTGCGCATTCCCGGCTTCATCTTGTAAATCTTGTAAATCCTGTCTATTGCCCGTGATCGCTGGAGGAGGAAGCTGCGCCGGGGGAGAACATCCCCCTTGATCCCCCTTCAAAGGGGGAATTATGCTTGAAAGCCAGCAAGATGCCCCGATTGCGTCTGACTTAGCCCTGACACGATGTCACAAATAAACCCATCCCTACAGGGTCGTTTAGATGTCCAGCTCCACATGAGACAAAGGATCCGGCTGGGGGCGTACGCGTGTCCGGGCCAGGGCGGCCAAGCCGGCGGCGAGCAAGCCCGAGGCCAAGACGGCTAAACCGGCGGGGCGGTTTACGGGCAATCCCTCGACGAGGCTCGAGTGGTAGGCTGCGTGTTCCGTGGCGGCCGTATCGTGGGGCACGTCCACGCGCCTTGCTTCGGGGGCCCTCCATTGGCGCACCGGCGTGAACATAATCCAATGCTCCCCCGCGTCGAGTTCGACGGTCTCGCCGCTATCGTGAAGCGTGGCGCCATGGTCCACGGACCACTGCGCGCCATCTTCCACGGCTTCTGGCGGCTCAAGGACGACTTCCAAGACCCCAGCGCCCCGTTCGTATTCGACGCCTCTGGCCGTGACGGCATCCGTCTGAACCTCGACGGATAAGGGTTCAGGCCTTACCCAGTAGTCAAGGCCCGCGAACTCCACCTCGTACTCGCCAACGTCCAGGGTGGTGCTATCGCCGCTGTTCCGCCAGAGGGCCTCGCCCGCCACGCGCCATTGCGCGCCGTCCTGGCGGACGCCTTCGGGTTCGATGTTCACTTCGAGGGTTCCCTGGGCGCGTTCGTACTCCACGGTTTCCGAGGTGACCGTCTCCTTGGCGATGTCCACGCGGACCGGGCTTGGCTCCACCCAGTCCTCCACTCCGGCGAACTCGACCTCGTACTCGCCGGTGTCGAGAGTGACGCCGTCGCCGCTGTCCCGCCACGTCTCTTCGCCTACAACGCGCCACTGCGCGCCGTCCTGACGGGCGCCTTCGGGTTCGAGGCTTACTTCGAGGGTCCCCTGGGCGCGTTCGTATTGGGCGGTCTCCGCGGTGACCGTGTCCTTGACAACGTCCACGGTCAGGGGATCGGGCTCCACCCAGTCGTCCAATACCGCGAACACGACGTCGTATGTGCCGGTCTGGCGGCTGACGCTATCCCCGCTGTCATGCCATGTGTTTCCACTATTGAGGCTCCACTGCGCGCCGTCCTGGCGGGCGCTTTCAGGTTCGATGCGCACTTCAACGCTTCCCCGTGCGCGGTGGTAGTTGACGTTTTCCTCGGTCAGCGCGTCCTCGACAACTTCCACGGTCATGGGATCGGGCTCCACCCAATGTTCCAACACCTCGAACTCGATCTCGTATTCGCCGGTCTGGAGGGTGATGCTCTCGCCGCTGTCCAGCCAAGTCTCTTCCCCCGCGATGCGCCATTGGGGGTCAATGTCCGCCGGCGAGATGGTTACCGTCAACTCACCAGTGGGTATGACGGCGTCGACAAGCGCGCCCGCGTTGAGGCGGCCTCCTGCTACAACGAGGTCTTCCCAAGCTTCTAAGGGCGTAACGGTTTCGAGAATCATTTCTTTAACCATTTCGGCCGAAGCGCTGGGGTTTAGGGACCAGAACAACGCTGCCGCGCCCGCTACATGAGGCGCCGCCATGGACGTTCCGCCCTTGTACCCATAGTCGTTGTCCGGGATTGTGCTCTTGATCTGTGAACCCGGCGCGGCCAGATGGACTGACTCTTTCCCCCAGTTGCTAAAGGCGGATCGGGCGTCCTCGGCCGTGCTGCTGGCCACCGAGATGATATTGGGCAGATCGAAACTGGCGGGATAAAAGGGGGTATCGTCGTTATCCGCGCCGTCATTGCCAGCGGACGCCGCAACCAACACGTTCGCGTCGGCCGCCTCCTGCAGAATGGCCTCGAGACTGTCCGAACGGTCCTCGGTTCCCCAGGAGGCGTTAATGATATCAGCGCCATGCTCGATTGCGTATTCAATCGCCGAAATGGCGTCCGAGACAGCGCCCATCCCCGCGTCATCCATGAACCGCAGCGCCATGAGCTGGATGTCCCAATTAACCCCTGCGACGCCGCGTCCGTTGCCGCCCACGGCCCCTATGGTTC
>JBKHFO010000304.1:0-3022 GCA_046540175.1 Candidatus Hydrogenedentota bacterium
GGGTGAAGTTAAGCCCTCCTTTGTTTTGTCACACACCCCCGCGCCATTTTTCTGGGGACAATTACATACGTGATAGGAGAAGATACTATGCCACTAGTGCCAATGCGTCAAATTCTGGATGAAGCCGCAAAAGGAGGTTACGGCGTTCCCGCCTTCAATGTGAACAACATGGAACAGATCCAATCCATTATGGCCGGAGCGGAAGAAGTCAACAGCCCCGTGATTGTCCAGGCGAGCCGGGGCGCCCTGAAGTATTCCCAGCTCAACTACTTGAGGCATCTCATGTTGGCGGCCACCGAGCTGCATCCCGATATCCCGATCGCCATGCACCTCGACCACGGCAACAGCCCCGAAACCTGTAAGCAAGCCATCGAATTGGGTTTCACCTCGGTGATGATGGACGGTTCGCTGCAGGAAGACGGCAAGACCATCGCCGACTACGATTACAATGTGCGCGTGACCCGCGAAGTCGTTGAGATGGCCCACGAACGCGGCGTGACGGTGGAAGGCGAACTGGGCGCCCTCGGCGGTATTGAAGATGGTCACGGCGCGGGCTTGTCCGCCGATGACACCACCCATCTCACGGATCCCGATGAGGCCGAGCAATTCGTAGCGGACACGGGCGTGGACGCGCTAGCGGTCGCCATCGGCACGAGCCATGGCGCCTACAAGTCGTTGCGCAAGGATCCCAAGACGGGCGAGATGCTCCCGCCAGCGTTGGCCATGGAACGGATTCACGAAATCTACCGCCGGATGCCCAATGTCCATTTGGTGATGCACGGTTCTTCGAGTGTGCCCAAGGAACTCGTTGACGAAATCAACAAATACGGCGGCAATATGGAGCACACGTACGGCGTTCCCGTCGAACAAATCCAGGAAGGCATTGAGCACGGCGTGCGCAAGGTAAACGTCGACACCGACAACCGCCTAGCCATAACCGCCGCCGTCCGGCGCGTCTTTCATGAGAAGCCGGGCGAATTTGACCCGCGTAAGTATCTCGGGCCCGCCCGCGACGCCATGCAGAAGATAGTCACGGCCCGCCTCACCTCCTTTGGCGCGAAAGGGCACGCCAAGGACTACGCGCCCATGACGCTTGAGGACATGAAGAAGCGCTACGCCAGCACCGCGGCGCGCTCCTAAACACCCAGCGGAACATTTCATACACGAATTGGGCGCTTCGTTCCCTCAGTGGCGAACGAAGCGCCAATTCTTTTTGCGCGCCCCTTGGATACACAAGCGCGCCCTGGAGAAGTTGACACACGAGCGCTTGGCAACCATCATAGGGTTGCATAAGGCGCCCGGCACAACCTCTACGTTCCAGAGAAGCGATCTTGCAAGCGCGGTTGTGGCGAAATCCGGCGCCGGCCCACGCAAGGATTGAACAGGAGACGCCGCCATGACAGACACGCAACACCCCCCGGGGGCGGAAACGTTGACCCTGGTGGAGCCTACCGTCACCTTACGCGACGCTTTCTTGAACATGGCCGAGGATTACCGTGTTAACGGGGGCGGCCGCGTGGACGGCGTCTTCGAGCTGTACCCTCACGACTTTCCGGGATACGTGCGTCAGCTGGTGGAGAATGCCTACATCCGTGACAGCAGGGGGGTACGCGTGCCCGCTACGACCTACTGGCTGCTCCGGCCAAGCGATGGGGCCTTACTGGGGGTTAGCCGCTTGCGCCATCATTTAACACCCGCTCTCAAGCGCGAAGGCGGCCATATTGGTTACAGCATCCGGCCCGCCGAACGGCGCAAAGGCCATGGCACACGCATCCTTGAACTGACGCTGGAGAAGGCGCGGGACTTCGGGATTCTTGAGGTCCTGGTCACCTGTGACACGGCCAACATTGGGTCGGCGCGCATCATCCAAGCGAACGGGGGCGTCTTTGAAAACGAGGTCATATCGGAACGAACCGGCAACCCCGTGTCGAGATACTGGATCATGTTGTCCTAGCACTTCGTCGTGGCGCTGACCTATTCTGAGGTAGCCCAGACGCCCCCATTACATCGCGTTCCATGTTTGGAGACCCCAAACTCACCAAAAGGAGTTTACAATGTTTCACGCCTCCTTCATTTCCATTGTGAGCGCCGCCTTGACCTTGAGCTTGTTCATGCCAGCGTTCACCGCCGCCTCCGGCGTGCCGCAAGAGCGTTTTGAACGGCTGACACAAGGCATCAACACCAGTCATTGGTTCGCTCAGACGGGAAGCCTTACCCAAGAGCATTTCCGCTCGCACATGACCAACGCCGATTTCGAGGCCATCCAAGCGATGGGGTTCCGGCACGTGCGGCTGCCTGTCGATCCCGGGCCTCTGTTTGACAGCGACGATCCGGAATCGCTTCCAGATGACTATCTAGCTCATCTGGATTGGGCCATCGAAGAATTCCTCGAACGCGACATCGCGGTTATCGTGGAGATCCATACCTCCGGCGAGTTTGTTGAGCGGTTGGAGGACGATGACGCCCACGTGGAAAAGGTAGCCGCTTTCTGGCGGGGTTTTGCAGCGCATCTCTCCCAATACGATCCGGACTGGTTGTTTCTGGAATTGCTTAACGAGCCCCGGGTAAGCGACGCGGAGCGCTGGAATCGGGTGGTGCGGGAGCTTGCTTCAGCGGCCCGTGACGGCGCGCCGGAACATACCATCATCGTGTGCGGCTATGAGTGGTCCAATGACTTGCGCCTCATGGAGTTGGAGCCGTTGGAGGATCCGAATCTGGTATACAACTTCCATTTCTACACCCCACACAGTTTCACCCACCAAGGCGCCACATGGGGAGCTGATTTTTGGTCTGAGCTACATCACATGCCCTTTCCGTCCACCCCTGACAACATCCGGGAAGCGCTGGACGCCACGGAGGATGCGTTTGCTCAGAGTGTCATTCGGGATTATGGGGAAGAGCGATGGAACGAAGAACGCCTTCGCGAGCGCATCGCCGAGGTTGCGGCATGGGGAGAAAAACACGATGTGCGCCTGACCTGCAACGAGTTCGGCATTTACCATGCGCGGGTTCCCCGGGAAGA
>JBKHFO010000305.1:0-3008 GCA_046540175.1 Candidatus Hydrogenedentota bacterium
GGGAATGGCGCGCCGCCGCCATCGACACCTACGACGACCATCGCATGGCCATGAGTTTCGCCATGGCCGGGCTGCGCATCCCCGGCGTCACCATCAACAACCCGGCCTGCGTCTCCAAGACCTTCCCCGATTTTTTTGAGCGCTTCAACCGGCTGCAATAGAACCCGGCCAAAGCCGAATCAGAGCGCCCAACGTTATTGGATCCGGATGGGGTTCGTATAAAGCCAGGTGACCCACTCATCCCCTACCGCTAAGTCCACCTCAACCCGGTAATTGCCAGGAAGTTCGGGTTCGTAGGTCATCTCGCGGCCCTCGGTTTCATGCACGGCGGCTCCGTGGCGCAGCAGGCGAATCCGGCCCGGGTAGGGCGAGGCCGCATGCAACTCTAGGCCCTCTTCCCAAGGTATTTCCTGACCCATGTGCCCTTGGCCTTGGCTTCCCTCGGCGACAAAGGCGAATCCGCGCGCGTCGGCTATCATGTCGAAGGCGACATACACGCGGCCCAATTCAAGCGCCTCCAGAATGGCGTCCTCACTAAGCTCATCGGCGAGGATGTGCGTATTCATGAAGCGCAGGCTGCGTTCGTACGGATCCAAATCAAAACGCCACACCACTTCCCCCGGCTCCGCCGCGCCCCATATCCGCCGTAACACCCACGCCGAAACCGTCCCGGAGGGCCATTCCCGCATGAGGCCGCCGTCCGTGCGCTCAAGCCGGAGGCCGCCGTCTTCACCCCCCACCAGACGAACACCCACATTCTGATGCGCGTCGTTGCCCGCGATCCCCACGATGCGCCGCATGCGGTTCAAATCGTCCCATCGCTGCTGGACCATGGGCATAGGCTGCTCCACCAGCCACATGACTTGGTCTGGATAACGGCGCCGGGAAAGCAACACATTCGGTGCGAGGGCGCTTATATCCACCCGGTTGAACATGGTGTGAAGGTTCAAAATCTCCATGCCGTCCAATTGGGGCACGTCCCAAAACCGGTGCTCCTCGGGATGCGCGAAAAAGAGCAGACCGTCTTCGTCTTCTATGCGTTCGGCCAAGGCCCACAAGTTCTCGTCACAATCCAACACCGTGTCCGACGGCAATCCCCACGGCATGAGGTCGCCGGCCGTCTCAAAACCCGGCACGAAGAGCACCCCTTCGTGAACGCCCCGCCAGCCGAGGCCGTAGTCTGCTTCCCCATCCACGCAGTGGTCGCTCATGAGCATGAAATCAATATCCGCGGCGTGAGCGGCTTCCAGGATTTCTTCGTACGACACCAAGCTGTCGTGGCTATGCTCGGAATGCGCGTGGGCCACTCCCCGGAAATGCTCCCAAGGCAGCTCGATCCCGATCTCTTGACGCGTTTCCCGGATGGCCTCCCATTGACGGGCTTGTTCCGGAAACACCACGAACCGGTTGTACAAGGCTTCGTGGGAAAACCAGAGGAACACCGCGAGGCCAACCAACGCCACCAGCACAAGGAGGCGAAACACCAAGCGGAGAAGCCCCCCAAAGAAATCCCAAATCAAAGACGGTTCACTCGTTGAATCCATGGCGCCAACTACTCCAACATGCTGTATTGAGGCTCAAAACCATCCAAAACTCCCACTTCGAGAGCCCCTACTACAAACACTACCTAGGCGGGGTTGGAAAAACAATCACCCCGTGGGGATACCAATCCTTGCCGGGTTTTGTTCCCGGAAACCGGGCCTGCGCCCCGTACAGCTATCAAACCCTGACGCGCTCTTGCGAGGCGCTAGATAGGCATGCATCATGCCTTGCCAGCGATTCACGGCAAAAGCGCGTGACCGGATACGGACGCCGAGACGTTGCAGCGGCGGCTATTGGAGTGGAATCATCCAATCCCAAACGCCAACGCCAAACGGTCAAGTATTTGGCTCTCGCCTCATCCCACAGGCGCCACGCCGCTCCCATGCTTGTACCCGTTTCAACCGGGTTCAGTCAAACCAACACTCAACCGCCTTCCTAAAGCGCCGCGCCATTCTCTAGCCCGCTCGGTACTATCGGCAAGGCAACGCAAAAGTTCCCATCTAAACGGGACCAGGGGATGGAATACATGCGCCCCAATGCTATCCCCTCAATTGAAAGCCTCGGCAGTCTATTGCGCCCACCGCCCCTGTGGTGCTATTATTGCCTACACAAAGGGCGATTAGCTCAGCTGGTTAGAGCGCCTGCCTTACACGCAGGAGGCCGTTGGTTCGAGTCCAACATCGCCCACCATTTGTAAGTCACGCCGAATCAAGCACTTACGTTGTTACCCGCCTCGCGCGGTGCGGCCCGAAAAGTTGTAGAGACTACAAGTCTCCAATGGAAAGGGATGCATCGCCATGAAAACGCCCAAGTTATCCCGCCACAAGGCCACCGGCCAATATTACTCGAGCTTCCGGGGCCGGTTCATCTACTTTGGCAAGGACTTCAAAGAAGCCAAGCGGCTACACCGGCTTGCGGTGGCGCATTATCTGCGCACGGGCGAGCCCCCCGCCCGCGGTGGCGCCCCGGAGCGGACGCCGGCCGAGGACATCGCGTTGGCCGAGGTTATCCTCGCCTATTGGCAGCACGCCCAAGACTACTACGGCCCCGAGAGCAAGGAAACTGGCGTCATCAAGAATGTCTTGCGGCGGCTCCGGGAGCATATGGGCGCGATCGCCGCCCAAGACCTCGGCCCCAAGGCCCTCCGGGGCTTCATGGAGGCCCTGGCGGACGCCGGCCATACGCGCTACTTAGTGAACCGCCACCGGGCGATTGTGATCCGCATGTACCGTTGGGCCGTGGCGGAGGAGCTTGTCCCGGCGGCGGTGACGGAAGCCCTCCGGGCGGTGCCGGGCTTGCGCAAGGGCCGCACGGAGGCCCCGGAACCGGCCCCCGGCCGCGTACCCACCGAGGCGGAGATCTTCCGCGTGGCGGAGCATATGCCGGGCGCCCTGGGCGATGCCTTGCGCTTGCAGTACTACACCGGCGCAAGGCCGGGCGAGGTGCTGGGCGTTTGCCCGCGCGAT
>JBKHFO010000306.1:0-3008 GCA_046540175.1 Candidatus Hydrogenedentota bacterium
ATGCCGGCGAGACGCCGGCGGTACGTCCTCACCCATTGGGTGAGGATAACGTTCTGTGTCTGGCGCCAACAATAGGGGCAGCAAGATAGATTGGGCTGACTTACCCGGCGATTGGGATCACTGGATTGTGATTGGCCTGCATTTCTGATACACTTTAATAAGGCGTATTGTGGGTTTAGTTGCCTTATACATTTCACATTGTAAGTGCATATTTAGGAGGATAGACGTCATGTTCAAAGATGTTGTGGCCGCAGTGGCTGCGGGGCTTCTCGCTGTTCCGATGGCGGGCGCGGATAGCATTGTCATCGGAGGGGAGTTGTTAGAGGACGTCGTGGTGCGGGAAGGAGGATCGCTTTACTATGTCCAGATCCCCGAAACGGGCGAGATTGAGACCGTTCGCACCAGCGAGGTCGCTGCCGAAGACGTGACCATCACGGACGACCCCTTCGAGCGCGATGAGCTTGTAGCGCAATGGGAGCGCAACAGGGACGACGAAGAAACAACGGAGCCGGCTTCGGCCAGCCCGGACCCCGCCGAAGGCCGACTTGACGACACGGCGAACTCCGAAAGGCCTGACAACCTCATCACGAATATCGGCCGGGCCGCCCCACGGCGGGTGGCGCAGCCCAACACCACCGGGGGTCCGATGGCGGCCATCGAGGCCAATGGCAGGGTCCGGCGCATCCGGCTGAACGATGTCCCCCTGCGTCAGGCATTGAAGGCCATCCTCCGGACGCAGAATCTGGATTATGCAGTGGAAGAGGGATTCATCCGGGTGAGCAGTCCCGAACGTCTTCGTCATGAATCATTTGAAGACCTTGAAACGAGGGTCTATGAACTCGCCTCCTCCGGCGAAACGCTCCCCAAAATCGTGGTGAGCAATCCCGGGGGCGTAATGGGCGCCCAGGCATTCGGCGTGGGCGGCATGGGCGGCACACTGGGAGGCATGGGCACTTTGCAGGGCATGGGATCCATGGGCGGTGTCGGCGGCGGCGCGGGAACCTTCGGCGGGGGCTTCGGCGGCCAAAGGGGCGGTTTTGGCGGCCAACAGGGCGGCTTCGGCGGTCAACGCGGGGGCTTTGGCGGTCAACGCGGGGGCTTCGGCGGCCAGCAGGGCGGCTTCGGCGGCGGTTTTGCGGGCGGCGGCGGCCACTTCGCCAACCTCTCTCAGTTGTTCACCAGCGGACCGCAATTCGACTTGCTGGTGGGTGAATCCCCTGCGGTGATCATGCCCGCCAGCACGACATTCGTCCAAGGCCCCCCTCGGGGCACGTTCCTTGGGTTCACGGACCTCGGCGGCGCGCGGGGAGCCGGCGTGGGCGCTAACCAGTGGACTCCACAGTACGGCGGAGCAGGCGGGATTGGCCAGCCCGGCGGCTATAGGTACTAACGGGAGGCGGCTGCTGGCCGCGCAATAAGCGACACACGCCTATTGCTGTTTTTGACAGAGGCTCCCCTGATTGGGGGGCCTCTTCGTTGTTTCGTAACCGGGGAGCGGCGTACTTCTCAATCTAAAGGCAAAGGCTGAAGGGAATCTTGCTGGTGGGGGCCAACGACGACCATGCAGCACTGGTCCGGCTGAAAGATTTCCTGGGCAAGGGTTTGCACATCGTTCACCGTGATGGCTTCCAGATTGTCGAGGACCTCTTGTAAGGGGACGATACGCCCGTGGTACTGCAGCGATTTCGCCAAGCGGGCCATGCGATTGAACGTGCTTTCCATGGACATAAGCATGCCGCCCTTGAGCTGTTCGCGGTTGAGCGTGAGTTCTTCTTCCGGCATGGCGTTGTCGCGGATATCCCGCATTTCGCGGGCGCATAGCGCCAGCACTGTTTTCAGGTTTTCCGGGGCCACGGCCGCGTATACGCCAAACATGCCGGACAGCAGGTAGGCCGACTCGAAGCTGTAGATGGCGTACGCCAAGCCTTCATCTTCGCGGATTTTTTCGAACAGCCGGGAAGTGGAGCCGCCGCCCAAGGCGCTGGCGAGCAAGTCGTAAGTGTAACGGCGCGAACTCGTGCTGGTTGCCCCGGGAAACCCAAAACAGACGTGACTCTGGCCTATGTCCCGCTCCGCCGCTTCCAGTCCGCTGGTGAAGCGCGGCGGTTGCGTCGAACCTTCGTTGGCGCCCTGGAATTCGGCGTCTTCAAAATCTTGGGCCAGCCTTTGATGAACAAGCTCAGGATCAAAATTCCCCGCCATCGAAAAGATGATGTTCTCGGGACGATACCATGTGTTGTAATACGCGGCGAGATCTTCCTGCCGGATGCGCCCGACGCTTTCCGCGGTGCCCGTGATGGGCCGTCCGAGGGGATGGCCGGGCCACAGGCGTTCCGTGAAGAGGTCGTGCGCCAGTTCCTCGGGCACGTCCTCGATGGAGGCGATCTCCTCCAGAATAACGTTGCGCTCCTTTTCCACGTCGCACAGCAGGGAATTGCGAACGACGTCGGCGAGCACATCGACGGCCACCTGCCATTGATTCTCAAGAACTTTGACGTAGAGGCACGTGGTGTCGCGCGTCGTAAAGGCGTTTATCTGGCCGCCCTTGCTCTCAATGGACTCGACCAATTCGCGCGGGGACCGGTTCCGCGTCCCCTTGAACAACAAGTGTTCGATGAAATGGGAGATGCCGCCCTGTTCCGGGCGCTCGTTGCCGGAGCCGGTTTTGATCCACACGCCCGCGCTTATGGAATGTACATGGGGGATAAACTCCATCGCCAAGGTCAAGCCGTTGGGGAGGGTGCGGACGATGGCGCTCTCTTGCGAATACGCCTGAATAGGCATGGAACAGTCACCTCGGGAAGACGAGGCGCCTCCCTTGGGGTGACGCCTCGTCCGTGGTTACAACCTGTGGAGGTTCAGGCGGCGGTCCGCCGGCCCTTAACGTGAAGCGCGGGGGGCTACCGCCGGTCTTTGCCGCCCCGGCCGCCGCCACCGCGATTGCCGCCGCCACCGCCGCCGCGGTCACCACCACCGCCGCCCCGGCGGCCGCCGCGATCACCGCCACC
>JBKHFO010000307.1:0-2998 GCA_046540175.1 Candidatus Hydrogenedentota bacterium
CGGTAGCGCGGATGTAGACATCCTCATGTTCCTCGCCGTCCGGTGTCACGATGGAGTCGGCGGCAACCGGCCCCGTCCACAACAGGCCCGCCATGCTTGCGGCGAGGCCCAGTACGAGGACGTAGCTCCATGGCCGCGGGCTTGCTTCGCCCCGCTGCCGCATCTGTCTAATACGAACTGCAAATCGCATCGTTGATACCTCCATTTCTCAGGCTCGCATGCCTGTGTTGGTATTTGAGACAAAGTAAACGGACCGCCTCCTGAATTAAGCATAACCCAACTGCCGGTGTATTCGTCAAGTTGGTGATAGTATTCTGGAATAGGTAAACCCAATGAAAGACCTTGCTATTCTGTACTATGGATGCGTATCACTATATGGAGTAAGGCGCCACTTTACACTACATCACACATCAACAGTCTCTCCGGGGATGTGAGCGCTTGGCAAGCCTCCCTACTACCTTTTCCGCGCCAAGTTTGTGCATGCCTCATACCGCCGGATGAGGCGCCTGCGCCGGGGCGGAGTCTGACAACGATTTTGAGACAGTCCGTGTGAACAATTAGAGAGCATTTCCGGGCTCCCGTTTGGATTTGTTCCGCCCTTCGGGCGGGAGTTTTTTGAGGCATGGGAGGTCTATCAATCCGATGAGTTTTTGGTGGGGAGCGGGGCATGCGTATGGTGTCGCGCCCCGCTCCTTGAGGCATCGTCTCGATAAGCCTCGCCGGGCTATCCCTTGGCCCGCCTCTGGGCGCTTGGGAAAGCGCCTGTTGACGTTTGAGGTTGCTCTCCAGCAGGGCCGGCCTCCGTTTGACCCGGCGGGATTGGCGTAGCATGGTTTGTGGTGTGGCGTCACGTTTTGTCGCGCTCCTTTTCGCCGCCGGATTTGGGCGGGTTGATCCACACGGCTTCGGGCAGCGAGGGCGCTTGGGGCGTCTTGGCTGCGAAGCGCTCGGGGTGTTGGACGTAGGCGGCGTCCAGGACGTGTTGGCGGGCCTCTATGCGTTGCGGCGCCCGGCCGTAGTGCACGTCTTCCGGGGTGAGCCAGCCGAGCGCGGAATGGTGGTGCTCGGTGTTGTACCAGTCGAAGAAGCCCGTGCAGAAGCCGCGCGCATCCTCGGGGCCGCCGAACCGGCTTGGGAACTCGGGCCGGTATTTGAGGGTCTTGAACTGGCTTTCGGAAAACGGGTTGTCGTTAGAGACATGGGGCCGGCTGTGGGTCTTGGTCACCCCGAGATCGCTGAGCAACTGGGCCACGCCCTTGGACCGCATCGAGGCGCCGCGGTCGGCGTGCAGGCTCAACTGCTCGCGGGCGATCCCTTGTTTGCGGCAGGTCTCGGCGATGAGGCGTGTGGCCAGGGTGGCCGACTCACGCGGGGCCACCATCCATCCCACGGTGTAGCGGCTGAAGATGTCCAGGATCACGTAGAGGTAGAAGTAGCTCCATTTGGCCGGACCCTTGAGTTTGGTGATGTCCCACGACCACACTTGGTTGGGGGCCGAGGCCAGCAATTCGGGCTTGGCGTAGGCGGGATGCGTCAGCTGGTTGCGGCGTTCGCGCACCTCGCCCTGGGCCGCCAGAATGCGATACATCGTGCGCTCCGAGCAAAGATAACGCCCCTCGTCCAACAGCGTGGCGTAGACCTGGGCCGGAGGCTGATCCACGAACCGCGGCGCATGCAACACCTCCAACACGCTCTGCCGTTCCGGCTCACTCAGCGCACGGGCTGGCGCGGGGCGCGGCTTGGCCCCGGCCGGGCAGCGCTCGCGCCGCCGCGCCCGGTACACCGCGGCGCGAGGAACGCCCAGCGCGTCACACAACGGCGCCACGCCAAGCGTGGGCGCATGTTCGGCAATCGTTTCCATCAGCGCTGCTCTCCGTGTTCGACGCTGTTCAGGGGAGTCCCCAGCATCGCCGAGACTTTTTTTTGGATCTCGATGATCGCCTCGGCCTGCTCCAGCCGGCTGGAAAGACGCGCGTTCTCCTGGCGCAGCCGCGCCAACTCATCCTCATCTTCCAACGGAGGGCGGCTGGGCTTGCGGCCCCGCTTGTCATCGCGAAGTCCATCAAGCCCCGCCGCCCGGTACTGTTTGCGCCACGCCGTCAACTGCGAGGAGTACAACCCCTCCCGCCGAAGCAACGCGCCCACCGCGCCCCGCTCGCCGCACCCATCCGCTTCCTCCACGATGCGCGCCTTGTACGCCGCCGAAAAACGCCGCCGCGCCGCGCGCGGCTCCACCTCCGGGTCCGGAATCCCGCCGGCATCAGACAACGCGTGGGACTCCCCACCGCCTTTGCCCGAAACCAAACCCCGGCCTTCCTGGCGCGCTACCACATCATCTCTGTCCGTCGATTTCTTCATGGTCCATCGCTCCTCGCCCTCTACACTAATTTACGGCAAGGAACTGTCTCAACTCTGTTGGCAGAGAGGGCGGCTACGGCTTGGAGGTCTCAATCTGAGCTTTTTTGTTCTAGCCGAATGTGCCGCTCCAAAATCAGTAGAGCTTACGATGTTGCCCCAACAGACTATGGCACTCTCGTGTATTCATCCTCTCTTCGGCTTTTTGTGGATGTTATATGGAAACAAAACTCTGCCATGGAAGCGTCAATGGGCCGTAACCGAGCATGAACGACTTAGACGTCGGTGTGTGCTTGATGCTATCGTGGCAAATTCACTAGGCTTCAATAGTGCCCCCCTCGATTGGGTTTTGAACGGGTGTGACTTTCCAACCAATTGTTTCGCTGACACACTAGATCCTAAAGGCTTCTGGCGCGTGGACAAAGACAAGGACCCGGAACTGCGGCACACCGTGTTGACGCTGGCCGCCTTCCGCGACCTCGAAGCCATGATCGAGGCCCAGGGCGGCGACCGCGACAAAGGCGTCGAGGCCTTCTGCGCGCAAAACGATGGCGAAGGCTGGATGCTCCCCGAAACCCTCCGCCTCGCCGACCTCGGCCTCGGCCACGATGAACGCGCCCAACACCCCCAACCCGTGCGCCAA
>JBKHFO010000308.1:0-2902 GCA_046540175.1 Candidatus Hydrogenedentota bacterium
GCACGGATGCTTGTAATACGCATCGTTGATGGTTTCCACCACCGTACCGTCCAGCGGCCGCCGCGCCACATAGCCCACGGCGTTGCGGCCCGAAAATACTCTAACCGAAAAATCATCCCGCCAGAATCATCTCTTAACACTACCCCCTTATGCTATGGGCGCTTGTCAACCCGAGTCCTGGTTCTCCAAAGGAGGTGGTGCAATACTCACACCGGCAGCTCAAGGCAACGCATTTCCCAATCCCCCTGAAAGAATCGCACACGCCCAGCCGGGCCGCCCTGGCTCGGCTGGGTCCCGCCAGCGCGGGAACAAGCGAGAATTCAACCGCGACAAAAGACGAACGAACGACTTCGAGGTAAGAGGAACCAATGAACGCTACACGTAAAGGATTTACCCTCATCGAACTGCTGGTGGTGATCGCCATCATCGGCATCTTGGCGGCGATCCTGCTGCCCGCCCTCGCCCGGGCCCGGGAAGCGGCGCGGCGGGCGAGCTGTGCCAACAACCTGCGCCAGTTCGGCCAAATCTTCAAGATGTACGCGAATGAAAGCCGGGGAGAGTACTTTCCCGCGCGCAGCCAGTACACCTACGCATGGAGGGGGGCGCCTTGGGGCTACACCTCTGGCGTGGCCTCGGATCAGCTTTACCCTGATTACTGGACGGACATCAATATCGCCCAGTGCCCGTCCAACGCGCGCGGATACCATGACTGGTTGTTCGACGGCGTATGGGAAGAGCGCGTGGAAGAGACCCGGCAAATGGTCCAGGCGGGTGACCCCACGGGTTCCGGCGAGGCGTGCTTGCACATGCTGATGTCAACACCGGTGTCCTACATCTACTCGCCTTATTCGACTCGAACCAGCTCCCAGTTCGTGGAAGCGATGCTGATTTCCGGCGCGCTGGTTCATTTTGGCGGCGGATACGGTTCCGGCATTGACGTGGACACCACGTTGTTCCCCGAAAACGAAACTTCCGCCTACGGCTGCGACCTTCCGGTTTCGCTCACCGACCGCTCGAGCATGGGAAGCGTCCCCTTTGGCCGCTTAGGCGAATCCTGGGGCGTCCAATACCACGCCGGCAGCCACTACCCCTACACCAGTGAGGGATACCCCTACGCCAATCAGTTGAACCAGGTCAGCGCATGGACGGACGACGACGGCGCCACGCCCATCCAGGACGCCATGAGCGGAGTGGCCCGCTTGCGGGAAGGCATCGAGCGCTTCTTGATTACGGATATCAACAATCCCGCTGCCGGCGCGGAAGCCCAAAGCGGGATTCATATCATGATGGACGCGTGGGGCAGCACGGACCGCCAGGACTATGGCGACACGTTCAATCACACCCCTGGCGGTTCGAACGTGTTGTTCATGGATGGCCACGTCCGCTTCATCCGGTACGAGGAAGAGGCGCCGCTGACGGTGGGCGAGATTTCCGAAGACGGAACCCCCGCGTCTTCCACCCTTCCGGTCTTTAACCCCTACTACTTCGGCGGTTGGGGCTGATCGCTCCTCAAACCGCTAGACATGACGGTTCGATTACGGGGCGTCCTCGTTCGAAGGGCGCCCCGCCTTTGTATCGAGAAGGGGATAAGCAATAGGGACCGAAACCCCGGCCAGCGGAATTTCGTTCGGAGGGCGGCGGTTTCGCAAGAAACAGGGAGCTGTCCCCAAGCGCGCGTCATGCGCATGGCGTGCCGGTACAACGTTTAAAATCCAATCACAAGGAGATTTTGCTTAATGATGGTGGACGTAACACGACTTTTGAGATGGCGCCTGGCCGCCTTAGCCGTGGGAATGGCAATGGCCGCGGCGGGCGCGTTCGCGGAGGAGACGGCGCAGGGGACGGTCTTTCACGATGAGAACGGCGACGGCGTGTTGGATGACGGCGAACCGGGTTTGGAAGGCGTGCTTGTCTCCAACGGCCGCGACGTGACCGCCACGCAGAGCGACGGCCGCTACGAAATACCCGTGTGGGACGACTGTATCGTCTTCGTCATCAAGCCCCGGGACTGGGCGGTTCCCGTGGACGAGAACAACTTGCCCCGGTTCCACTACATCCACAACCCCGGCGGCTCGCCCGAACTGGAGTACCCCGGCGTGGAGCCGACAGGGCCCCTGCCGGCGGTCATCGACTTTCCCTTGACGCGTCACGAGGATCCGGAGACGTATACGGCCATCGCCTTCGCCGATCCCCAACCCTACAGCTTGGAACAAATCGAATACCTTGCCTTTGACGTGGTCTCGGAACTCGTGGGAACGGACGCCGTTTTCGGAATGACCTTGGGCGACATCGTGGGCGACCAGCTCAACCTGTTCGAGCCCATGAACGAGACGGTGGGCCAGATAGGCATTCCCTGGTGGAACATCGCCGGCAACCACGACCTCAATTTCGACGGCGAGGGTTTTTGGGGCGTTAGCAAGACCTTCCAACGGGTCTATGGCCCCCCGTGGTACGCCTTTGAATACGGGCCCGTGAGCTTCATTTCACTGCACAGCACCGACTGGCATGACGACGGCTACACGGGCGGCGTGAACGAGGATCAACTCGCGTTCATGCGAAATTACCTCGCCCATGTGCCTGAAGACAATCTGGTTGTCTTGCTCATGCACATTCCCCTCATTCACGACGACGATCAAGTCCCCGGCCACGCCATTGAGGATCCGGCGGAGATATTGGCGGTGTTGGAGAATCATCCCAAGAGCATGTCCCTCTCCGGTCATTGGCACAATCAGACCCATTACTTCGTGGAGCAGGGCGAGCACGGCTGGATGCACGAGGAGCCCCACCATCACTTCGTGGTGGGTACGGCGAGCGGCAGTTGGTGGCAGGGCCATCACGACGAGTACGGGATTCCCCATGCCACGATGGACGACGGAACGCCGAACGGCTATCTCCTTTTAAC
>JBKHFO010000309.1:0-2781 GCA_046540175.1 Candidatus Hydrogenedentota bacterium
TGTGGAACAAAGCACGCGGGTGAACGTCCGCGCGAGCTTTTCGCATGACATCGAATATTATGTCGAGTTGAAAAGCTACCACCGCTGGGAAGATGGATCCGGCGGCGCCGGGCGGGGGGGCAACGGGGTTGCCGGCCATCCCGCGAGCCCCGATCTGTGGCAAGCCTATGTTCAAGCAGACGATTTTGGCCTCGATGGATTGCGGCTGCGTCTTGGCCGCCAGGAGTTGGAATTAGGCAAGGGCTGGCTTATCAGTCATCGCACCGGCATAAGCCATCGGAGCTTTGACGGGGTGCGGCTCGCGTATGAACGAGAAGGATGGGGACTCGATGCTTGGGCAGTCAATTCCCGTCATGCGGGACTAGCCAATCTGGATGGAGACACGGAGCTATACACGGTTTCGGGCCGGTATGACGCGTGGGAGCTGGCGGAGCTGCAGGTTTACTGGATTGGCGCTCGGGACACTGACCGGCCGGATGACACCGGTTTTCGCCCCCCCGCGGCTTGGGTCGAGGATTGGTGGGGCGTGAATCAATATGACACGACGTTCCTGCATACCGCTGGCGCGCGCGTCCATGGGGCCACGGGCCCGTGGGATTATGACCTCGAATTGGCCACGCAATGGGGGGATGCGGGCGGTTTGGGACAGCATTTCCGGATCCGGCGGTACGGAGACAACAGCGCCCGTTTTGAAGGAAACTGGGCCACGGATGGGGAACTAGGTTACACGGCGGAGGAACTGGCTTGGGAACCGCGCGTGGGGGTAGGCGGCGCCTATTATAGTGGCGAGGATAACAGGGATATCACGTTTCGCGAGTGGTTGAATCCTTTCCATCGGCCCGAGGCGAGCATCTCGTTCCACCGTCTTTTTCCCGCCTATTCTTATGGATTCTTGACCGATTTGGTGAAGGGGATGACCAATTTCCATCAGATTCGGGCTACCGCTACCGCCCATCCCCATGATCAGGTGACGTTGGATTGGAGTTTGGCGTATTATGGGGTGAACGAGACCTTTGACCGGCCGCTGTCTGCAAGGGTAGGGCGGTACCAGATCCCGTTGGCGCCGGGGGCGCCGTTTGTCACGGAGTCTTCCGCCAGCGACATCGGGGTGGTGTCTCACTTCATTCTGCGCTACCAACACTCGCCGGATTGGAACGTTAACTTCGGGTGGGAGCGCTTGTTTACGGGCGAGGGCTTGCGCGACGGCAATTTCACGCACCGTAATGGCCTTGAATTCAGCGGGGGAACGGCGCGAGACAACGCGGACCTTTTTTATTTCGACACCTCCGTTCGCTTCTGACGTGTGCGCGTATGACGCCCCCACTGTCATTCCCGCAACGGGATTGGCGATGGAATGAACAGGCGCTTTGTGGTGGCGTTTGCAGCAAGTGCCATAGCACAATGTAAAACGCCGGCGCCAAATCTCCGCAAGCGGGAATCCATAGGCTTCCCTGGCGGCGCATGGGGGAATGGAACTCCGCTTTCGCGGCAATGAGGGCTTGGGCTGTTGGGTTTCAGCCCTTCGGGCTTTGTTTTGCCGGCCTGAACGGCATGGTGAATAGAGTGTGTTTAGGACAGTAGCGCTCCTGGGTATTCCGCGTTATACGAACCAGAACCCGAGTGCATAAACCCGGCGGCAGGCCACCCGCGCGGCGGGATGTCTGCCGCCGGTTGTTTGAAATTGGCTGGACTGGGGCCAAGGGAAGCCGCGCTATTCCGGTCAGGATTAACCTATGAAGGCCTTTGACAGAGAGCTGGTGTCGGGCAGCGTGGCGCGGTCGGTCTGGAAGCTGGCTTGGCCGGCCGTGCTGCTGCGTTTGGTGGACGGTCTTCATAGTCTCGTGGACCACATCTTGGTGGGGAACTTCGTGGGTCACCACGGCAATGCGGCGGTGGGGGCGGCCTGGCTGCTGTTCCTCATGGTGGTTCTGGGGCTGGCTTCGCTCTTTCAAGGCATGGTGGTATTTGTCTCGCGCTATGCCGGGATGCAGGATCGCGACAACCTGAGCTGGGTGGTGTACCAAACGTTTCTGGCCACGGTTTATCTCTTCGTTTTCTTTATTGCGCCGGTGGGATTCCTCATCGCGCCCCACGCCCTGGCGCTGGTGAACGTTACGCCCGAAGTGCACGCACACGCGTTGCCCTATCTGCGCATCATGTTTACGTGCGCGGCTCCTCTGTTTCTCTCGATGATGCTGGCGATGGCCTTCCAAGCTTCCGGTGATCCCAAGACGCCGCTGATGCTAGGCGCCCTTACCACTAGCCTCAACATCGGGCTCAGCATAACCCTAATCACAGGCCTGGGGCCCTTCCCGGCCATGGGGGCGGCTGGGGCCGCGCTCGCCACAAGCCTGGCGCCAATTTGTAGTATACTGATCGGATTATCCTTGATTTACCGGCGCAAGATGATCATACAACCGCCTCCCCGGTACACCCTAAAACTGGACATAGCGCTGTTGAAAGACACTGCCCGTATCGGGCTTCCGACAGGGATTCAGGCGGTTATGCTCAATTTCGGCGGGGTATTGCTCTTCCGCAAACTGGGGGTTCTCCCTCATAGCGCCGCGGCGCAGGCCGCCTTCACCATCTGCTACACGCAAATCTTCAGCCTCGTAACCTGGGCCGGCTTTGGCTTGCGTATCGCGGCCGCTACGCTCATGGGGCAGAATGTGGGCGCGGGCGATGTCGCACGCGGAAAACGCTCCGTGTATGCCGCCGCCGGGCTTGGGGTTACCTGGGCCGCCCTGTTGGGCCTCGTATTCTGGTTTGCGCCCGGCCCTT
>JBKHFO010000310.1:0-2759 GCA_046540175.1 Candidatus Hydrogenedentota bacterium
AACCGGTTCCTATACCGCGAGGCGTACCGGCAGGGCTGGGAACTCTGACGCAGGCCCAAGCGGCGGGGATGGTTCGTGATGGGGGAGAGGGGATAAGCTTAACCCTCTCCCCGTTCGATAGTCTTCGCGGGTTCCATTGCGGACCGTTCTTCCAAGGCCATTCGAATCGCTTCGCAGGCGGGATCATCGAGAGTCCCCAGGTTGTAGAGATGGTTCAGGGTTGCGGTGAAGCTGGTGTTCAGGGCCTTGGCGGCTTCCGCCACGCCGTCTAGCGTATCAATGGGATGCTCAAGTCCCGCGAGAACTTCGTGGACCCGTTTGGGCGGCATCAGGCACATGGCGGCGAAGGCATTGGCCCGCTGCTCAAGCTCCTGCGGCGCCCAAGGGCCGCTGACGAGGGCCACGCGGGTTCCGTAGGCGCGGTCGTACAAGAGATGGCACAGCTCGTGCGCCTTGGATAGCCGTTGTCCCGACGGAAAGCGGTAGGTGGCGTGCGTGGTGTTCAGCAGGATGGTGGGCGAGTGGTTCGGCCCCGCAAGCGCCACGCCGCGAATGCCCCGGTCATCTAGTGTGATCGTCTCGTAACGCACGCCCAGCGCATCGAGCATGGCGTCGATATCCCCCGCGCCTTCCCGAGCGCCGTCTTCCAAGAAATCCAGGGCAAGCTCGTAGCCCTGCTCCCAAGGTCTGACCCGTTCGTCAAGCGGCGCGGACCGCGCCAGATCATCCAAGAGACCGGGGGCCGGCTTGGCCTCGAAACGATCCGCGAGGCAATCCGCCAATATCAGCGCATCCGTTTCCTTAATGTCCGGAGCAACGGAGCCAAACATGAGGGCGGCGTCGCAGCTTCCCAAAACAACGGCGCCGTCCAGCGGAGTCTGGAAGACAGCCCGCGCGGCGTCGGGATTACGTTCGCGGACCGCTAAGACTACCTTGCGCCAGCGCTCTTCCCGAGTTGGCATGTCCCGCCATAGGCCGGTTAGCCACGCCAAGCGCTCCTCCCGCCGCTCTAGGTTGCACAACGCGTCCACTTTTTCGCGCAACTCCATAATCCGGCTCGAATCCGGCATGCGCTCCGCCAGGTAGCCGCTTGTTTCGCGAAGTATCTCATACAGCGGCTCGGCGACTTCGCGCGGCTCGAAACGCGCGTGGCCCTTCTGGGCAAACATCCGCGCGTCCTCCAAGCCAGTAGGGGACCAAGAGACCTCCACCTCGCTCCGCCACCGGCGAAACAGTACACCGGGCAACAGGCCGCCATCTCGCGCGGCCTGCAAGGCATGGCGGCTCCACCAGGCGTACCAGTTTTCCTCCCAGCGGTACGCGGCCTCCTCCTCTTCCAGTCTCAACGGCGGAAACCGGCCCGCGTCCAGCGCCTCGGCGGCGTTACGCCCTTGGTTTTCATTGGGCAAGTGCTGTTCATGCAGCAAGGCGTCCCAGTTCCGAGCGAACCATTCAAGCACGGGCAGAAGGTACCAGTGCATGGCGTCCATGGACTGGCCGCGCAGGACATGGGCGCACAGGTTCATCCCATTAACCCAGATCTGAAGCGCGCCCCATGAAGCGGCTTCGTCCGGCCCCGCGCCCGCTCCCTCATCCGGGTCGCGTTGAAACGCCATCTTGATGGCGAAGCGGTCTGTGTCGCCACTAAGGCGCTCCCAATGGACGCTCACGTCCCCGCCTCCCAGTGTTTTTTCACGTTACCCCGGCTCACGGCTCCGGCGCTGATCCATTGCCAGCGGATTTCAGGCGGTACTTCCCTCCAGCCCACTGGCCACCCGTGCCAGTGTTCCGGGGCGTGCTCCTTGGCGCAGTACGCTCGCTCCCCATCGGTCGCGTACCGCTTCTTCTTGTGCAAAACGCTGTTCTTCATGAGCGTGCGAGGGTTCGCCGACTTCGGACACAACGAGCCGGTCCGTCCGGGCTGCCAAGGTTCCTTATGTTTGGGGTTGGGTTCGTATATCACCAGTATGCCTTTTGAGCTTTTCCCGGAGCCACATCCAAATTAGTGTAACACCAACTGGCTCCGCAGCGCACTTGTCACAGTCTGGGGAGACGCGAAGCGGGCGATGGCGATTCGGGTTATCTTGGCCCTGAAGTGGCGCAAAGAAATCCATCCCGTAGGGATGACAAATCGTAGCCGGGGGTATCGCCCACACGCGATGGCATGTGGGCAATACCTCCGGAAAGACTGTTATCCTGTTTCGGCGGATTCTCGTGCGGGACGTATGGGCCCCCTCGGAACGCCGAAACAGCTAACGGGCCCCGGCGTTACTCCACCCGGATAATCCGGTGGTTTTCGAAGACTTGGCCGAAGAGGTCCGTAAACCGGACGGTGATTCGATGGCCTCCGGGCTCCAGGTCTGGCATGGGCGCGCGCCAGAGGCTGTAAAGGTTTTCCCAATGGCTGTAATCGTAGAAATCCATCACCTCGCGGCCGAGTTCCTCGGGAATGAACGCGTTGAGCGTCTGCAGGCGCTGGAAGTTGGGATCGGGGCCGATGTAGCGCTCCATCGCCACCCAGGGTCCCTCGCCGTTCAACCGCATCTCCACCGTACAGCGCGGCGAGTCTGACCAGGCGTTGGCGACGATTTCAGTATCTGGGATGCCGGCTTGCGCCACGGTGTCTGGCGCGTAAATGTTCATCTGCCATTCGATGGGCCGCCGCGCCGGCTTCCAGAGAAAGCGGTAATCGTTTCCCTCGAAAGTTAAAAGGAGATAGCCGTTCGGCGTTCCGTCGTCCATCGTGGCATGGGGAATCC
>JBKHFO010000311.1:0-2733 GCA_046540175.1 Candidatus Hydrogenedentota bacterium
ATAGATGACGGTATGCTTGGCGGTGCGCTCAAGACTGCTCATGGCTGTGCGGCGGTGGGAGACGTTGGGCTCTGAGGGGCATCGGGAAAAACACGCATCAGAAACAGGATGAAGCCCATTAGTAGATGTAAGGTCACGGCGGCCCCCGTCTGGAGGGGTTGCAGACCGTTGACGGCCATAATGCATACGTACCCCGCCATCAGCCCCGCCGCAAGCCCTTGCAACGCTGGACTGAGTTGGCGGTTTCGCCGAAGAACATGGAGCACGAAAAGTCCATGGAAAAGCAAAAATAGGACTATGCCGATCAAGCCGGACTGATACAGAATGTCAAAGTAGACGCTGTGCGCCGTGGATTCGTTCCATTGTAATTGGCCGCTACTCGTCATTTGAAAGAACTCGAGTTGATTTCCAATACCCATTCCCAATATGGGGTCCCCGGCGAACAGCTCCAAGCTCTTTCCCCACGCGTAATAGCGTTGATCCTCTTGAAAGCCGCGCTCGAACGTGCGTTCCTGAATCGTGCGCAACGTGTCCCGGGCTTCTTCCGGAAACGCCCAGAAGGCTATCCCCGTCCCCACAAGCCCGATTGCCACCACCAGCAAGGGCGCTATAAAAAAGCCGCGGATTCGCTCTCCCCGCGCATGGCTGAGGAAGAATAGGGCGGCGAGAGGAGCGCCAAGGACGTATAGCAGAGCCAGGCGCCATCCACTAATAATCAAAAACACCAGCGCAAAACACCCAATCGCCATCGCCCCAAGAGCGCGCATCCACGACCGGCTGACGCGGAACTGCGCCGTGGACAGGCCAAGAACCAGCCCCAGCGTGGCGATCTCGAATTGGGAGAGCAAGCGCAACTGGATAGGGCCTACTTCGATTTGGCCGTAGTAATCCTCATGCCAAGTCTGTCCCGTGGCCAAGCGATACAGCCCTGTCAACACCACAAGCGCGCCCCCGGTCAGAATGGCCGCGCGGATCCCGCTGACATGGCCCTTGGCAAGGGGCAACATAAGCGGGATAAGCATCGCCAGCGGATAAAAGTATAGCCGCCGGTAGTCTCCGAGTATGTTTCTCGGCGCGTGGTCTTCCAAAAATCCCAGCGCGAGCGACACCATGCCATAGGCCGCCAGGATTAACAAAAGGGTAATCAAGACCGGCTCCAATCCCGGCCGCCGCTCGCCAAAGTGCAAGAACCGGTTGTGCTCGGGATAGTGAAACCAATAGTAGGCGGCTATGGCGAGGAAATAGAGGGCGAAGTCGGCCCCGTACATACGAATGCCCATCACATGCACAGGCCATTCGCTCATGGCCACACACAATCCCAACAAGGCGGCCAAAAAGACAAGCGACAAACCGGCGGACAAAGGCGCCAGCAGAGGAGCGGCGATCGCGCCAACCAGCACGACGGCCACCGTAAGCAAGCCGCCGTCCCCGAGGAGAAGGGGCGCGAACGCGGCCGCTGCAATCACAAGACCTAGCGCCCAAGGGGCCGGTGAAGGATGGGATGAGGCGGCGGGATCACCTGTTGTGGTTGGTGGTTGCATCAAAGCCGTTGCTTAGTCCGTGAGGACCAGGTCGTGGATTTCCAGAATGACAGGGCTTCTTGAGCGAATACGAATGGAATCGGCCGCGCCCGCTCCAAATTCCAAGTCGAGTATCGTCACGTATTTGTGCCGCATGAACGGCGTGCCCTGTGCGCTAAGGTAGTCGGCTTCATCCGATTCAATAATGGGAATCTTCTGGTGATTCTCGGCGTCTGGGTTGAAGTCGTAATCCGCGCGGGCCGTATGTACGCCAGCGCGCAGGGTCTCCACATGCAGGGTCTCGCCGTCCCGCAAAAACTCCACCTCGGCCACGGCTTCCCCTTGGGGTTCGGAGCCGTATCCAAAGGACGACACCACCCCCAGCCCGCCGTGCGCCTCACGCGGCTTTTCCAAGGGCAACACCACTTCAGCGCCATGCCCTAATCGCACGCTGGTATCCAGACTGACACGGTTTTCCGGGAAGAAACGGGCGTACTCGCTCGTCGAAACCGTCCGCTCCCTCGGAACGGGCTCAATGTAGACCGGCGCATAGTCCAGCGGTTCGCGGCGCGTTATGTCCGGTCCAGGCAGGGCTCGGTAAAAGACCAGGTATCCCAGCCCGCTGTACTGGCCAAGTAACGGCCCCAAATCCAACCGGCGTTGACGCCAAAACGAAGAGCCTGGCGGCACCGGACCTTCTGCACTGGCGTTGGGCGTGACTTCGGCTTCCAACGAACGCACATAACGGTTCCTGTGAGACAGAAATCGCGCTTCGATTGCTGGGTCCGTGGAATTGGCCGTGTTGGTCTCCCAATGAATCTCAACCAATAGGGGATTGTCCGTTCCAATTACAGCTGGCGAGCCATCCAATCGCTCGCCCCCTTGCAGCAACGCCAAACCAAGGAAGACGTTCCGGAAATCTTGGCTTTCCGGCTCCTCCAACACATGGTTGAGCGCATAGCCTTCTCTGTCGTCTTCTCTCGACGGCTCGGCAGCCCACGCGCTTGAAATGGACAAAAGCAGACCCGCGATAATCCCCCATGAAAAGCCCAGACACCGCTTGGTTTCAAACATCGCCATGAAATACAGTCCACGCTTCTTTCTCGTTTTGAAAACCCGGCCATACCCTTCTGAGGCGCTCTCCCTTTCAGGAGGCTGTTCCGGGACAGAAATCCCCCTTCCCTCTTCACTGGAAGAATTATGCTTGAATGCC
>JBKHFO010000312.1:0-2694 GCA_046540175.1 Candidatus Hydrogenedentota bacterium
CTCGGGGCTGCACTCGGGATGGGCCACGACGGCCACATCGGGGAACTGGCGCCGGATGGCGCGCACGTCCTCCACCGAGAACTTATCATGCACCTCGCATCGCCCTTGCCAACCGATCAGGGCCGGGCCGCTGGCAGCGGGCTCGGTCTCGTGGGGGTTGCCCGTTGGGGAGGGCAACACAAAGGGCAGCCCAACTTCCGCCGCGGTATTCCGGCCCAAATACTCATCAGGCAAGAAGATGACGCGATCGTGGCCTTGCTCCATGAGGTGACGCACCACTTTGTCCGCATTGCCGGAAGTGCAGCAGTAATCGGATTCCGCCTTGACCGCGGCGTAGGTATTGACATACGTAACCACGGGCACGCCGGGATACTGCGCCTTCAGCGCCCGAACTTCTTCCGCCGTGATCGCTTCGGCCAGGGAGCACCCCGCCTTCTGCGACGGAATAAGCACCGTCTTCTCGGGATTCAGAATCTTGGCCGTTTCGGCCATGAACCGCACGCCGCAGAACAGGATGATATCGGCGTCGGTCTGAGTCGATCGGCGCGCCAGCTCAAGGCTATCACCCGTATAATCCGGCACCGTGGTAAACAACGCCGGCTCCATGTAATTGTGGCCAAGGATTACGGCATTCTTAGTTTGTTTTAGCTCATTTATTTGGTAGGCTAATTCGGCCTTTTGATCAATCTCGAATTCGGGCATGATCTTGGATAGCTGGTCCCGCATCCGCGCCCTCAATTCCTGGAGTGCTGCTTTCTTCCCTGTAAACGTCGTTTCTGTCATAGGATTACCGTCCTTGGGATTTGTTGGAAGGGGTGAAGCCGCTCTCCGGGCAGCTTCTCCATGTAAACCGCAACGTAGAACAAAACACGCTGGAGGGCCACTATCTTCCCCGGCTCGGTCTGAGCTTCTCAGCGGATGGGGTTGGGACTGGATGGAAGACAGTATCACCACCGCCTAAACACGCCCATCCCGTCTGTGAAATGCTATCAAAATCTTATTCCAAAAGCAAAAAACCCTCGGAACATCCGCTTCTCCACCCTCCTGTTCAATCTACGGCCCTTATTCCGTGCTTACGGCATCCTTGCCTTCGAAGGCCGATATCAGGGCGTGCCAAGCGAGCGTGGCGCACTTGATGCGGACGGGGTATTCCCGAACGCCCGCTAGGACGCGCAGTTTCCCGAGCCCTTCCTCGTCGACGGGATCCTCGGGGTTGGAGGTGAGGAGGTCGTGGAGTTGGTGGAAGGTGGCTTCGGCGTTTTCGCGGCTCTGGCCTTTCATCAGCGTGGTCATGAGGGAGGCGGAGGCCTTTGAAATGGCGCACCCGCTTCCCATGAAGCTCACATCCGAGACGGTGTCGCCGTCCATCTTCAGATAGACGGTGAAATGGTCGCCGCAGAGCGGGTTGTAGGCCTCGATGGTCTGATCCGCATCTTCCATTTCGCGGAAGTTGCGGGGCTTCTTGTTGTGCTCGAGGATGACTTGCTCGTAAAGCGCGCGGTTTTCCCCACTCCCGGTCATTAGGCGAACACCTCCCGTGCTTTCCGAAGGGCCGCGGCGAGCGCGTCGAACTCCTCTTTGAGATTGTAGAAGGCGAACGACGCCCGCGAAGTAGCCGCCAAGCCAAAGCGTTTCATGGTGGGTTGGGCGCAGTGATGCCCCGCACGGATGGCCACGCCGTCCTCGTCCAACAACTGGCCGATGTCGTGGGGATGGATGTCATCGAGGTGGAACGAGATGACGCCAGCCTTGTCCCTCGCCGTCCCGACGAACCGGATGCCTTCCATGCCGGACAAGGCGTCCATGCCATAGGCGAGCAATTCCTGTTCGTAGGCGTGAATCCGTTCCATGCCCACGGTCTGGAGGTAGTCCACCGCCGCGCCAAGGCCCGCCGCGCCCGCGATATTCGGCGTGCCCGCCTCGAATTTGTAGGGCAGCTTGTTATAGATGGTCTTCTCGAACGACACGGAAAGGATCATGTCGCCACCGCATTGGTAGGGCGGCATGGCCTCGAGCAAATGCTCCTTGCCGTATAGAATGCCGATCCCCGTGGGGCCAAACATCTTGTGGCCGGATAAGGCGTAGAAATCGCAGTCGAGGTCTTGAACATCAATCCGCATGTGCGGCGCGGCCTGGGCGCCGTCAACCAGCACGGGCACATCCGCCGCATGCGCCTTCCGGATAATCTCGCGAACGCGATTCACGGTGCCCAAGGCGTTCGACACATGTGTCACGGCGACGATCTTCGTGCGATCGCTCAGCAACTCGTCAAACGCGGCCATGTCAAGTTCGCCCGCGTCGCTGATGGGGACCACCCGCAACGCGGCGCCTTTCTCCTCGCACAGGACTTGCCAGGGGACGATGTTCGAGTGATGCTCCATGTGGGTGACGAGCACTTCGTCGCCCGGCCCGACGTTGGAGCGGCCATAGCTGTTAGCGACGAGATTGATGCTTTCCGTCGTCCCCCGCGTATAGATGATCTCGCTTACGCTGGTGGCGTTAATGAACCGCCGCACCTTATCCCGCGCGCCCTCGAACATCTCCGTGGCCCGTTCACTGAGATAGTGAATGCCCCGATGGACGTTGGAATTCTGGCTCTCGTAATACCGGCTCACCGCGTCGATGACGCATTGCGGTTTCTGGGTGGTCGCGGCGTTGTCAAGATACACCAAGGGCTTTCCCTTCCGTTGCATA
>JBKHFO010000313.1:0-2619 GCA_046540175.1 Candidatus Hydrogenedentota bacterium
GCCGAACTGTGCGTGATAACGGGCGATTTTCGCCGCGCGGATTTTGGGCCGGTTGATCACGCCCTTCGCGGCATGCCCACGGTGTTGGAGGGGATCCATGTTTCCCACGGGATTTATGGCATTTTAGGCAATCACGATTCGGGGGCGCTGGTCGAGCCCTACGAGGCCATGGGAATCACCATGCTGATGAACCAGCACGTCGCCTTCGAACTCGAGGGACAACGCCTCTGGATGGCGGGGGTGGACGATCGGCACGAGTATAGGTGCGATGATTTTCAGCGCGCGTGCGGGGAAGTCCCTAGGCGCGAATTCTTGCTCATGCTGGCCCATTCGCCCGAAACGCTGCACGAGGCCGCCCAATGGGGCGCCGATCTCTATATCTGCGGCCACTCCCATGGCGGCCAGATTTGTTTGCCCGGGGGATGGCCCATCCTGCACAATTCGCGCGGCGTGTCCCGTCATTACGCACGGGGCGTATGGACCTACGGGGGCATGCAAGGATTCACCACCAACGGAGTGGGAACCACCTGCGTGTATGCGCGGCTCAACTGTCCCCCGGAAGCGGCGTTGATCACCCTGCGCCGCCGGCGCGCGTGAAGCCAGCGCGATAACCGAATGATCGTGAATAGCGAACTTAAGGAGGTACGTTGAATGTGTAAGTCTATGATGGGCGTCGCGTTGGGCGCCGCCGCAGTGCTCTTGGCGTTTGGAGCTTGCGCGCAGGACGCGCCGGAACCACCTCGGGATTCCGTTTGGAACGTGATGGACTTTGGGGCGGACCCCGAAGGTGAGACGGACAACAGCGAGGCCTTTCAAGAGGCCCTGGACGCGGCGCGAGAGGCTGGCGGCGGCGTGGTGTGGGCGCCAACCGGCGAGTACCTATTCTCCGAGCCCATTAATGTGCCGCGTGAAGTGACCTTGCGCGGCGTGTATCACTACGCCCCGGCGCACGCGGGAATCCGCGACGGGACGGATGAACTGCCGGAATTCGGCACGACGTTCCTGGTCCGCGCGGGAGCAGGCGAGGGCGAGGATGGCGCGCCCTTCATTTCGCTGGACAACAACTCCACGCTGCAAGGGGTGTCCCTTTACTATCCCGACCAAGACCCCGCCTCGGCGCCGCCGGCGCCATACCCGTACGCGGTCCAGATGCGCGGCAACAATCCCGCGATCATCGACGTCCAGATGCTCAACCCCTACAACGCCATTGACGCCAGCCAAAACCAGCGCGCGCTCATCCGCAATGTGCATGGGCAACCCTTGCACATCGGCGTATACGTCGACGCCATCTACGACATCGGCCGCATCGAGAACGTGCACTGGAATCCATGGTGGTCAGGTTTGGGAAACGATCTCTATGAATGGCAGGAGGAAAACGCCACCGCCTTCATCTTTGGGAAATCCGACTGGCACTACGTCCACAACACGTTCGCGTTTGGGTATAACATTGGCTACCATTTCATCGCCACCGAGGCCGGGGCCGCCAACGCCAACTTGTTAGGCATCGGCGCGGACCGCTGTCACACGGCGATAAAGGTAGAGGAGACCCTCCCGTACGGCCTGCTCATCACCAATGGCGAGTTCGTCTCGTTTGAAGGCGAGGAGCCCACGATGGTCCGCGTCACGGATACGCATAGCGGCACGGTCAGCTTCGTGAACTGCGCCTTTTGGGGACCGGCGCACCGCATCGGCGTGCTTGAGGGAACCGGCACGGTCCGTTTTAGCGACAGCACCTTCCACAACTGGGGCGGGCACGGCGAGGCGACCGAAGCCTTCCGCGTCAGGAGCGGCAGCGTGATGTTCCGCGGCAACGAGTTCCACCAGGACATGCCGCAGATCATTCTGGAGGAAGGCGTCACCCGCGCCATCATCAGCGAAAACTTCATCCACGGCGAGGAGCGCATCGAAAACCGCGCGGCGGGCAACGTGGTGATATCGAACAACGTGAGCGACATGATGGAGGGGGAAGACGGGGACTGAGCGCGAACCGTCCTCCCCGCGAAAGGGGCTTTCACAAAAGGCCGTCACGAGCGAGCGCAGGTCAACGCCTTCCAGCTCCCAAGCCGGCACGGCCTCCCGCCGCCTTGAGGCCTAACGCGAGGGCTCGTTTGATAGCTCACCCTGCCACCCGAATGCCTTCCAAGGCGAGCAGGCGCCGTTTCCATTCCAGCCCGCCCGAGAACCCGGTGAGTTTACGGTCCGCGCCGAGGATCCGGTGACACGGGATCACGATGGGGATGGGATTGGCCGCCAGCGCTTGGCCCACCGCCACGGCGGCGCGGTTGGACCGGCCAAGCGCGCGGGACAGTCCCCCGTACGATTCGGTCTCTCCCCATGGCACGCGCCGGGCGGCGTCCCAAACCGCCCGGCGAAACGCCGTGTGCCCCTCGAGATCCAGCGGGATTTCCGCGAAATCCACTGGGGTTCCAGCGAAATACCGGTGCAGTTCCGCGTAAATCGCCCGAAGCAAGGGATCATCGGGCTGGGACACCTCGGCTTCCGCCTGGGCCCTCTCCGGCAAAAGGACAATGCGTTTTAGCCCGTGGGACGACACATCGACCGTGAGGTCTCCCACCGGCCCCGCCACATGGAACGAACGCGCCGCCCGGCCCGTCTCCC
>JBKHFO010000314.1:0-2609 GCA_046540175.1 Candidatus Hydrogenedentota bacterium
CCGCCCCTATGGCGTGAAACGCCAGCGCGGGCGTACAATAATGGCGCAAGCCTGAAGGGCCGGCAAGATGCCGGCGGTACGAGGCGCGTTCCCCCTTTCGAAGGGGGCCGGGGAATGTAAACAACCGATGCACCGCCTTATCTGGCGGATTGGCGCAAGGCAACGCTTAAAGCAAGGAGAACTAACCGATGAGCAGCGTACTACGTTTCGCGGCCGGGGCCATTGTCTGCCTCGCCATTCTCGTGGCGGTCTTCGCTTTGTTGGCCGGGCTGACGTCGGTTCGAGTCAGCGTCGAACCGGGCGCCTCCGCCGGCGTGAGCTGGTTCGTGATTCCCGTTGTGGCGTTGCCCTTGATCCTGCTGTTCCTGTTCGTGTGGAGCATACGCGTCCTCATGAGAGACGATCGGAAGGGACCGGGCTCGCCTCAAGAAGAGGCGGAACTCATACAGGAACTTCACCGTACCGCCGAACGCCTTGAGGAACGATTGAACGCATTGGAAACCATCCTACTCGAGGAGCGCGAGCCCCAACGGGCGCGGTGGTGAATAGACTCGGGGCGAGCCCCGGCGAGAAAGGAGACTTCTCATGGGATACTTTTGGATGGCGGCGATAGTCATCGTGGGCATGGTGCTGCTCTACTCCTATTTCGAGGAGCGAAACAAGCACCAAACCAAGCAGCTCGACAACGAAGAACGCGCGGAACTCGACCATCTGCGCCACGAAGTCACGGAACTGCGCGGGCGGGTGGAAAACCTTGAGGCCATCCTCATCGAGCAGGAACGCAGCAGCCGGTGGAAAGACCTCGAGACCAGCGGCCGGGCGTAAAGTCCCCGGAAGGCGGAAAGGCAGGAACACACCATGCGCATCTACAAGCATAGACAGCCCGCCACGTTGCTCCATGTGACCTTCGGCGTGGGACTTGCCGTATCGATCGGGGCGTTTATGCTGGCTCCCGAAAGCCGCCTCGGGGCCGGCGCGGCGGCGGCCATGCTCGCCGTGGGCGCGTTCCTGTTCCACGCGCTCACCGTCGAGGTTAGCCGGAACGAAGTGGTGGCGGCGTTTGGCCCGGGCCTGATTCGCAAACGGTTTCGTATCGATGACATTAAAGAGGTCAAGCCCGTCCGGAACCCCTGGTATTACGGGTGGGGCATCCGCCTGATACCGCACGGCTGGATGTTCAACGTCTCCGGGCTTGAAGCGGTCGAAATGCATCTGAAAAATGGCAAGAAATTTCGCATCGGCACCGACGATCCGCAAGGATTGACCGAGGCCATCCGAAACGCCCGCGAAGGCGTGGAGGGCAAGTAGCCCCGTACCGCCGGCCGTGTACATCCCCCGGCCCTCCGGGCCACCCCCTTCGGAAGGGGGAACTAGCCGATGTAGCCGATGTGCAAAATGGAATTCCCCCTTCGAAGGGGGATCAAGGGGGATGTTCCCCCGTAGCGCCGGCATCTTGCCGGCATGAGAATATCCAAAGCGGCGACGCGCCGCTTCTACTTTCAACACTGCGGCCGAGGATGGAACCCGCAAGTATTCCGGCGGATGTTCCCCCGCGGAAACGCTTGAGGACAAAACAATGACACGACGCACAAAGAACCTTCTTCTGATCGCGGCCGCCATCGCCCTGCTGGCGATGCTGCCCGTCGTCGGCCCGATCGTCCGGTTCATTCTCGGGCTCGGGTTCAGCCTCGTATTCTTCATCGCCTCGCTCGCCGTGGGCGCCGCCTTCGCGCTGGTGGCGGGCCTGGTGGTCCTGGCCGTGCTCGGGCTTCTCGCGGCGGGCGTCCTGTGGTGGGCCATGCGCCCTTCCCGCGGCGAACGAATAGAAGCCGAAGTGGTCGGGGAAGGGTACTACGAACAGCGCATGCGCCATTTCGACGCGCAATTGGCCCGCGCCGAGCGCGAAACCGACGCGGACTACTAACCCGCGAAGCAACGAACCGTCTTACAACAGCAGCAACAACCAAGGGGAGTGACAATTGATGAGTCCAACGGTGGATATTGTCGGTCTAGTGGCGGTGGGCGGCTTCTACGCCATCGTGTTAATAGGCTTGATTGGCGGCCTGGTGCTTGCCGCCTTGCGCATCATACGCGGCGGAAGCCGCCGGGCCGAGGACGATGAAGAAGCAGTAACCATTCAAGAACTTCACGCGGGCCTGGCCCGCATGGAGCAACGCGTGGAAGCCTTGGAAACCATTTTACTGGAGCGTGAACGGAAAGGAGAGCGGCAATGAACTACGAACCGATTTACGAACGCCCCTACCGGGCGAGGGATGGCGCCATCTTTGGCGTGTGCAAGGGGCTTGCGCGATACAGCGGCTTCTCGATCTTTTGGACGCGGGTCGTGGCCGTGCTGCTCCTCTTCTTCGGCGGCATCTGGCCCGTGCTCGGCATCTACCTGCTTGCCGCGCTCCTCATGAAGCCGGAACCCGTCCTCCCCCCGCGCTCGGCGGAAGAACAGGAGTTCTACACCAGCTACGTCACCTCGCGCAAAATGGCGCTGCAACGGCTCAAACGCACCTTCGACCAACTCGACCGCCGCATCCAGCGCCTCGAAAACATCGTCACCGCCCCCGGCTACAACTGGGAAGAACGCCTGCACCAATAGA
>JBKHFO010000315.1:0-2606 GCA_046540175.1 Candidatus Hydrogenedentota bacterium
GGCCCTTCGTCTCCCCCGCCCTCCGGTGACGGACCGCCAGCGCCGCCGGGGCCGCCGCCGGGACCGCCGGGGCCGCCGGGTCCCCCACCAGGTCCTTCTTCATCCATGCCGCTGGTAATATCATCGGGGGCGTCACCAGCAAACTGGAGATCCACCCGGAACATCCTATACCGATTGCCCTGGTTTTCGCTCCCCATTTGACCGGTGCGGCCGCCGGGCATGCCACCGCCCATACCTCTGCCACCGCCCCCGCCGGGGCCATCGGTATCATCCATGATACGCAAATTGTACAGTTCGGATTCGTAAACCACATCGGCGAACGCTTCGCTGAAATGAACGCCGCCTTCAACGAAAAAGCCCGATTCGCGTAGTTCTTCCACGAAGTTCAGAATCCGTTCCCAGTCCCGCGCCACGCCTCGGATGATCACGCCGTTGGGCTCAGGGGGCGGCTGCACTTCCATTTCATCGGGATCCTCCATCTCGCCGCCCATACCCCCCATTTGACCGCCCATACTTCCCATCTGGCCGCCCATACTGCCCATGCCGCCCATCTGGCCGCCGCGGCCGCCGCTGGGTCCTATACCCGGGAACCCCGTGCTCTGGATGTACCCACTTTGTTGGCCGCCCATGCCGCCGCCCATACCGCCGCCCATGCCGCCGCCGAATCCTCCACGCTGCTCTTGGGCGTCTTCGCCAATGTAGGTGCTTGAGATCTGGCTAAACCATAACCCATCGGGCCGGCGCTCGTTGACAACCGCGAGAAGGGGGACCCAGTACATCCGGTATTGGTGAACTTGGTCCAACTGTTCGACTTGCTCCCGGTACGCGTCGACTTGGGCGCTGACCTCCGCGAACTCTTCTTCCACCTCCGAAGACGCCGTGGGACTCGTACCTGGAGTCGCCAGATCGGGCGCATAACTCCGCAGGCTCGCTTGCAGTTCCTCTATATTTTCCCGCACCGCTTGGTCTTGCGCCGCATGCACGGGGATAATCGTCGCCACAATCAGCGCCAGCGTCGCCAACGAAAGGCCCCAGTAAAGGACCTGCTCCTTGCTCCGGGTCATCTCTTGGACGCGCGGCGGGATTAGATTGATTTCAAGGGGCGCCCCGGCCACGGCGCGCAGCGCCAAGCCAAGCGACGTAACCGCGCGCTCGGGTTGTTGGTTAACATCTTGCGCGGCAGGGCCCACGGCAAGGCCAGCCAATGACTGAACAAGCCGCACTTCCACGCCCAGTTCACGCTGCAAGAACGGCGCGATGTTGCGCAACCCCGCGCCGCCGCCACACAACACCACGCGGCTGACGGGCGCTCCGCCAGCTTGCGAGCGGAAATAGGTAAAGGAACGGCCAATCTCATTCACCATGCGCGTCAACGCTTGGCCAACCGCCTCGCCGCCCTTGCCGTCTTTTTGGGGGTCGCCGGTCGGGGCGAACGCGCGCTGCCGCTTGACCTGCTCGGCCTCGGCGAAGGTCTTGCCAAAGGCCTGCGCAATGGCTTGGGTAATGTCGTTGCCTCCCACATTCAGGCTGCGGGTGAAACGGAACTGATTGCCCGACTCGATCACGATGTCGGTGGTCTTGGCGCCGATATCCACCAAGGCCACGCACTCGCCCTGTTCGCCGAACTGCCCAGTCTGCTTGACCCAGTTGTAGGCGGCCAAGGGGCAAATATCGACGGTATCGACGGTGCGTTTCACGCTCTTGATCAAGTCGATGTACCGCTCGACCACGTCTTCTTTGCTCGCGGTCATGAGCACATCGTACCCGCCGGCTTCCGTCCGGCCGAGGACTTGGTAGTCGAGGGCGATCTGATCAAGGGAGAAGGGAATCTGTTGCTGGATTTCGTACCGAACAATCTGCGTGACTTTATGCTCGGGCACGGGGGGCAACGCGCGGGTCCGGGTAAAGACGGACTGGCCGGGAATGCCGAAGATGGTCTTGCGCGTGCGTACCCGGGCTTCCTTCAATAGCTCTTGAAGGGCCTGCTTGCGCGCTTGCTCCTTGGACTCCTTGTCCAAATCGGGGTCCAAGGGGATCTCTCGCTGGAGATAGCGGGTTAGTTGTAAGCCTTCCCTCGTGGGCGTCAATTCACACAACCTGACGGCGCTGGTTCCAATATCCAGCACAAGGCGCTTTGAACGGCTCCGTGTTGATTTAGCCATGCGTTTATCCTCGTGGTGGCTTACGCCACACTGACGCCGCCGGGGCCAGCACTCCGCACCTGGGCGCGCGTATACTCTAGGCTTGGAACGCCATTGTAATAAAGCGTGTTGAAGACTGTCAAGACTATTTTTACCACTCGCGAGCCCTCTGTTCCAAAATCCGCGCTGGGACGCCAATATTACCTCACGCCTCAACGCATCGCATTGTGGCACAGAACGTCCGCGTTAAGCGAATTTCATTCCCCTGTTCTGTATCCCCGTTCGGAAGGGGAAACACATAACGCCGGCATCTTGCCGGCATCGCCGCCTCCAAGGCGGCGGTCCGAACATCCCCCCCGGCCCTGCGGGCCACCCCCTTCAAAGGGGGAATTTGTCACGCTCATTCCCGCAGAAGGGTTTACGTAGCGCCGGCATCTTGCCGGCATCGCCGCCTCCAAGGCGGCG
>JBKHFO010000316.1:0-2603 GCA_046540175.1 Candidatus Hydrogenedentota bacterium
AAGTCGATGGGACTCGGGATGTCCGGATTCCACACCGGCTTGGGCGTGTTGGCGTCGTGTTGGACGAAGCAATCCCGGAGCCCCGCCACGGCCGAGCCGTTCATGCCGTCTACATGCACCGTCAGGAGATCGTCACGCCGAACGCGGGTGCACCACGAAGAGTTGAAGTGGCAGACGATGTCCCGATCCGTGACAAACGTCCCGTACGCGGAGTCGTCGGCGTCGCAGTCGTAGGGCTGCCCGTCTTCGTCCTTGCGTTTCTTGACGTGGATGGCTCCTAGCGCCGACAGCGACTGGACATTGCCGAAAAGATTGTCGATGACGTAGCGCCAGTGGCAGAACATGTCGAGGATGATGCCGCCGCCCTCGGCCTTCTTGTAGTTCCACGACGGACGCTGCGCGGGCTGTCCAAAGCCGGTGAACACCCAATAGCCGAACTCGCCCCGGACGGATAGGATGTCCCCGAAAAAGCCCATCTCAATGAGATAGTGCAGTTTCCTAAGCCCCGGCAGCCACAACTTGTCCTGGACCACCCCATGCTTCACCCCGGCCGATTCCGCCATATGGTGCAGGTCCATCGCCTCCGCCGAGGTGGTGGCGACCGGTTTTTCGCAATAGATGTGTTTGCCTGCCGCGATGGCCTTTTTCACGGCGTCATACCGCAGCAGGGTGGTCTGTGCATCAAAGTAAACGGAGTATTGATCGTCGCCGAAAGCGGCCTCGAGGTCCGTCGTGTACGGGAGATCCCCATGGGCTGCGGCAAGCTTGCGAAGCTTGGCCTCGTTTCGGCCTACGAGCAAGGGTTCCGGCATGATCGCCTCACCTTGCGTCACCTGAATACCCCCTTGTTCCCGAATCGCCAGAATCGAGCGGATGAGGTGCTGATTAGTGCCCATGCGTCCAGTGACGCCATTCATGATGATGCCAATACGATGCGTTTTCATGGTTATGCTTTCTTCGCTCCTTGACTATGGTTTCAGACAAGAGTTCGCTCACGGTGCGCCTATAGCCGTCCCCCGCGAACACCAAATGGGAATGCAAGGCCATGGAAAGTGGTTTTCCCCAGCGAGAGTGGTCCAGGATACGGCTCGCGGTCGTTCAACGCAAACCGCGGTTTGCCTTTACCGCTCCTTTGATTTTGACATACTTTGACACATCCTATCTCCATGCTGTAAAGTAAATGCTTGATCTGATGTAACGAGCAGCCAGCGCCCGATGCCGGCCAAGGCGGCGATTCGGGGAAACTGCTCAGATTATCAAAAAAAAGGAGGCCTAGTTATGGCACTCACTGTTACGGACAGCGCCACTGCGGCACTGAAGGAAGTCCTCGAAAACGTCGAGCATGAGCCGGAACAAGTTCTGCGGCTCGTGTTCGACGGCCAAGGCGAACTCAACCTGGCGCTGGACAGCGAGAAGGAAGAGGACCAAGTCGTCGAGCAGGAAGGCGCCAAAATCATGGTCATCGAGCCCGATGTCGGCGAAAAGCTGGAAGGCGCGGTGCTCGACGTGAAAGAGAGCGAGGAGGGCATGGCCTTCACTATTCGGCCTCCCGAAGGCGAAGAAGACGAGGAAGCCGAGTAACAGAAGCACACCCCGGCGCCAAAGACGGCCATGTAAGAATAGGGACCCCGCTTCCGCCCGATACTAAGGTGGGTGAGGGCGGGGTTCGTTTACTTGTCTTCAGCAAAGGACCACTTCGGGGCGTTCGTGGCGGATACGTGAGGCGCGCGTTGTGGATCAAGACGGACGCGCCGTACGCCAGTGGCCCCCCCACATCGAATATCATCAACACCCTGGTCCAAAAGGATCGGGGTGTTTTTCTGTGTTCCCACGGGCGGAAAGAGCGGTTCTTCGCGCCATATTGCTACTACTCGCCCTTCCGCGCCTGCTGATCCGCGGCGTTTTCGCCGGCCGTTACGGAAACGAGATGGGGTGATCCACCCCTGCTGTCAGCGGGGTGTCAAACGGGGACATAACCCGCCATCCGACCGCTCTGCTCGCACAACAGGGCTTGAACTACGCGCACAGCGAGGTTATCCGCGTGGCGGCCGTCTGTGCTAAGCTGGACGGCATTCGCAAATCCGCGTGCTCAATTCACATCCGGGAGGTATGTTCATGGAAGTGTGTCACGCAACGACCGTGCTCGGCGTCCGAAAGGACGGCCAGGTCGCCGTCGGCGGCGATGGCCAGGTGACGCTTGGCGACACGGTGATGAAACAACACGCGCTGAAGGTTCGCAGGCTGGCCGACGACCGGGTGTTGGCGGGGTTCGCCGGCGGAGTGTCGGACGCGTTCACGCTTTTCGAGCGCTTCGAGGGCAAACTGAGCGAGTTCAACAACAACCTGCTTCGGTCCGCCGTCGAATTGGCCAAGGATTGGCGCACGGACCGCTACCTGCGCCATCTCGAGGCCTTGCTCGCGGTGTGCGACGGGGAACGCTCCCTCATCATCTCCGGCAACGGCGAGGTCATCGAACCCGACGACGGCATCCTGGCGATAGGCTCCGGCGGAAGCTACGCCCTCGCCGCCGCCCGCGCCTTGATGGCGCACTCCGATCTCGACGCCGAGGGCATCGTCCGCGAAGCGCTCGGCATCGCCGCGGA
>JBKHFO010000317.1:0-2587 GCA_046540175.1 Candidatus Hydrogenedentota bacterium
CCAAGGAAAGAAGTCAAGAGGGCCTTCCACGGTTGTGCTAATCTCGACGCGATGGGTGGGGACCACTTCGGCCGTTGCATCGAGTGAGTGAACGATGCGGTCGGTCTCTGCCGTTGTTACGGCAACGCGCGCGTCTCGATCACGGCCACGCTGCCCTTGTTCACCGTTTCCGTCACACCCCGTCAGAATCAGCAAGAAAAACACGGCTGCTCCTAGGGGAAAGGCCGTTGCGAGCATGGAAACTCGCCAGTGAATCCGTGCGGTCATGATCTCTTTTCTCCCGCGGCTAACTGGAGTTCCGCCTTGGCGATCTGATAATCCGCCAGCGCTCCATGGTAGTTGGTTTGCGCCTGCAACAATGCTTCCTCGGCGTCGAGCACGTCCACGACGGCGCCTCTTCCGAGGGTGTACTTCTGTCGTTCGAGCTTCAAGCTTTCCTCAGCCTCCGCGATGCTCTTCTCGGCCACCCGCACCCGTTCGAAGGCGGAAGTAACGTTAGACACGGCCGTCTCCACTTCAAGCATGATTTCCAGTTCAAGTCTGCGAAGACGTTGCTGGGCCGCACGGAATTGGGCGCGTTCCTTGGCGATGGACGCCTGGATTTGGCCCCCCTCAAAGATGGGCACGTCCACCGTCACGCCGATTCGTCCGCTGTCCCGGAAACTCTCGGCGCCATCGCCGGTGGCGGGGGTGAAGCGCGCAGAGGAGAAGCCGTCTGATCCCCAGGTCGAAGCGAGCGAACCGCCGCCTGGCAGCGATGAAGTCGTGGACAATGAGGGCTCTCCCGCCGCATTGATGCCTAGGGAAGGAGCGCCGCCCCCGGAAGAGCCGCCCGAAGCTCCAATTCCCCATCGGCCGCCGTAAGCCGCCTCAAATGAGACCGTGGGTTCCCGTTCTCCCCGCGCGGCGTCCACGCGTTTGGCCTGCGCCTCTACTTCGGCCAGGGCGGCCGCATAATCCGGGCGTTGGCGAAAAGCCCGCCGGACAAACTCCCGGACGTTCTCTTCATCTCGCGCTTCGTCCCTGCTCAACTCGCCAGCAAGCTCGATTTCCCGCGCCTTGCCATCGTCCACTCCCATGAGATTCACGAGAAGCCGGTGTTGAATCTCGTAGCGGTTTCGCTCCTCCAAGAGCTGATGTTCCACTTCCGCAAGGCGCACCTCGGTCCGCAACGCATCCACCGGCGCGGCTTTCCGCGTTTCAATCAGTTCCTCTGTACGGGCCAGATGCTGGGACAGCACCTCGCGGGAGAACTCCGTGGATTCGATGACTTCCCTTTGCGCCAGAATGCTGAAATAGGTGCTCTTTACATTGAAAATGAGTTCTTCTTCCGAGCGGGCGAACGTGTGGCTCGCGGCGTTGGACAACAGCGTAGCCGCGCGGAATTCGTTCACAATCCGGCCGCCAGTGTACAAGGGCATCCGGATCACGACATCCGCTGAAACGATGTCGTCGGTGTAATACATGGGTGCGCCGGGGGCTGTGGGAGATCCCAGGCGTTGGGAGTTGAGATGACGGAAATAGCTCCCCGTCAGACCGATGTTGGGCCACCGCGCGCCCCCCTGAATTTTCGCCTGCGCCCGGGCGCTCTCCACTTCCGCGCCGGCCATCAGATGCTCAGGGTTATTGTTCAACGCATGGGAGATGCAGTCCTCAAGCGTGAGTTTGCCGCCCGGGAGCGGAGAGGGGGCCGTCCCGTCTTCCTTAACCGGGGCGGGCGTTTGAACGGAGCGTTCAGCGGCATATTCGGTCCGTGGCGCGCTCGCGAAGGGTTCCGTTGGCGCGAGAGTGGCGCACCCGCTGTATAAAAGGATCACTGCAACTGCCAGGGCGTGGGGGAAGACCGGATAAAAAATCATCGCTTACTCCTGATTTGGCGTGGCATTCGCGGGGTTGTCATGGGGACGGTTCGCCTCTTCCGTTCCCCATTCCCAAACCAGTAACTCCCCGCATGCGCCCGGAACGGCCAGCAGCGTTTCGTTCGTGCATCATGTGAAAAAGTCTTTCCTCTTGTTCGGACGTTAGGATGTCCTTCTGTGTCAGCAAATGTTCCGTCACAATCTCTTGCATTTGCTTTTGAGCCCTCCGGATTCTTTCTTGCTTGGCGGCAATCGCATTCTTATCAGGGTCGTCGTCGGCGAGGAGGTCAATCAGCTCGCTTCGCAGCTGAGCAAGGTCCTCTCGAACGGTGTCCGTGCGCTCGTGGAACGCGTGTATTTGGGGTTCGAGTTGCCGCCATTGCGCTGAGGTGACATTCAACTCTCGGTGCAGTGGACACCAGACGCCTTGGCGTTCCTCCGTGATATCGGCGGGGCGGCTCGCCTCCAACACATGAGCGGCCCAGATGCTGACGAACGCCACGTTCAATGCCACGGAGAAGAGTGTAACCAGCGGCAGAAACTTCTTAGACATTGGTCTGTGTCCTTACCGGTCGCTAGTTGAAACCAGAGTGAAATACATCCCGTGTAACGATGTCTCCTCCGGTTCTCCTAGTAAGCCTTGTCGGTATAGGTCAAGGGGATCTGTTTCCACGGTGGGCGCAACCTCCCCATAAGACGCCGTTCCCCTAGGGAAAGTCTGTCCCATC
>JBKHFO010000318.1:0-2582 GCA_046540175.1 Candidatus Hydrogenedentota bacterium
TGGCTTGCTTTAGAAGCCCGGAAATATTGCCCATTCCTTCAAACATGGCGCCTCCGATGACGAATTATCAACCAACAGCAGCCATTTGCGGCCCACTGATTATCTTGCAGTATACTGCCCCGTCCGCCATGAATGCAACGAATACGTGAGCCCTCAATCGCCTGGTAAGGAGGTTGCGGGGTGGTTACATCCCCCGGCCCTTCGGGCCACCCCCTTCCAAGGGGGAATTGATCAACTCACCTGTTAGGTGAATAACGGCTTACCCGATGTGGGTGCTGGAGGCGCATAATTCCCCTTTGAAGGGGGATCAAGGGGGATGTAAACACACGGGAATAGCGTCCCTATCCGGCGATTGGGGGGAGCCTCGCCCGGCCGGCGGGCCGAAGTGTTGGGTCAATGAAACCTGGTTCATTCGCCCGCGATTCGCGTAATGATGGCGCTGGTCGATTCGCCTTCCACGCCGGAAATAATCTTGATGCGCCCTCCTAACTCTTCCATGAGCGCGCGTTCGTGCGGGTCAATGCTGTCCAATGTGTAATCGCTCCCTTTGGCGTAGATAGCGGGCCGGATCTCGCGGATAAGCTCCAGGGGCGAGTCTTCGCCGAAGATGCAGACGTAGTCCACGCATTCCAGCGCCGACAACAGCAAAGCGCGGTGATTCTCACTGTGCACTGGCCGCCGCGGGCCTTTAACCCGGCGGACGGATTCATCGCCATTAAGGCCCACGATTAACACGTCCCCCAGGGCCGCCGCCTTTAGCAAATAGGTGATGTGACCGGCGTGGAGTATATCGAAACAGCCATTGGTCCAGACGATGGTCTTGCCTTGCTCCCGCAACCGGGCGGCTTCCCGCGCGAGTTGGCCTGACGTCCGCGCCTTGGATAGCCCCTGGCCCTGTTCAAGGGTCTCCGCCAGCTCTTCGGCGGACACCGTCACCACGCCCTGACGCATGACCGCCAACCCCGCGGCTTTGTTGCCGAGTACGGCGGCGTCGTGCAACGTTCCGCCCGCCACCAAGGTGACCGCGGCGGCGGCCGTCACGGTATCTCCCGCGCCGGTGACATCCACCGGTTCGAGGGGATCACACGGTACGCGGGTTATCCCGCCGTCTTCACGGAAGATGCTGACCCCTTTGGGACCGCGGGTAATCAAGGCGTTTCGGCTTGTGTTCAAGAGGCGCCGGCCCGCTTGTTCCAGGCTTTGCTCATCCGAGACTTCAATCCCCGCGCCAAGCCCCGCCTCGCGGTCGTTGGGCACGATGACGTCGAATCCTTGAAAAGCCCCGGCGCGTTCGCGGCTGTCGCCCACGGTGATCAGGCCATGCTCCCGCGCCGTTTCCACAATGGCTTGAAGCACGCGATCTGTCGCCACCGAACAGGCCTGGTCCACCACCACGATGGCGTCATTTTCCGGCGCCAGTTCGCGGATACGCGCAATGATGGCGTCCTCCGTTTCGCCGGCTATCCACGTTGGGCGCGGGGTGTCGGTGCGAAGCACCTCCTGGCTCGGCGCGTTGAACGTGCCCGCGCGCAGTTTGCCGTACGTGTTCGTGGGACGTTCGGGATCCACCACGATTCCCCGGCAACTCACTTTGCGCGAGGCGAATTCGCGCTGCACGATTTCGCCGTTGGGATCGCTGCCTATGAAACCCACCATGTCCGTCCGCGCGCCCAAGGCAGCCACGTTACACGCCGCGTTTCCCGCCGCCCCGGGATTGTGCCGCCGGTCATGGATCTCGAACACTGGGATGGGCGCTTCAAGGCTGATGCCCGTCACAACCCCAAACACGTTCTCGTCGAGATAGATATCGCCCACCACCATGACCCGCGCCTCGGAGAAGCGGGCGATAAGGTCGCGGTACCGCTGCACATCCATGAAAAACCCCTCCCCATTACGAACAAACAGCCGGAAACGCGTGCGATTCTACTTGATTTCGCGCACCGCTACAACGTTAGAGCTGACCCCCAAATCGCCGGGTAAGGACGCTACTTCAGGGAACAACATCGTCTCACACCAGCTTATCCGGCGATTGGGGGCCGTACTAAACCATGGCAGTCCCGCATATCAACGCCTTGTGGAAAACTCGGTGGAAAATCTCCCCAACCGAGTTTTGGGGCTTTGCGGGTTGGCGTGAGCCATGACGCGATCAAAAGGCGCTCCCCGTACTGGAACGGGGAGCGCGCGAGCGTGAAACAAAACGTTATGCCTGGCCGATGAACTTAGCCGTTGGCGTCGTTGGCGCCGTTCTCGGACTCAGGGTATTCGAGAATCCAGATCTCATCCGCCAACAACTCATCCGCCGACAGTTCCCCCTGAACCAATACCAGCATTCCGTTATCCAGCTCGCCGGGAGCTAATGTCTGTTCCGCATCAACATCATCGGCGCCATAAATGTGGGTGGCCTGGTCGAATACCACATCCTCTTCGCCGGCTTCGGCCGGTAACTCCAATGTGAAACTGCCGCTCTCCTGCTCGTCGTCGATATCAAGGTTCTCGATCCATCCTTCCGCCAGCACATACCCTTCATCTATCTGGACATTGGCGCGCAGTTGCGGCGTCAACACGAAACCGCCTTGACCTTG
>JBKHFO010000319.1:0-2521 GCA_046540175.1 Candidatus Hydrogenedentota bacterium
ACGCGCGAGAAGCGCGCGAGCCGGTTGCGCGGGGTCCAATTGCGCAGGTGCAGGCCGAGGTAGTTGTTCTCCACGCGCACCGTGCCCAGCCGCACAAGACCGTCGCTGTCCGGCTGCAATCCGCGCAGTTCGCCAAAGCCGTCGCCCGCATTCACCGGTTCCAATTCCGGATCGACGTCGGGATCGCTCCATCTCGGATTCACGAGGTCGCCCTGTTGGTCGGTGAAGAGTTGCGCGTCCAGCGCGATGTCCACCTGCTCGGTAGCGGCCTCGGTCTCCATGAAGGCTTGGCCTTCGGGTGTCAGCAACGATTCCTCGCCCAGCCCCTCGTTTACGCTCCAAGCCCGCAGTTCCAGGTCGGCCCGGCGCACGGGGTCCAGGTCCTCGGCCACGGCCAGGTACACGTCGTATTCGCCGTTGACCAGGCCATCCTCCGCGCCCCAATGGAAGAAGGCCTCGGCGGCGGGGATCGTGTCGCGGTCATCCTCGGCAGAGGGATCCGCCTGGAACCCGTCCAAATTGCCGGAGACGAACATTACGCGCCGGTCTTCCAACGGCCAGCGCGGCAAGTCCGGCTCGCCCTCCCTGAACAGCGGATCTTCGGGCAACGCATCGGCCGGCGGCGGTTCAAACAGGTAGAAGGGCTCGAACGGCTCATCATGGGCCATATCCTCGGGCAGAGCGTCGTCGCCGAGCAACTCAAAGAGATGCACGGGCCGCCACGCCTGAGGCAATTCAGTGGCCTGCCACTCCGCCAGCTCGGGATCATCCGCGATATCCTCGGCCGTCGGCAGCACCGGCTCGAATTCGGCTTGGGCCGCCGTCAATTGGATGCTGTCCGGCGCGAAATTGTTGGTTATCGCGGCCAAATCGTCCGTGTACTTCTGGCCCACCAGGGCGCCGTCCGCCCGCGTCCCGCCGAAGGGGAGATCCGCGTTATTAGGGTTGCGCCGGGCCGTGGCGAAGTAGGGCACGCCCATCAGATCGCCGGGGCCGGTGTAGGCCTCGTGCTGCAAGCTTGCCTCGTCGAACGCCCACCAGAGGTCCTCCGGCGTGTCCACCACCCGCGTGTAGGGGGCAAGACCATCGTCCCAGTTCATGCTTGTGGCGAGATGGGGCATGTTGGGATGCTCCCACTCATCATCGGGGTCGTGAAACTCGCGCTGTTCGATGAGCCGTTGCGTGATGTTCGGCCGCAAGGGCGAACCCGACATCGCGTGGCCGTAACGGCGCACCGCGGGTTCTTCGCCGAGGTCAAACCAATGCACCGGAACGAAATTGCCGCTCCCCTCCGGGTCTTCGACGCGGGTATACGCGCCCATGTTCGGCGCCCAGTCGTCGTAGGCGCCGTCTGTGGCCTGCCACCGGTTGGTCCGGCCCACCGTGTCGCCGTGGTAGAGGGGATGCGTACGCTCCAGCGTCTTGTAGAAGTCCTGCCCCATCGTGTTCGGCGGCCACAGGGTGGGGTAGTTGCCATTGAGGGACACTCGCCCGAAATCGAACGCATTTACGCCGTTATCCGGCGACCGGTTGATGATGTCCCACTCCGAATAGGTGATCTCGTCCACCACGCGCTGGCGGAAGGCGGGTCCCTCGTACAGCGTAATGACCGCCCGATCGCCGGGGTACCACCGGCGCTCGATCTGGTTCTTCCAGTCCAATGGCGTCACTTCGTTGCCGAGGTACTCAAAGCCCTCCTGCGTGCCCCAAAAGACGGCGGTCTCAAGCTCCGGGTCCGCAATCAACAAATCCTCTAGATCGTCTGGGAAGCCAATGGTGAACGGGGCGGGCACGCTGTTGAACGTGCCCGGGGCGGCAACCTCTGGAACCGCGCCGCTGGCCGCGGTCTCCTCCCAGATCTCGTACCAGCGATCGATCCAGAACCGGCCCGTGTCGATACCTTCCGGCCGGATTTCGAACCAGTCGTCAGGCAAAAAAGGATTGTCTTCGGGAACCAGAAAATCACTCACGAACTCATCCAGCGCCGCTGCAAAGGGGGAATCCGTCACAAGCTCATACCCGTTGTTGTCCACTTGATCGCGGGCCAGTTCGCTTTGCGTGCCGTCGTTGTCGATGCCGTCCCGTTCGGGGGTATTCGGAAACACACCGCCGTTGAGTACGAGCCGCGCGATTCCGCTCAGATCAACGTCTTCCAAGGCAGGCACGCGCAACTCCACGATGCGGTCCCACGGCTTGTTGGGTATGTCCGGCTCCCAGGGATGAGGCGGCGTGGATTGGATGAGATCCTCCGCTGTGCCTTCATCCAACTGTCCGTTCCCGGTGACGTCAACAAAGTCGGTATCAAATCCCCGCCGGTCAAACACACTCTCGCCAAACTCAGGGAAGTTTGTATCCGGCATGGGCGGAACCGTGACGTCTTGGAAGGTCACGCCGTCCAATCCATCCCCCCGAGCCAAGCCGATGCCATTGTTGTAGACCACCCCGTCTTTCCAACCCGGCGCGCTATCGAACTTGTTGACGCCCAGCAGCAGCCGGCCGCCCGGCGCGATCTGGGTCCCGT